>CAZNGJ010000013.1:0-34078 GCA_964572615.1 uncultured Bacteroides sp.
ATGCCGACTGCGGCTTCGACGTCGACATGGGCCCCCTGTTCCAGACTCCCGCCGAGGCTGCCCGCCAGGCTGTCGAGAACGACGTACACATCCTCGGTGTGTCCTCGCTCGCTGCCGGCCACAAGACCCTCGTGCCCCAGGTAATCGAAGAACTCAAGAAGCTCGGCCGTGAGGACATCCTCGTTACCGCCGGCGGTGTTATCCCCGCTCAGGACTACGACTTCCTCTACAAGGCCGGCGTGGCTGCCATCTTCGGCCCCGGCACCCGCATCCCCGTTTCGGCTATCAAGATGCTCGAAATCCTCAACGAATCCGCAGCCGAATAATCATTAGGCGACCCCAACCCTCTTCCCTTTAGGAGTGGAAATTACATACCCCGCACGCCATGCTTTGACGTGCGGGGTATGCTGTATTATATATGTTAACAAATGGGCATTACTTACGAAAAATACGTTAAGCGGGATTAGTTATTATTGCTGATTGACAAGATATTACAAATCCCATGACATCCTCTCCACATAAGATATAACGCCACTTTAGTTTGCATGCGTAATAGCAAAATTATTGGAGTTTTACCTAAATTCCACACTGAATGTGTGAACTGTTTTTCGCGCATAACGCTTTGTCAATCTTAATATTAGACATAAGGTAGAAAAAAAGTGATTTTCAAAGTGTTATATACATTTGGTTTTCGTTTTTTTGTGTTGTAATTTTGCATCGTCAAAACACAACGACTCTCTCCAACACGAAAGTTAACCGATCACGTTTTGATTATCATTACGGAATCTGCCCGGCTTGCCGGTCACCGGAATGATGATTGAAAGTCATTCTCCTCTCCCTCTTGACGAGAACGGTTTGCTACAATATTTTTTACCTTTATTGCAACTAACGAATTAAAATTCTAAAAACAACCAACCAATCGAATCTTAGTTCAACACACGCAAATCGTAACCAAAAATCAAACGCATCAGTTAGTTTAAGTATAGGAAAAACATCGTTATGTTTTACAATTTTAGGGTTAGTATAGATTGTTAGTATTTTTTACGTTCACTTCTTCTGTATTAAAGCCGGACGGTTTCATTAAGGCTACGACCTGACTCTCCTCTCCGGAACAAGTTTTTCCGGGGGCCGTACCGCGGAAGAAGTCATTAACAATGAAAAAATGTGTTTTATGTTAGTTATGTAATTGTTTTAATTCAATATTAAAACAGCTATAGAGCGACCTCGTGATGAAGTCGCTCTATTTGTTTTTTCTCTCTAACAATTACTGGAAAAATCCGGCAAGGCGTTCGTCGGTCAGGCGGTAGATCACCGTTAGTCCGTCGGGGGTATAACCCGGCGATGGCAGTCGGAACAACGACGACAGTATATGCTCCATCTCGGGCACGGTGAGTTGACGCCCGGCTGTCATAGCGGCCGACCGTGCCATTGTCAGCAAGACACGCTGCATAGCGTCGGCCTCGACATCAATGCCGGATTCCGATAAGTCTGCGAGGATATTGTGTAACACCTCGACGGGATTTTTTGCACCAAGAGTTCCGGGAACGCCGTCGAGTGTAGAACGTCCGTCGGCATCTTTGCCAATCCGAAAACCTATGCGCTCGATGAGGTCAATCGACGAATCGAGCATCACCTGCTCGTCGGGCTCAAGGTTGAGGGGCTCATTGAATATCAATGCCTGCGAAGCCACTGCGCCTTTGCGGCTCTCAGCCAAAAGAGCGTTGTATAACAGGTTAACATGCGCTCGATGCTGGTCAATAAGCAGTATGCCCCCGCGGGTCTCCGTGACTATATACTTACTGCGCAGCTGCACAAGCGGCGCTCCGGCATTGGCCGGCGTGGCTGCTTCCTCGGGCATCAGGGATGGCTCGGGCATTGGAGTTGGCTCGGGGTCAGGCATCCGGCTCGGCACGACAGGGTGCTGCGCACGGTCGATCGACGCATACAGATCCTGCCATCCGCGAGTGTCAGTTTTGGTGTGACTGAAACCGGCCGGACGTGCATCCGATTTGGTTTGACGTGCCAACTCGAACGGGTTGTAACCGTCGTCTATGCCCTCGGTCAGGTCGCGGAGGTCGGGCGGAGTCTGTCCTTCGACCAATGGCGGTATATCGGGTGCGCCTGCGGTATTGAAGTCTATGGCTGTGCCGACACCATAACGACCTAACGCCTCGCGAACAGCCGCTGTCAGTATCTGCCATATCGATTGTTCGTCCTCGAACTTGATTTCGTGCTTTTGCGGGTGGATATTGACATCAATTCGGTCGGGAGCCACCTTAAAGTTGATGAAGTAATGTGGCTGTACATCCTTGGCTATCAGGTTGTCATAGCACGACAGAATGGCCCGGTGGAAATACGGGTGACGCATATTGCGGCCGTTGACAAACAGGAACTGTCGCTGGCCACGCTGACGCGCCGCCGACGGCAGGCTGATAAACCCGTCAATGCTGACAAGCGATGTCTCGGTCTTGACGGGGATAAGGTTCGTGCCGACTGTCTTGCCGAAGAGCGCCGTTATGCGGTCTTTCAGCGGGCCGCGGGGCAACGAGTGGAGCATTACGCCGTTGGAGGACAGCTTGAACGACACGTCGGTATTCACCAATGCGAGTCGCTCAAACTCGTGTATGATATGACTAAGCTCGATGCTGTCTTTCTTAAGGAAACGGCGACGGGCTACAAAGTTGTAGAACAGGTTTTTGACCTTTATATTCGTGCCTTTCATCGCCGTCGCCGGCTCCTGAGAGTCGACGTGCGACGCACGGATAATAAGTTTTGTGCCCAACTCGTCACAATCGCGGCGCGATGATACTTCAAGTTCCGACACCGCGGCAATCGACGGGAGCGCTTCACCACGGAATCCCATAGTATGGAGAGTGAACAGGTCGTCGGCACAACGTATCTTGGAGGTAGCATGGCGTTCGAAGGCCATACGTGCATCGGTGGTCGACATGCCTTTGCCGTCATCAACCACTTGTATCAGTGTCTTACCGGCGTCCTTGATGACTATCTCTATGGCACCGGCGCCGGCATCGACACTATTTTCGACCAACTCCTTGATTACCGACGCAGGACGCTGTATCACCTCGCCGGCGGCTATCTGGTTAGCCACCGAGTCGGGCAATAGCCTGATTACATCGTCCTGCGATTCGGTATTCATTTAGTTAGCGGTTGGTTAGTCTTTGGCTATTTCGACTTCGCGGCCCATCTGTACAACGCCGGTCAGATCGAGGTTCTCGTCGAACATCATTATATCGGCATCCTTGCCGGGAACAAGCGAACCCTTGCGGTCGTAAACGCCCATTATACGGGCAGGAGTCTCGGAAGCCATACGGGCCACGTCCTCCAAGGGGATACCGGCCTTCTGGACAGCTGTTTTGACGAGACGGTCCATGGTGGCAATCGAACCGGCAATAGCCGAGCGGTCTGCCAACTTGCACACGCCGTCCTCGATGATGACGCGGGGGTCGAAGGCTGTGTCACTATCGCTGGCAGCGCAAGCCAGTGCGTCGGTGATAAGAGCAGTGCGCTCAGTACCTTTCGACTTCCATATGAGGCGGAGCATCACGGGGGGTACATGGATACCGTCGGCAATCATTTCGACAGTCATGCCATCGATGAGGTAAACCGACTCAACGGTTCCTTCGTGCTTGTACTCGCCTTCCTTATGGTTGCCGGTCATGGCGTTGTAGAAGTGAGTGGCGTGGGTAAAGCCGGCTTCGTAACCCTTGGAAACATCGTCCCAAGCTGCCTGGGTGTGCGCCAGGGAGGCCAGGATACCTTTCGAGCGCAGGTAGGTGGCAAATTCCTTCGAGCCTTCGAGCTCGGGAGCAGCATCCCAACGACGGATTGAAGTAAAGTCTTCTACGATAGGCACATACTCTTCGGGCTTGGCTGTCTTTATATTTTCGGGCAACTGGCCACCGGCCATCTTGGGATTGAAGTACGGACCTTCAAGGTGCAGACCGAGGACACCACTCATCGGGTCGGCCATAAGCTTCTCGCAGGTCTCTGCAGCTTCGCGTATCATTGGCACTGTCGACGACGACAGGGTGGGAAAAATCGAAGTGGTACCGTGGGCGCGGTGTGCCTCGACGGCCGTAACGAAAGCATCCTCGGTGCACTCCATAAAGTCGCGGCCACCGCCACCGTGGACGTGTATGTCGACACCGCCGGGTAGAACATAGCTGCCTTTGGCGTCAATAACCTTGTCGACACCTTCAACGGGTTTGGAATGATTCAGGATACTTTTTATCTTAGTGTCCTCAATAAGGACGCTGCCGTCTTCCACCCATCCTTGAGGGGTGAAAACCTTGCCATTAATAATCTGCGTAAGCATACTGTTATTCAGGATTTTATAAGGTTTTTATACTTTATGTAACAGCGAAATGGATAACCAGATCGCTAACCATCTGCAAATTTACAATAATTTCATGACATAACGGCTTCAGCGTGCAAAAGAAAATTGTTATTCCATTTCCCGCAGATATTCTTCCAGTACAGGAACCAACGAAGGAATATCATTCTGAATAACATCCCATAGGACTTCAGTACTTATCGTAAAATAGCCGTGCACCAATATGTGACGCATTCCAATGATTTCTTTCCAGGGCAACTCGGGATGATTCTCTCTGAATTCGTTCGTGACCTTATAAGCAGCTTCACCTATTATCTCGGTCATTTTCGAAAGTCCATAGAACAGAATCCTGTCGTTTTCTATATCTTGGTATGAATGTTTGGAATTAGCTTCGCAGAGATTGCGCGCCATCTCCAACATGTGCATTATACGACCCTTGTCTTTAGTTGGCTCTCTCATAGATCAATATTTTATCGTTTTCAACGGATTGACGAGCATAGTCGGCTAACCCCAAGTTGTCAACTAGATCAACTCGTTGCCCGGTAAGTTCTGTCAGATCCATGAGCATGCGACCCATCTTAAAAAGCGACACTGTCCCCTTCGAATTGTCGTAATCAACTAATATGTCAATGTCACTCATCGCAGTTTCTTCACCACGCGAGTACGACCCGAACAACCACGCCCTCAAAATCGGCTTGGTTTTCATATATTCCCGTATGGCAGGAATCATATTTTGGATCTTATGACTTATCATACGATGCTGTTATCGAAAGGTTAAGCACCTTCGCTGTTTCTTTACGCAAAGGTAATGATAAAATCGGAACAAACCGCGGTTTTGGTTTCAAAAAAAGTGGAAGTGGGGCAAGAAAGGGTGTTTTAACAGATTTTGGACATTTTGGAGGCCGGTATTTTTGATTGTTCCGCGGAAAGTTATTAACTTTGCATTTCAAATGGACGTACGCCCGCGCGTATCGCGGTTGCGTGTCCCGATATTTCAAGACTTCTCAACACATCAACTCCCACGATATTATCCGAGATGTTTAAGTTACTCCGCAAAGCCCTCGCCTTCTCGTCGTTTGCTGTCCTGGCCGTAGCCATGTCAGGATGCGGCGAATATGTGCGCGTTCAGAAGAGCACCGACCCCGATTATAAATTCGACTATGCCAAGCGCGCATTCGAGGAAGGCAAATATCAGCAGGCCGCGACAATCCTGAAAGATTGCGTCACTCAATTCAAGGGCACCAACAAGGCCGAGGAATCGCTTTACCTGCTGGCCATGAGCTACTACGAGAACAAGGATTATGTCAATTCGGGAGCTTACTTCCAGACCTACTACAACCGCTACCCAAAGGGCAAATATGCCGAACCGGCTCGCTTCTTCTGCGGTTACGGCTATTACCTCGACTCGCCCGAAGCTCAATTGGACCAAAGTGACACCGTCAAGGCTATCGAGGAGTTGCAGGCTTTCCTGGACTACTATCCCCGCAGCGAGAAGGTTTCGATAGCCCAGAATGCCATCTTCGAATTGCAGGACAAGCTGACCCTCAAAGAATTGCAGAACGCCCAGCTGTATTACAACCTCGGCAACTACATGGGCAACAACTACGAAAGCGCTGTTATCGTAGCCCGCAACGCCATCAAGAACTATCCCTACTCAAAATATAAGGAAGAACTGGAGATGCTGATTCTCAAATCGCGCTACCAGGAAGCCAACATGAGTGTCGACGAACGCAAGGCCGAACGATACGGCGATGTTATCGACGAATATTACAGCTTCATAAACAACTACCCCGACAGTCCCAACCGCGCCGAGGCCGACAACATCTTCAAGATTGCCAGCAAATACGCTCACGACTGATCGCAACCCACAGCAAAAAACATAACACTTAGATATAACAATGGATTACAAGAAAACAAATGCCCCTTTGAACACCGTGACCCGCGACATGATCGAACTGTCGAAGGATACCGGTAATATCTATGAAACCGTTTGCATTATCGCAAAGCGTTCCAACCAGATTGCTGCCGAGATGAAACACGATCTCGAAAAGAAACTGCAGGAGTTTGCTTCGCTCAACGATAACCTGGAGGAAATCTCCGAAAACCGCGAACAGATTGAAATCTCGCGATATTACGAGAAACTCCCCAAACCTACCCTCATCGCTACCCAGGAGTATATCGACGGCAAGCTCTACTTCCGCAATCCCGCCGCCGACAAGCTCAACCTCGACTAAAGTCGATCTCTGTGTGTCACGCCGACACAGCTATCATGAAGAAATCCAAATCGAAAACCAAACGATGCTTGTTTATCACCCTCGCCATTGTCATGGCGGGGGCTATCGTTTTGGGTATCTGGACATACCGCGCTGCCTACCACACATTTGACGAGTCGGAACCCGTAACACTCATCATCCCTAAAGGTGCAACCGATACAGCCATCGGCGACTCACTAACCGTGCGTCTTGGCGCATTCGGCGCAGACGTCTATCGCATTTGGGCCCTGAGGTCGGGCAATCCCGAAAAGGGCGCCGGCATCTACACCATCACGAAAGGCGACAGAGCTTGGTCGGTGGCAGGTCGTATATTGGCGGGCCGATCGTCGACTGTGCGCGTCACGTTCAACAACATCCGCCTGATGTCGGAATTAGCCGGCCGTATCTCCAAATCGTTCCTTTGGTCGGACGCCGACTTCATGGCAGCCTGCGACTCCATTCTCCCCGCTGCCGGATTTACTGTGGCTCAATATCCCGCAGCCTTTTGGCCCAATACATACGAATTTTACGCCTCTGCCGAACCCGGGGAAGTCATACAAAAGCTTCTTGACGAACGCAACCGCTTTTGGAACAACGAACGACGCGCCAAGGCAAAACAACTTGGCTTGTCGCCGGGCGAAGTCGCCACGATTGCCTCCATCGTCGAAGAAGAATCCAATAACGCATCCGAGCGCCCCGTCATTGCGCGGCTATACATGAACCGTCTCAAAAAGGGGATGAACCTGCAGGCCGACCCGACAGTAAAGTATGCACTTGGCGACTTCACGTTGCGTCGCATCGGAGGCGACCAACTCAAGGTAGAGTCGCCTTATAATACATACAAGGTTAAGGGTCTTCCCCCGGGACCTATACGCATCCCCGACGGCTCGGCGATCGATGCCGTCCTCGATGCGCCGCATAACGACTATCTATATATGTGCGCTCAACCGGGCGGAACAGGGCGCCACGACTTCACTGCCGACTACAACCAACACCTCGCCAACGCCCGCGCTTACCGCGCATGGCTTGACGCGCAAGGCATCGAGCTCAAATGAGCAGCAGGATAGCAAGAAGCACAGTGATAAGTGCGGACAAAAAAGTTTCCATATAGACGAATTGATGACTGAGATGTTTTTTCAGTCACAAAGTTACGGCTATCGCAAGGCTCTTGCAATACCCAAAAGTGTACATATCCACTTAAGACCGTAAATATACACTTTTGTGTATGGTATAAGTATCAGTCTTTGTATAAATTTGCACAAATTTATCAAGATATGACTGACGAACAAAGGAATATAATAGAGAAGTGCCGGATTGTTATAATCGGAAACAGCGATTTCGCCGAGATAATCGGCAGAGAACTGCTCGAAACCGGTTTTGTCCGGATTGCATATTCGGACTCAACTACCGAAGATGCCGATATGGCAATAGATTTGGTTGTTGACGGTCATCCGGCCTTAATAACGAGACAAATACCTGTCGTGTACCCTTTTGATTTCATAGAAGGTGGAGCGGCCATGGTGTTATTGCCCGGAGATAAACTTGATGTAGATAATAAAGACAACTTTCGACTTTGGGCTGCAAAATACATATCCGGATATTGCACGTTCTGGAACGTCGAAAACAGTGATTGGTTGTTTGTCGTACTACCAAGAATTGCCAATGGCGAGCAATCTCTCGCAGCTAAAAACAGTGCAGCTCGAATATGTGCACGAATTTTGGCTAATCTTGCAGTAGGTCGTAACGTTAAATATTTCCCGCGATTCTATCTTATCTACAATTCAGAAACTTAATCTACATCATCAGATATCGCACAGAGACTAAATCAACTTATTATTTGTTGTGGCTGCAATGGCTTCGGCAATATTGCGCACACCGAGCTTCTCAAAAATATGCTGACGATATTTTTTAATTGTATCCTGCGACAGGCATATTTGGTCTGCAATCTCTGCCATTGTGTACCCTTGGATAGACAGTTTTATTACAGCCTTCTCTCCATCGGTGAGAACGGGCATACTTCTTTTATTCCAACGGCGCGTAACACGGCTGTACTCGAAATAGTCCGGCGAGCCGGCACGATGCATTTCAATATAACCCGGTTTAGTGTGACTTGACGCAGAGACAACGCAGAGAGCAAGCCACACCCGACCGTCAGAAGTCAGTTCTATCGGTGTCAGTTTATGATTTATCAGTATCGGATGCCCGTGGTTGATGATATTGAAATCATATTGTATATACCAGTCTTTCCGCTCGTCTACAGGCAGATTATTATAGAATGCAAATCCCGCACGATTGATGTCCAGCAAGAGGGCAAGCTCGTCTTCCGGTACAATTTTCAGATAGAACCTATATCCTAACTCAATGACCTGCTCCGGTGTAAGACCGCACAGGAACATTGGATTCGGCGAAACATACAGGAAATTTTGCTTGAAATAGTCAATGATATACACACTTTGGTACGTAGAGCGCGAAAATGCTTCTGCCGAACGAATATACTCATCCACTCTGCTGTAGTCGAGTTCCTCAGCCAACCGAACCTCATTGTCCGGAATAAAAAACTCATCTAAACGCCTTGCATCCATATCATCAATTCATAAGGGGTTAGATGGCGCGGTCGATGGGCATGACGTAGGCGTGGAGGCCGAGGAGGGGGCGCTCTTCATCGAGTTGGCGCAGGGCATCGAGCAGGGCGTCGAGGCGGTGATCCTCGACGACGGCATAGATGGCGGCATTGGTGGTGGGCCATGCGTGCGACCCAAGATGTGGGTCGCCTGTGCGCGTGCCTCGGCCGGTCACTTCCGGCCATGCCGTATAACCGCGATTGTTGGTACGGGTCAATATGCCCACCACGGCCTCGTGGTGAGCCTGATCGTATGTAATCATTACTGCTTTCATAACGAGATTATTTGGTGGGCTTTTTGTTGAGCGATTTGTGGAACTTGCGACGTGCGCGACGTGCACCGACACCGGCAAATACGCAGTATAGCACGGGAACGAAGAGAAGGGTGAGGATGGTCGAGAAGGTCAGACCGCCGATAACGGCCACACCCATCGGTCGCCACATCTCGGCACCTTGACCCGTACCGACGGCCATGGGCACCATGCCGAGGATGGTGGTCAGCGTAGTCATTACAACGGGACGCAGACGCGACTTGCCACCGTCGATAACCGAGCGACGTATCGACAGACCACGTTCGCGATTGAGCGAAATATAGTCGATGAGCACGATACCGTTTTTGACGACGATACCGATAAGCATGATGGCTCCGATCATCGACATGACATTGAGAGTATGGCCGGTCAGATAGAGGATGATGAATACGCCGGAGAAAGCGAACAACAACGAGGTCATGATGATGCCCGGATAGGTGTAGCTCTCGAACTGAGCCGCCATCACGATATACACAAGCACAATAATGAGCACTGCAAGAGTCAGCAGGTCCTTGAACGAGTCCTGCTGGTCCTCGAAGCTACCGGCAAGTTCGATAGATATGCCTTGCGGAATATCCATCTTGGCGATAGCCGCCTGAGCCTCGGTAACGACCCGGCTCATAGGCACGCCCTGCACAACGGTAGACACCGTTACGATACGCTCGTGGGCCTTGCGCTCGATGGTAGGCGGAGAGTAGCGCTCGACAACCGTGCCGACATCGCGCACACGCACACCGACACCGGCATTGTTGTAAATCAAGACGTTCTCGAGGTCCTCGATCGAAGTGCGGCTACCCGGTTCGTACATGACCTTGATGTCGTACTCCTCGCCATCCTCGCGGAACTTGGATGCCGTGGCACCGTTGATACGATTGCGCAGATATGTCGCGGCTGTCTGCAGGTTGAGTCCGTAGATGGCCAACTTTTCACGGTCAAAGTCGACCTGATATTCAGGCTGATAATCCGAGCGCGAAATCATGATGTCGGCAGTGCCGTGTATCTTGGCGAGCTCGGTCTTGAGCATGCGGGCCACCGAGTCGGTCTCGGCAAAATCGTAACCGTAGATTTCGAAGTCGATTGTTGCCTGACCACCCATGCCGCCACCACGGTTGCCGCCTACATTAACCTGACTCTTTACAAACTCGGGGTAATGTGCGAGATCGGCGCGCATCAGTCCGGCTATCTCGACGATACCTCGCTGGCGGTCGCCGGGGTCAGACAGACGGATATTCATCGACACGATGTGCGGGCCGTTGTCGCTGAGCGAAGCAAAAGTGTTGTCGGACGATGCTGTTCCGGTCGAATAGTTGATAACGTCGATTTCGGGGTACTTCTGACGCCATTCGTCGACGAGACGCTCGGTTACCTCCTGCGTCACCTCGACACGCGTGCCGATAGGTGTTTCGAGCGAAACGCCGAGACGGCCATCGTCGTTGGTGGGAAAGAACTCAGTGCCTACATCCTTCATCAGCATCAACGAGCCGAAGAACGAGCCCAGACAAAGCAGGATGGTGATAATCTTGTGGCGCACCACCCACCCTAACAGCGCTCCGTAGCCATTGTCGAAAGCATCGAGACCACGGTTGATAGGACGGAAGAAGAAGTTATACAGACGGCCATGCTTGTTGTTGAGTCGCAGCAGCTGGCTGCAAAGCATCGGCGTCAGCGACAGGGCGCACACTGTCGAAATTATCATCATAATGGTAACCATCCAACCTAACTGGCGGAAAAGTACACCGGTCATGCCTGTGACAAGGGTCAGGGGGAAGAATACCGCAATGAGGGTTAGTGTCGAGGCGACAACGGACACGGCAACCTCGTTGGTACCGTGCACGGCAGCCTGTTTGGGATCGGCACCGCGCTCGATATGGGTGGTGACGTTTTCGAGCACCACAATGGCATCGTCGACCACCATACCGATCGAGATAGACAGCGCCGACAACGACACGATGTTAAGCGAGTCGCCCGTGATGGCCAGATAGATAAACGAGGCTATCAGCGAGATAGGTATGGTGATGGTGATGATTAGCGTGGCACGCCAACGACCGAGGAAGAAGAACACCACGATAACCACGAAAAGCAACGCATAGAGCACGGTCTCGACAAGCGAAGCGATAGTGTTGCGGATATTGTCGGACGTGTCGACTATCACACCTATCTTGACGTCGGAGGGAAGTCGTTTCTGCAGTTGAGGCAGCATCTTCTGCACCTTGTTGGATATCTCAACCGAGTTGGCACCACTCTGCTTCTGAATCACAATCATGGCGCCCTTCTTACCGTCGTTGTAGGTTTGCTGAGCGCGTTCCTCCAAACTGTCATCTATGGTAGCGACGTCGCGGAGGTACACGTTGCGGCCTCCATGGCTGCCGATAACGAGGTCGGCCAATTGGTCGGACGATTTGAACTCACCCTGCACGCGCAGCGAGTAAGTGTCGGAGCCTATGTCGAACGAGCCGCCGGGAATGTTGCGGTTTTCGGCCGCAATGACGGAAGATATGGTCTCAACGGGGATACCGTAAGCTTCGAGACGCGCCGGATCGACATAGACATGGATTTCACGCTTCGGCGCACCCGAGATGGATACCGAACCCACTCCATCGACACGCGCCAAGGGATTTGCCACGGCATCGTCCAGAATCTTATACAGACCCGGCATACTCTCCTCGGCCTGCACCGACAGGAGCACGATAGGAATCATGTCAGTCGAGAATTTGAAGATCACGGGATTCTCGGCATCGTCGGGAAGCTGTGATGCGACCATGTCGAGTTTGTCGCGCACATCGTTGGTTATCACATCGATATCGTTGCCGTACTCGAATTCGAGGGTTATCACCGAGATGTTCTCGCGGCTCTTCGAGGTGATATGTTTGAGGTTCTCGACCGAATTGAGCACATTCTCAAGCGGTCGGGTCACATTTTGTTCTATATCTTGCGCGCTCGCACCGGCGTATGTTGTCATCACCATTATCGAGTTGGTCTCGATGTCGGGATACAGGTCGATAGGCAACTTGCTGAGCGAGAACAGACCCATTATCACTACCGCCACAAAGCAGAGTGTCGTCATGATGGGTCGGCGAACCGCGCTACCGTATATACTCATTATTAATTAAAGGATAGTTAAGTATTGGTATTAATGCGGTTGACTATCACTGTTTGGCTGCGTTCTTGAGCTGCACCTGCACACCGTCGGCCAGTCGGGTCTGACCGGCCACGACAACGGTGTCGCCGGGATTGACTCCGCTAAGCAGTTCGTAAGATGTGCCGAGTTGGCGACCAACCTCGACCTTGTTGTAGCTCACCTTACCGTCCTTATATACATAGACATATCGACCACCCGAGCCGGTCTGCTTGACAACGGCACGGTCGGGAACGACCACGCGGTTGGCGCTACCATGGTCGAGCGACACGCGGGCAAACATGCCGGGGAAGAAGCGCTGCTGTGGATTGGCCACAGTCACTTCGGCCTGGAAGGTACGCGAGGCGGGGTCGACCTGAGGGTATATACGGGCGACTTTGCCGGTAAACTCTTCACCCGGGAAGGCATCGAAGGTCAGTTGCACGGGCATTCCGGTTTTCACCTGTCCAAGGTCGTTCTCGGTGATATTTATTATGATTTTAACGGCGGGACTAATCTGGCCGATTGTGAGTATGGGCAGCTGACCGGTCATATCGCCGGGATCGTAGTTGCGGGCGGTCACCACGCCTGTTACGGGCGACGTAAGCACTGTATTCTCCAACAGGTTGCTGTACTGACTCTTAATGGCATCGAGTTGCGCCTTGTATTGGTCGACCATGGCCTGAGTGCCACTACCGATGTTAAGCAGCTGCACTGCACGGTTGTACTCGCGCTCTATCTGGTCCATGTTCACCTTGAGCTGCGTGGCTGCGCTCTGATCGAGAGTGGCCAGCACCTGGCCGCGGTGTACATGGTCGCCAACCTCGACATTGATAGTCTTGATGCGATTCATGGTGGCCGGCGATATGTTGTTCGAGTTGAATGCCTCCACATTGGCTGTATATTGCTTGGTCTGGGCTACATCCTCAGCCTGAACGACGTCGATGTCAACGATGGGCAGTTCGTCTTCGGCGTCAGCTGCCATTTGCGTCGGTTGCTTTTCGCCTTTGCCACACGACACAATCAAAAAGCCGGCCAAGAGCACGGCTGCCGAGGGATAGATGAGATTTCGGAGTTTCATGATGTTATATAATGATTATTCGCGACCGAGAAGCAAATCAAGCTCGCTGCGGGCCACCAGATAGTTATAAATCGATTGATAATAAGTAAGACGTGTGCGCGTCAGTGCCAGTTCGGCGTCGCGCAGGTCGAGGTAGGATGCTGCTCCTATCTCGAAACTCTTGGCCATGATGTCGTGAGCGCGCTCGGCCTGACCGACACTCTCGCTGTTAGATGCTATTTGCTTTACATTCAGCGAGATATTGTCTACAGCTAAATCGACCTGCATGGCCACGGTGCGCTCCAGGTTTTCGCGGGTGAGCCGCATCTGTTCAACCTGCACCTCGGTCTGACGTATCTTGTTGATACGGGCGCCGCCTTGATAGAGGGGAACGTTGAGCGTCAGTCCGACAACCGAGTATGGACTCCAGCGCAGGCCACGGAAGGGGTTGCCGTTCGACGACGAAGTCCAGTTGTACGATGCCGTCAGTGCGAGAGTCGGATACCAGGCCATCTTGGCTACGCGTAAACTTTGATCGAGAGTGCGCATCTCGAGGGTGTTCTGAACGAGTGTGGTGTTCAGCGAGTAGTCCGGGTCGATGGCAAGCGTCTGCGCGTACATATCCTTTTCGTAGTCTGACAAACGGCCGGTGACATCGAACGTGAAATCCTCGGGGAGTCCCAGCAGAACGCGTAACTGCAGTTGGGCGCGGCGAATGGCTATGTCGGCCTGGAGTAACTCCGGCTCGACATTTTTCATCGCTACCGATGTGCGCAGCACATCGTATTCGCTTGCAGCTCCGACGCTGTACTGCTTGGAATATATGTCGTAGGTCAGCGCGGCCATGTCGTAACTCTCTTGTATGACGCGCTTGCTGTCGTTGGCTAACAACAGTTGATAGTAGGCGGTCTTGACTTGATTGACCAGATCGAGTCGCGATGCACGAGCTCGCTCGGCACTCTGAGCTATCTGGCTGTCCGACAGGTCGAGCGATGCCCACAGTTGCGGGGCAATCAATGGCATGGAAGCCTGGAAACCTAATTGCCACGAGTTGTCGCGGCCCATCTTGATACCGTTGTCCTTCGAGGATGAACGGCTTGTCGAGCCAGCCTCAACTTCTTCCTCGCTCCCACCACCCATTCCGGGGATCGAGCCCATGTCGAAGTCCATGTATGCAACCTGCTTGGCAAGCATACGGTTATAGTTGGCACCGAATGCCACATTGGGCAACAACTGCGCCAGTACGTCCTTGCGGGAGTAATCGACGCGCGTGATATCGAGGTCGGCAACTGTAATTGTGGGGTTGGTACTAAGGGCGATCTCGATACATTGATCGAGAGAAAGCACCGGCATTTGGTCAGACACCGAAGGTGCGTCGGACGGCACAGCCGATTGCTGCGCAGACGCGACAACTGTCGTCATACCGGGGCATAAAAGTCCTATTAGAACGAAAAAACGATTGATTATTGACATTTAAGAAATGTGACGTGAAATTATTTGCAAATTTAGCCATTGTCGTTCAGCCAATAGCTTTTAATATTGCAAATAATTACTAAAAAAGAAAAGTATTTCCTAATCAGACCAAATTACATGCCATTTTGACCAATCAATGCGCCTTCCGGAAGTACTCGGGCTCATCAGTTTGGGTGACCTTCAAGCCGTGGAGAGCATAGATATAATCGCCTAATACGCGGTCGGGGTGAAAAGCGAGGTCGTCGTATAGGTTGACCTCCGAGGTGTTGGCTACAAATACCTCACCGTCGCTAAAAGCCTTGATCTTCGACATGAGCGGGGATACCGACGAGATGTCGGCAAGCGATAGAGGTCGATCGCTCTTGATGAGCCACACATCGGCTTGACCACCAAGATTGTACACATTGGCAATGTCGAGTTGCACCGAACCGGCATTCGTGTCGTCAGCGAGCAGCGGGCGACCGCCTGCATCGCGTATCAACGTCGCCATGTAGCTTGCACCTCCGGGTTGATACCAGACGCCGCTATATGGTAATTCAGTAATAACAAGTGGTTTATAATCAAACAAAGCGGCGTTGCCTTTATACATATTGTAGCGTGAAACGGTTTCTGTGTACATCTTTTGCGCCTGTTTCAAATTGCCCGTCAATGCACCGACAAACAGTATCCATTCGGCTCGGGCCGTGGGTGTCGACTCCATATAGTCAGCCATGTTGATTATCGTGATTCCCGTTTTGTCGAGGATGCCTTGACCGGAATTTTCGTATGGTGACACGATGGCTACTTCGGGCGACAGCTCGATAATCTTCTCAAGCGAAGGCGACATAGAGTTGCCTATATCGGCAATACGGCCGTCGGCGAGGCGGCGACGTATCTCGGGCGAACGGAAATACGTGGCATCGGCAACCCCCGTTACGGCATCCGTCGCGTCCAGTTCCTCGAAGGCCGAGGTATGAACAGATGAATAAACGATAGCCGAGTTTACAGGGACTAAGACAGTTGTATAGCCCTCGACTTTCGTCACATCGCCCTGGGTAACTGTGGTGTCCACCAACAAGTAACGGCTGAGTACCTGCGATTTATCCCATGGATTGGTAACAGTAACACCGATTATGCCATTTCCATGGTCTACCATGGTCAGCAGTTCGGCCTGCGTGGTCAGGGTATCTCCACCGTTAAAGTCGACCGTGGAGCCTGACTGTCGACCACACGCTGTAAGGACACAGACTATTATAGTCAGTATGACAGCGTGATTAATCTTTACGTTTCGCATCGCTCGTCTGTTCCATCTGTTGCTGACGCATGCGGCGCAATTCAACCCGCTTCTTAAGGTTGAAGCGCAACAACACGATGACTATCAAGGTAAATGCAGTGCCACCGAAATAAAGAAGAGGCGACGTTGCGCCGGCCACATAGTCCGGATAACCCAACCATACCATTACGCCCAAATAAATGAGCAATATCAGCGGGACGACATTATAGCGCTTCAGTTTCATACTCAATCTTCCTCGATATGGGCGTAGGGCGACTCCATAGGGTTAAAGTGGCCCTCGCGAATATATTTGTACAGTTTGAGACATGCCCATGCATCGATGGCGGCATAGATCTGCTGCGAGTCGTTGAGATGTTCGGCCTCCCAATTGGTCAAGCGCTGCGTCTTCGAAATACGTTCGCCGAAGATGATGGCAAAAATCTTCTGGAGCGATATGTCGGCAATATGGAATGTGCGGCAATAGTCCTGCAAGTCGAGGAAGCCGGCGGGGTTAATCTCACCACGGCGTCGCAATGCGTTATAGTCATCATGTACCGACAGACCGACCTTGATAATCTCCGGATTTTCGAGCAACGGTTTGACCATCTCGAAGATACCGGGGCGATTGAGTCGAAACAGGTAACAGTGTTCGCCGGTGGAGAGCTGCAGCAGGGCAACCTTGTTCACCTGACCGCGCTGGAACGACGGACGCGTTTCCGTGTCGAAACCGATGTGGCGACACTTATTGAGAGCCCGAAGGGCGATACGGGCCTTGGCCGGCGTATCGACCACGGTAACTGCGTCTATACCACCGGGATACACCACGAGTGGAAGTTCTGCCAGAACCTCCTTCGGGATTGAAATCTGCGGACACACTGTTTTCATACCGCAAAATTAACAAATACCTCCGATATGTGCATACTTTTTTATATAAAAAGTGCTAATAATATCTCGCCGGCCAACCATTCCGAGGCCAGTCGTGTTGTATTCATATAGCAAACTTAACCTATACTAACCTAATAAACACACAATTACTATGAGTGACGTACTTAACGACGAAGAGCGTCGTGAACTTCCCGATTCGGTATTCGGTCTGCCCGAACGCCGCGAATATCCCATGCCCGACGCAGCACATGTCCGCGCTGCCGAAGCATATTTCCGCTATTGTCCCGAGGAACTGAAACCCAAATTGGCCCGCGCCATCCTTGCCCGCGCCAAAGAATACGGCGTCGACATCCAGTCGCCCACCATCCTCTCCTACGCCGCCGAATAATCCTCCCTGAAAATCGGAAAGAGGGCGTATCGCGACCATATCGGTCCGATACGCCCTCTCAGTGTTTGTATCGTTGAGTCTCCGAGGGGTTACTTCACGAGGATTTTGGTGGTCGTGGTGCCGCGGCGCTCGATGTAGACACCGGTGGCGGGGTTGGTGACCTTGCGGCCGTCGATGCTGAAGGTTTCGACGGGTGCATTGTCAGCGGGAGTATCCGCGGTGATGTCGTTGACAGCATTCTCCTGTGCCGAATAAACGAATGTCGAAACGGGCGAATATTCGGTGTTGGCCGAACCGTCCTCGGTGGCATACTGGGCGCGGGCACGGACATAATATGTCTCCCCGTCTACAAGTTTCTTCGAGCCGAGGGCTATCTGCTCACCAGTCTTGGGATCGACAAACTTCTGCATGTCGACAGCCGACTGGATGTAGCTGCTGCGGGCAGGGAAAGTCGACGACGAGCTTACCTCAAGGCGGATGGCTTTAGCACCCTCGATGGGGGTAACGGCCAGGTTGTCGTTCTTGTAGAGCGTGCCGCCGTTGATGGGATAGGCGACGGTCGGAATCTCAGGTGTGCCGACTACGGTGCTGAACGCTACAACGGGCGATATGCACTCCTCGCCATTTCGGGTGTAGAGCAGACGCAGGTAGTAGGTAGAGCTGTAAGCCAGAACATACTTGGGCATAACGAACTTACCGCCCGAAGCAGCCTGTTCGAAGAAGATTGTGCCGGCGGCGAAGTCGTCGGCGGTGGACAGCTGGATGGTGACATCGCGTTCGGGGAATGTCCAGGTCAGTTCGGGACACAGAGGAACGTCGACAGCATCCGTAGCGGGCGAGGTCACTTCGAGGTTGAGGGCAACGAAAGGTTGAATGGCCGACACACCGTCGTTGAAGTTATTGCCGCACGCACGAACTCGCCAGTAGAGAGTCTGTTGGATGGGCATGTGGTAGAATTCGGACGAACCGCAGCTTGTGGCATCCACGGCCTTGACGTAGAGCAGCGAGCTCATGTCGTCCTTGTCGCTGATTTCGATGATGTAGTTGGTAGCCTTGTCGACGGGATTCCACTTGAAGTCAAAAGGTTGCTCTATCGACTCGCCTGTAGCGGGCGAAACGAGGGTCGGAGCGGGCAGTGTGCCTGCGGTAGCACCCACGAATACGGGGTTGTACTCGTTGGCATAGCGGTCGTAGACGCAGACTGCAAAGTTGTATCCGGCCAGATACTTCTCGGGAATGGTGTACGAGTTCTCGTAGCTGACACCGAGCAGGTATTCGACGTCGCGGCTGAAGTTGGCGGGGTCGACACTCGAAGGCACGGCATAAACGGTGTAACGCACGTTGTCCTGACCGTTCCATGTGAGTTTGTTACCGGCGCGTGCAACGTTGCTCACATTGCCGGGATTGGCCACAGGCAGCCATGTCAGCGCAGGCATCAGCGCGGGAGTGTTGAACACTGTGGTCTTAAGGTAATGGGCAAACAAGGGGGCAATCGAATAGAGATATTTGCACGAATAGAATATCGAGCCGGGGGCGTTGTTGAGCGTGTACTGACGGTTGAGGCGAATCTGGTTGGCGTACTCCTCGAACGACTCACTGTTGGGACCGCTGGCCAGAGGGTTCACCTTGTCGTTCTCGATGCCCGTCACGCCGTTGGCCTTGCTGGCACCTGTCAGAGAGGAGATGGAGTGCGACACATAGAGGTGACGGTTCCACTTGTTGGCCACTTCCGACCACCATTTGGTAGCTTTGTCATAGTCGGTACCGTTGCCGATAGTCCAGTAAATCTGAGGCGAGATGAAGTCGAGCGACTGCTGGCTGATCCATGCGATAGGATCTGAATAGATATCGTTGTACTGCCAGTCGCTGCCCGTAGGACAGGGACTGATGCCGTACTTGCGGGCCACGGACGAGGATGTGCAGGCGATACCGGCGGGCGATACACCGAAGCGCACGTATGGCTTGATGTCCTTAATGGTCTTGTAAACAGCAGCAACCATGTGATTGACGTTGTCGCGGCGCCAGTCATTCTGGCTGAGCGTACCGCCTTCGGCCTTATAAGCGGCGTAGAGGTCGCCGTCCTGGTCGCTGGTTGTGCCCGACAGATAGAAATAGTCGTCAAACAACACGCCGTCGACGTCATAGTTAGTAATGATTTCGGCGATGATGTCGCAGATGAGCTGTGTCACTTCGGGGCGACCGGGATTGAGAATCGACGCGCCCTTGACGTCGAGCAGCCAGTCGGGATGATCCTTGCGGTAGTCACCTGGCAGACCGCTCCACTGCTCGATAACCGACTCGAAGCGGTAGGGATTGAGCCATGCGTGACACTCCATGCCGCGCTTGTGGCACTCCTCGACAACAAACTGCAGCGGGTCGTAACCTGGATCGAGACCGCGTTCGCTGACCAGGTCGGCCGACCACGGCTCGAAGCTCGACTTGTACATAGCGTCACAGCGCGAACGCACCTGGAAGTTGACGGCATTCATGTTGTTCACCTGCAGCGAGTCGAGCAGGCGGATCATTTCGTTTTTCTGACGGGTAATCTGGTTTTCGTTACCGGTCGAGGTGATGACGGTTGACGGCCAGTCGAGGCGCCACACCGTGGCTACCCAGGCCGAACGCATCTCATGTTTCTGCGGGGTATCGGCACCACGCATTGTAACTGCGGGCAACAGTGCCAACGCAGCCAGAGCAAGAGTAGTGAAAAATTTCTTCATCGGTTTATTCAAATTGTACTTAGGATTTTTGTGATACAAAGGTACGCCTTTCCGACGTATTTAGCGGGATTCAGAGGTGTGTATTTTTATTTTTTAATACTTATTGGGATACTTTCACAGTATCTATAACACTACTTATTACAATTACCCGTTTTTCAATAAATTTGCGTATCTTTGCAGCCTAACCAATCAAGATTATGAAATATACCCGCATTATTATACTCCTCCTCGCCGTCCTCGGCCTCAGTATGACCTCGTGTAAGAAGAATGACGAGCCGGAGCAGCCGGCCGACCGCATGATACTGGTCTATATGGCCGCCAACAACAGCTTAGGGTCCGGACCCGACCACTGGGATGAAAAAGACATATCCGAAATGCAGACTGCGGTAAAGAACGGCGCACTCGGCGACAACAACCGTCTGATGCTCTTCCATGCTGCTTCGGACGGCAGCCAGGTTCTCTACGAGCTTCTCTCTACAGGCGAATTAAAGCCTGTGGTCACCTACCCCGGAAACGACTACGCCATATCTTCCGACTTTATGCTACAGGTTTTTGCCGATGCCCGCAATTATGCCCCGGCCGCGGATTACGGACTTATCATGTGGAGTCACGCCCTCGGTTGGACACAGAACGGTCAGGTTGACGACGGCCCGACGATCAAACCAAAGACATGGGGCGACGACCGCGGCCACACCATGAACATAACAACTCTCGCCCGTGTACTCGGAGCGTTGAAGTGGAGCTGGGTGTACTTCGACTGCTGCTATATGGGTTGCGTCGAAGTAGCATACGAATTGGCACCCGCAGTCGACCGAATGGTAGCCTCTCCCTCCGAGTTGCCTCTTGACGGCATGCCTTACAACAAGAACCTGCCGCTACTGTTCAAGCCGCAGGCCGACCTCGTCGGGGCCGCTCGAAATACATACGAATATTATGCCAATCTTACCGATGAGCAACGTTGGGAACTGACGCAAGGCAACCCGGGCGTACTGACCGACGTCACCATCTCCGTTTTCGACCTGACAAAGATGGAGAGTCTCGCCGAGGCTACCCGCACCATTTACAGTGCATCCAATATCGTCAATCCCAACGACTTCTGGAATTTACCTCTCGATGATTCGAATTCTCCCAAGTTTTACGACCTCGGGGTTTACGTTGACGGCCTTACCGAAGTCAACGGGTTAAATTCAGGATTGGAGCACGAATGGAACAAGGCTTACGATAACGTTGTCATCTACCGTGCATCAACACCAAAGCTTTACCTCATAGATCTCGAACGTTTCACGGGCATGTCGACGTTTATCCCCACCAGCGAGGCACAGCAAACTTTCCGCAACTATAACACGTTATCTTGGTACCGCGATGTTGCCCGCTACCTGTATAACAAATAGTCCATCCGTTAATGCTATCCCTACAACAGACACTTACGCTGGTCAACGATTCTGTACCCTCCATCAAGGAGGAGTTGAAGAATCTGCGCACCATGCCGTTTGACGACTTCGTCAACAGTGCCGTCCAGGCTCTCATCAAGTTCTCGATCAACCTGGCCATAGCCATCTTCGTCTTCTACGTCGGCAAGTTCATCATCCGCAAGCTCTACAACCTGCTGCGGAACATCATGATGCGCCGCAACGTCGACCGGTCGCTGATGACGTTCGTGCTGTCGATGGTCAAGATAGTGTTGTACTTCATCCTGATTGTCACCGTCATAGGCATCATGGGTGTCGAGACGTCGTCGTTCATCGCCATCTTCGGCGCCGCAGGTGTCGCTATCGGTATGGCACTGAGCGGAACGTTGCAAAACTTTGCCGGCGGCGTGCTAATCCTTTTGTTAAAGCCCTACAAGGTAGGCGATTACATCGAGACGCAGGGTTATGCGGGCTATGTGCGCGAGATTCAAATATTCCACACCATCATCAACACCTACGACAACAAGGCCATAATCCTGCCCAACGGCGGTCTCTCCACCGGTTCGATAAACAACTGGTCGCGAGAGGATTACCGTCGTGTCGAATGGACGGTATCCATCAGTTACGGCGACAATGTAGAGACGGCTCGCGAGGCTATCCTCAACATCTTCAAGGAGGACGATCGGCTGGTCAAGCTCTATATCGAGGACGACCGCGCTATGCGAGGCGCCGCTGAAATCAACGGTCCGCTACCCGCCGATGCCGACGAGGACGAGTATGTCGACGAGGAAACAGGCACTGTTCGCCGTCGCCCGTGGTACCGCCGCATATTCAGCCGCCATCATCCTGTTGGTCAAAAGCTTAACGAGGTTCGCGAAAAGGTTGCCAAGAAGCGTCAGGTGCCGGTCGAAAAGATTGCCCGCGGGCCTTCCGTGTCGCTCGACAACCTCAACTCGTCGAGCGTCGACCTCAAGGCGCGCGCGTGGACCCGCACCGAGTTCTACTGGCCCGTGTACTACGAAATCAACGAGCGGATTTACAACGAGTTACCCAAGGCCGGCATCCACTTCCCCTTCCCGCAGATGGACGTTCACATCTCGCAGGCGTAACCGGCTTAATGCTTGCGTATCAGCTGCCACGAGTTGATGATGTTTTGCCACGCTATGTAGGCGGCAGGTGCTATCGACGCGATGGGGTTCATGTAGGCCAATGCAAGCCACACAGCCAGCACGGTATTCTTCTGGCCGAGGCCCTGGCCACCCGACACGGGATCGCCATACGCACGGCCTACCATGCGGCCTATCTTGAATTGAGCCAGGCACACCACGAGTGCGCCGATGGTCAGCGCAGCCATGGGCACCGACTCGTCGGGCGACCAATGGTTGATGGCAAAGCTTACGCACGAACCCACGATGATAAACAGCGCCACCGCCCACAGATAAAACGAGATGGACTGATTATGTACCAGTACCTTGTGTAAGCGAGGAGCAAACCGCGTCACGGCCATCGCGCACACTATCGGCAACAGCAGCAATGGTAACACCTTGGCCATGATGAGCCCTAACGATTGCAGGAACGTGTACTCGGCATGGTCGCCGACGGCGGCGAGTACCACCGGACCTGTCACGGCCACAAAGATGTTGCATATCAGCGAGTAGGTCGCTACGCGGCTAATGCTGCCGCCGAGCATGGCCGTTATGACGGGCGCAGCCGTGGCCGTAGGGATAAACACACATATAAATACGCCCTCGGCCACTGTATGGTTGAAGGGCAGCAGGGCGAAGTAGACCACGGCCGCCAGGGCCATCTGAACGCCTAACAGTACCACTTGAAACCGCTCGGGGCGGAAATCCCTCAGCTCCAGGCGGCAGTAGGTGATGAACAGCATCGCAAAGATGAGGTAAGGCGACAGGAAGGTCAAATACCCCATCCATTGGTAGAAAACCGCGCCTCCTATGAGCGCCACCGGTAACATCGACTGCTTTAGAAATTGTCTTGATATGGTCATTCGTCGCAGTCTGAGAAGACAAAATGGTGGTGGGCCGAGCAGGCGTGCAGGCGTTGGTCGACAATAAAATGACGGTTGGCCATGCCGGCAATGGTACCCATCTCATGGCTGACGAGCACGATGGTGGTGTGTTCGGCCAGTTCGGCAACGAGTTTGAACAGATTTGCCTCAAACCGCTTGTCGATGTAGCTGAGGGGCTCGTCGAGCACCAGCACGTCGGGGCGCGAGATTATGGCACGGCCGAGCAAAGCGCGCTGCAGCTGACCGCCGGACAGCGTCCCTATCGGTTTGAAAGCATGTTTATCGAGGCCCATGTCAACGATGGTGTGGGCAAATCGTTCGAAGCGCTCCTCCTCGCTAAGCCCCTTGATACTAAGCAGTCCGGACTGGATTACCTCGCTGACCGACACCGGGAAGTGGCTGTCAATCATGTTTTTCTGCGGCAGATAGCCGATTCTGAGGTCGGCCACGTCGCGCACCACCTTGCCGCGTGAGGGTTTCAGCAAACCTAATATAATCTTAAGGAGGGTCGTTTTGCCGCCACCGTTAGGGCCGGTGATAGCTATAAAATCGCCTTCGCGGATTGTAAGACTCACGTCGTCAAGCACTTGGCGACCGTCCCACCCCATCGACACATCGGTTAGCGTGATGAGTGCCCGGCGTCCGCAGTCGCCCTGGTAGTCGCGGTGGTCAGCGGCACAATGCGGACACAATTTGTTCAATCTGTTTTTGCCAGCCATAATCGAGCGGGTTGATGGTTATAAGTTCGGTGCCCATTTCCTTGTTGAGGGTTTCGGCCTGTCGGCTGTCAAACTCCTGCTGGAAGAAGAACACGCGCACACCGTGTTCGCGCGCCTCCTCAATGACCTCGCGCAGTGTTCCCGCAGGCATCTCTTTGTTTTCATAGCCCACGGCCACCTGTTCCAACCCGTAATCGCGGGCCAGGTAGCTTAGCGACGGGTGCCAGATGGCAAACGCTTTGGGTGCGTCCGAGGCTGCCACTTGCGCGGCAAAAGCTCGGTCGAGGCTGTCAAGGCGAGCATCGAGTCGGTCGAAGCGCTCGGTGTAGTAGTCGCGTCCTTCGGGGTCAAGTTCGACGAGTCCGTCGTACATGTTACGTGCCATTATGCGGGCATTCTTCACCGACGTCCACACATGCGGATCGGCTCCGCCGTGATCGTGGTCACCGTGATCGTGGCCATGGTCGTGCGTGCCGTACACGAGGTCTATGCCGGCCGATGTGTCGACCACCCGCACACCGTCGGGCAGCACGTCTTCGAGGGCGTGTTCAAACGGCAACTGCCCGGTGGTGAAGTACGCCGCGGCGGTCTCCAGGTTGCGACGGGTCTGCATACCCGGCTCGAATGTCTCCGGATTCGAGCCCGGAGTCAGTACCGTCTGTACATCATAACGGTCGCCGGCTATCTCTTCGAGCAATGCTCGCTGAGGTTCCACGCTGACCATCAGCACCTTGTCGCGGGTCGCATCGCCGCAGGCCGTACCGAGCACAAGCAACAAAAGAGCCATTACAGTATTCGCGGACGCGATGAATCGCGATCTGACTTTGGCGGTCGCGGACGCGATGAATCGCGTCCCTACTACTTGTTTAATAACTGCCATAATATTACTGTTCTAAGGTTCCGTAATCTACAATACATTTATCCTCAAGGAGCTGCAGGGCGTAGGGGGTAGCCACCTCGGCGTACAGCTGTCGGGGAATGCCGGCCGGGTCGTCGAGCAGGGCCAGGGCTGTTGTGCGGTCAAGCCGGCGCATGGCCGTCGAGCCGTTGTAGTCGATGCGCTCGGCCTCGTTGGCATCCATCTCGGTGATGACGCGGAACAGGTCGGCGGCGTCTGCCATTCCGGCATCAACTGCATCTGTGGTATGGGCGTCGCTGTCTATCGGCATGGCAAGTCCCGCGCGGGCGATGCGTGCCCAATGGCGCGGATGGGGAAAGTAGCGACCCGCCGAGGCTCGCTGCTTGGTGTTTATCTCGATGGCGCACTCGGCCTCGATGACCGCATCGATAGCCGCATCGATGGCCGCGCGATACTCCGGCTCCTGTTCGAGCAGCGGTCGCACGGTGGTTGCGTTTCGAGCCACCTTGTCAAGGTGTCCGAGGATGTCGAAGCCACCGGCAGCTATCATGGCCATGGTCTGCGACCAAAAGGTGCGCACCACATAGTCCAGATCACCGCGGAAGTGGGTAGCGAGACGTTCGCGGAAGCGTTCGGGCGAGCCGTCGATGTCGACAGGCACGCCGTCCTGGTTGGGTACGAAGTGCACCGAGCCTATCACGTAGTCCAGGCCGTAAGCCTCGACTTCGGGCGATGCCGGTCCGTGCCCGGCGTCGATATAGTCGACCTCCATACCTGTCAGTATGGTCATGTCGGGATAAAGGGCCCGCAGGCGCTCTACCTCGGCCTTGTATGGTTCGACGTCGGCGGCAGTCATGTTGCACGGGCTGTCGACGCAGATGGGCGCATGGGGCGAGAATCCCCAGTTGACGAACCCGGCGCTGTGTGCGGCCTCAAGCATTTCGGCCATCGTGCAGCGTCCGTCGCAATATGGTGTATGACTATGTAGATTACTTTTTGTCATCGTCTGTAAGGAGTTGTGAGTAGCGCAGCTTGGGCAGCGACGCGGCAAAGAGTATCAGCAGTCCTACGGCTACGGCTACGCCGGCCGTCATTGCCACCCACCAATCGAGGCCGAAGCCTTCGGGGTTCGGGGCAAACAGCAGGTAGGACACGCTGACAGCAGTCATGAACAGCGCCGGCAGCAGCGTGATGATGTATGCCTTACCTCGGCGTGCCAGGTAGACGGTGGCTGCCCACAGGGTGAAGACGGCCAGGGTCTGGTTGGACCACGCGAAGTAGCGCCACAGCACGTTGAAGTCGATGAGCATAACCACGAACACCAACACAAACAGGGGCAGCGACAATGCCAGTCGGTGCCACAGTCGTCGTTGGGGCAGGTGGAGGAAGTCGGCAGCTATCAGTCGGGCCGACCGAAGCGCCGTGTCACCGGTGGTGATGGGGGCGGCGATAACGCCGAGCATCGCCAGGATACCGCCGGCCACACCGAGCCACTCCATGGCTATCTGATTGACCACCTGGCCGGTCGTGCCGCCATCGGCCATGAAGGCGGCGAGTCGGTCGTAGCTGCCCATGAATGCTATCGTGGCGGCAGCCCATATCAGGGCAACGAGTCCTTCGGCCACCATGGCGCCGTAGAACACGGGGCGCGCAAGTCGCTCGTTCTTGAGGCAGCGGGCCATCATGGGCGACTGGGTGGCATGGAATCCCGAAATGGCGCCGCAAGCTATCGAAACGAACATCATCGGGAACACGGGATTGCCCGAGGGGTGGCGCGAGGCCAAGCCGTCGGCAAATCCGTCGGGTATCATGACGCCGCTGAACAGCAGGTAGCCGAGCAGTCCGGCTGCCATGAACAGCAACGCCGCGCCAAACACGGGATAGAAGCGGCCTATCAGTTTGTCGATGGGCAGAAGTGTGGCCAGTATATAGTAGCCGAAGATGACGGCTATCCAGAAGAAGCGGTCCAGGCGGTCGGGTGTCAGTACGGACAGCAAGTCGGCAGGCGTGAGCACGAATACGGCGGCCACGAGCACGAGCAGCACTATCGAGAACCCGCGCATCACCTGCATAATGGGTCGGCCGAGCTCCTTACCGACTATCTCGGGGAGCGACGCCCCACCCGACCGCATCGACATCATGGCCGAGATGAAGTCGTGGACGGCGCCGGCAAATATCGTGCCGAGCACTATCCACAGGAAGGCGGCGGGGCCGAACATCACGCCCATGATAGCTCCGAAGATGGGTCCGAGGCCGGCTATGTTAAGGAACTGGATGAGGAACACCTTCCATGTCGGCATGGGGAGGAAGTCTACGTCATCGCGGAGTTCGACGGCGGGGGTCAGGCGCGTAGGGTCGGTACCGAACACGCGCTCCACTACCAATCCGTAGAGGGCGTATCCGCCAACCAGCACCGCTATAGCAATCAAAAAAGCACTCATAACTTGGGGGGGATGATCTAAGACAGGAGAATATTGTGATCTAAGACAGGAGAACAGGAGTTCTTTGGGTCTTGTGGTCTAAGACAGGAGAACAGGAGAAATTTTTTTGGGTTGATATAAGACAGGAGGACGGGAGATTTATTATTTTGGGGGGAGATTGGTGGTTTGGCGGGGTTTGTATAAGCGGGTTTTATGGATTATTCGGTATTTTTCTGAACCATAGTTAATTAGCAATCCTTCGTCTATGCCCGTAACAGTAAGATAATTAACTAATTGCAGTTCGTGAGCAAGAGTGAGTTCTCTGACAGCTTTTAGCTCGATTATTAACTTGTCTTCAACAATAATATCGGCTCTAAAGTCTCCAATGAGATTATTTTTATACCTAACGGGCAAAGGATATTCAGTCTTATATTCTAATCCTCGCTCGGCAAGTTCAACACAGAGAGCATTGCGATATAATGATTCGAGATAACCGGGTGTAAAATGGCGCCTGACTTCGTATGCCGCCTCCCGGACAGTCTCGATCAATTCATCAACACTATATTTTTTGGTATTCATCTAAAATACTCTAAAACTCAAAATAAATAAAGACAAAAGGCAAAAACAAAAAGAGCAAAAAAGTCCTCCTGTTCTCCTGTCTTCGACTAAAAGACAAAAAGCTCTCCTGTTCTCCTGTCTTGGACCAATAGTTCTCCTGTCTTCGACTAAAAGACAAAAAGACAAAAAGTTCTCCTGTTCTCCTGTCTTCGACTAAAAGACAAAAAGCTCTCCTGTTCTCCTGTCTTGGACTATTCACAACAAAATTACGAATTTTTTGGGAATTGGCAAAAACACAGCAAGCACTGCTACTAAACACAGCAAGCCCCGCAGGCCGGAGGGGCCTGCGGGGCTTGGATTAGAGGGGATATCTCGCGTCAGCGATTACTTCTTGACCATGCGCAGAGGCTTGAGGTCGTTGATGACAACGAGGTAGTTGCCTTCGGGGAGTTCGCTGATGTTGATCGACATTACATTGTCGTCGTTGCCGGCCAGGTTCTTGACCAGAGCACCGTTCATGCTGTAGATGCGTACCGAGCGGATGGCTTCCGAGGCACGGGCAGTGATGGTGCTCACTGCGGGCACGGGATAGATGCTTGCGTCGGCCACGGTGTCACCGAATACGTCGGCTGCACCGGTGGTACCACCGTCAACAGCGGGCTTGGCTACGGATGCCTCCTTGGCGATGTACTGGTTGCCGGCAGCATAGCGGGCAGTAGCGCGATAAACGATATTGTCAGTGGGCTGAACGTCGGTGTAGTAGAACGCTACACAGGGCTGGCCACCGTCGTGCTGACCCTTGTCGACATCGGCGGTGCCGTCGGTCGACTGAGGCACGATAACGGTTGCATCGGGAGCGAAGCGGTAGGTGCCGGGCAGAGTGTGGTTGTGGATACCGGCAGCCTCGTGGGCATTGGCATCACCCTCGGAAGCGTACAGCTGACCACCGTTCTGGAACATCCACAGGTTGGGGATGGTCGACCAGGTCTCACCACCGTCGGTCGAGTATTCGATAGCGAAGTGGCTTACGGGTTCGGGATACTCGTTCTTGTCGGCGGGTTCAACGTCGATGTCGATACGGTAGGTATCGGTACCTTCCACCTGGTAGCTGGTGGCGTTGATGTCCTTGATAGCAGCCTCGTACGAGGTAGCGTCGGAAGCGATAGCCACGTCACCGTCGCGGAAGTAGGGAACAGCCACCTGGTTACGGATGAATACGGGAGTTACATGCACGGTGTAGCGCTGTTCGTCGACGTGCTTATTGCCTTCCTCGTCGGCTTCGTATTTAACTTCGTACCAGTGATCCTGGTTGGCATAGCCGAGGTCCTTGACGTCTTCGAACTGCTTAACGAGCTTCATGTTCGAGTCGAACAGCTCGACACGGTAGTGGTCGATATCCCAGTCAACCTGGTCGCCCGAGAAACCGTAGTCCTGCGGACGACGCCATGTGATGGTGGCATCGAAGTGGGTGATATCGGTGGGAGCGTCTTCGTCGTCATGCTTGATCTCAACGTCGAGGTAAGCGGGAGGCGAAGGCATCGAGTAGGTGCTGTACAGGCGATACTTGGCAAAGCGTACACCGGGCACATAGAGGTAGATGTAAGCGCAATCGTTCTCTTCGTCGAGTTCGAAGCCGTACCACTGACCGTTGGCGTTACCGGCCGATTCAGAGTCGGAGTAACCGTCCTGAGTCCAGGCGGCGATGGGAATAAGTTTATCGAAGTCGGCGTCGGCTACGGTCTCGTTGTCGTCGTTATTGCGATAAGGCATGTCGATAACGAAGTTACCGTTGTTAGCCGAGAACGAGCAGTTGGGATGGATGAAGAAGATTTCGTCGTTGAACAGGAAGGTCAGACCGCCTGCGTTACGGGCCAGGTCTTCGCCGATCAGCTTGTGATAAGCGCCGGTCTCATAGTTCACATAGTAGTAACCGCACGAACGCTGCTGCCAGATGAAGTCCTTACGACCCTGAATCTGGAAAGCATAGTTCTCGGTGTGGCCTACTGTGCCGTCGTCCTGGATGTGATCCGATTCGTTCGAGGGGATTTCGAACTTGCGGGTAGTGCTGACGAGCTCACCGCCGATGTTCTGACAGTCGATTACGTACATATAGGGCAGACGGTTCATTGCCATGTAGATCTTACCGCCGTTTGAGCTCCACAGCTGACCTTCGGCCGACAGATAGTGAACACGGCCGATCTGGTTGGTAGCCTTGTAGTCCTTACCGGGAGCAAAGCCATTGCTTTCAGTGTTAAGCGACTTCTTGCTCCACTTACCGTTGTAGTGGTGAACGTCGAGGACAGTATTGTCGCCGTAGAACCAGCTCGAAGTGTTACCGGTTTCGCCGCGAACCACGAGGTTGAGGTTTTCGCCGCCGGCCTCGTCACAGGCGATCACCTGGTTGATGGCTGCGGGGAACTCGACAACGCGCTTGGCGTTACCGTCCTTGAGGATTTCGTCGTCGTGAGCGTTGATCTCGATGATACCGCCCTTGTGGTCGGCATTACCGTGAGCCTGGTTATAGTCGGCATAGTCGGTACCGTCTTTCTTGGTGCCGTCGATGTCGGTACGGTCATGCAGCTGCGAGAGGTACCACTTGCCGTTCTTGAACTTGGCCGAGCGGTATATACCACCACGGGTACCGTAAGCGCCTTCGGCGAGGTGCATGTTGGCAACAGCCGAGCCTTCGCGGTCGGTGATAAACGCATTCTCGGCAGTCAGACCGCGCTCGTCGGCTTCAGCCTGGCTAACGATGGGATAGTCGTAAACTTCGACCAGACCGTACTGCGTTACCGAGTTGTCGCGCTTCAGTTCTTCTTCGAGTTGAACGGGATCGGAGAACAGACGGGTGCCGTCGGGATAAACAGCCTCGACCACGTATGTGGGCTGGCCGTTGGGGATGTAGAAGTCGTTAACTTCGCGGTAGTCACCCTGTTCAACGACCTTGATACCGTCGCGGTACAGGTTGAAGTACTTGGCCTTGGTAGTCTCGTAGGGGAGAATCCAGTGAACACGCACGGTGTTACGGCCGGGGAAGGTTTCGAGCAGAGTGATCTGAGGCTTCGAGGGAGCGGGAGTTGCGGTCACCTCGTCCGAGTAGCCCGAAGTCTTGAAGTGGTTCACGGTAGCGGTACCTTTAGCCGTGACACCGATAAATGCATAACCACGGAAAGTGGTACGGATACGATAAGCGTATGTTGCCATCATCAGGTTGGGGTCGGTGAAGGTCTTTACGTCAGGAGAGAGTTTTTGGGATATATTCGTCTCGTTTTCGTAAATAGGCTCACCGTTTTCGTTGTGGCTCACGTCATAACGAAGGATCTCGTACTGTATGGGAGTACCGTATTTGGGAGCGGTCCAGTTGATGACAGCGTCTTGCTGACCGGTCTCGGGGTCGCGCTCCACCTTGACTGTAAATTCGGCGGCAACGTAATCCTTGTGGTAAACTACGCACTCGGCGCTCTTCTTGCCTTCCTTGCCGTTGATGATGGGAGCAACCTCGAACACGTTCTTGGCGCCTTTAACGAGGGGCAGATCGCACGAGTAGGTAGTACCCTGCACGTTGTCCTCGATGCGCTCGCCTTCGAAGTAAACGTTGTAGCCTGTAGCACCTTCAACCTTGTTCCAGGTCAGAGTAGCTGTCTGAGCCTTACCGTCGGCATTCCACTTCGACGTACCGGTCACCACAATCGCGGGCGCAACGATGGTGTAAGCCTGGTTTGCGGGCGCGGGCACAGTCACAGTCTTACCTGCCACATCCGAAGGCAGCTGATAAGCAACAACGTATTCGCTCGAACGGTTACCAACATAAACGTTATTTGCATAGTCGAACGCTACGTCGTTAGTTGTTTCACCGGCAAGAGTAAATTTACAACCGAGAGTATAAGTGGGAGCGGCACCGGCTGTCGAAGGCCAAGTTACCTTATAAATTTCAACTACGCCTCCTTTTTTTGCTACAGCAAGAAGTGTGTAATCCTTATTATATTGTGCATTATAGACCTCACCACCAAACTGAATGGTAGCCTGGGTACCATCATAATAATCGCATGTGGGCGTACCGGTCATGTTATAGTGAGATAATGTAGCATCGGTTGCAGAACCACCCGACGCGCGGCCGATAGCTGAAAAGCCTGAACCGCTCTTATCCCAAATACCCGTTACGTACTGAGTACGCTGAATGCTGTAGATACCGGGATTAGAACTTTTATCAATTGTTACACTTGGATTCCCTGACCAAGTTGTCTTAGTGCCAAGGTTATAAAACTCGCCTACTACCTGGCCGCGATATCCATTACCGATAGTAAGCTGGCGAACAACACCTAATTTAAGGTTACTTCCCGAACCATATACGCTGAAACCGGGACCTATGTCCTGATTAGTTACTGAGTTTTTTATTGTATTAACGGTTTCACCACTATTTCGCAAAGTTGCTTTAGGGATACCGGAAACGATGGTATTTACGCCACCATTAAGACCGGCACCGTCCGAAGCACTGGTATTCAGACCGGATTGGAACTCATAGATAGCACCACCGTTATTCGACTTGTTCGCCTTAAAGGTGTACATGAACAGACGACCGTCTTCTGAGAAACGAATACGGTTGAAGATATAAGGTGTCAACATGTCGAGCGCACCGGTAAAACCGTATTTTCCACCGGCAGCTGCATTGGCAATAGGTTGCATCTGCGGGTCGAAGGGATACAGACCGGGGCCACGGCCCGAAGCACCAGTTCCAGAAAAATGTGCAGAACCGGACGTATAACCACCTTCGGAAATTACAATCTGACCGAACGAGTTCGAGTTCGGGCAGTTATTTACTGCAATACCTAAAGGTGCGTAAAATTTGTAACCATAATTTGAACCTACAACACTTGCTTTACCTTCCTTAATGTTGGTAGGAGTGGTTACGGGGTTGGCTGTGGTGACCTTGATTTGGAAGGTCACGGTGCCGTCGGCGGTGGCGGGAACGGCGACTTTCACCGAGTTGGACTGGGTCAGCGTACCTGTGGTGGCGGTACCCAGCGCCTTGCCGTTAACCATCGGCTGGATGGTAACCGCCGATGCCAAGCCGTTCAGCTTGTACGATACCGTGGGATTGTACTTGTCAGCACTGTTGTCCACACGGATGTCGTAAGCAAACGCATTCTTCTGCACAAGTGTGGCCGCCCTGGTGCCGAACACCGAGGCGACAGCTATCCCTGCAAAAAGTAATGCGCGCATTAACATTTTTTTCATACGGGTGATTGGTTAAAAATTGTTATAAAGATTTAATTGTGTCTGATTTGAGGTTTTTGCTCCCTCGGGGAGCGTATTTGATGGGTCTATTTTGGTTGTAATGAGGGTCTTGTATTTTGTGGTATAAGATGGGTCTGATACTCCCGGAGGTGGCTGTACAAGCGGACTCCGCGCACTTTGGGGCACATCAAGGTCACGCTCGGACGCAACAACGACCGGACATCGTCTTGCAAAAATAGTATATAATTCCAAAAAATCCAAACATTTCCCCATAAAAAAATTACCGCAGGGCTAACCTTTTTTCAAAACTTTTTGTTACCTTTGTACCCACATACTTCTTACCGAATACACATCTAACAATATATACCATAAAAAAGACATGAAACCCTACGTTATCGGAATTGATATAGGCGGCACCA
>CAZNGJ010000014.1:0-33093 GCA_964572615.1 uncultured Bacteroides sp.
TCGACGAAAACGAACGGTTGAGCAGCGTGCCGTCGGGCAGGTAGTCACTGGCCGTATAATCGCCGTTCTCCATTGTGATGCGTTTGGGTCGGTCGATAGACGAGTGATATGTTATCTTCTTCACCTGACGGGTACCATCGGCGATGAGTCGTCCGTTTTGGTCATAATCAAGTGTGTACTCGCCGTCGGGGAAGTTGCCTACAAAGTCGGCATAGTAAGGCGAGGCGATATTATTGACTCCCGTTACCTTGCCGCCCTCCATTGTCATGACGGCGTCCTGCACGAATCTCGAGTTATACTTTCGCGACACGCCGATGACGTTGGCATCGAGGTCAACGTCTGCAATTTCGGAGAACTCCAGTGTCAATCCGTCATCGTACGACACAGCACTCCTCATCCGCCCAAACCCGTCATACTTGTAGTTCATTGTCAGCGAGAACGGTTGACGGCCCCAACTCTCGGTGGTATAGTTGAGATACTTATAGCTTATGGGTTGAGTCGAATATGGGTTGATTTCATACCCGGATGTTTCCGAATAGGCTGCCGAGCTAATGGAGGATATTCGCCCGCGGATGTCATAGTCGTATGCCACATCGATGCCTCGCCACTGGCTGACCATACGCCCGATATCGTCGTACTGCGCTGACGTGACGATGAACGGTGTAGCACCATTAATACTTAAAGTCTGCTCGGTCAGTCGTCCCATGTCGTCATAGCTGTAGTGCCATTCGAGTTTGTCGGACGACAATGTCGCGCCCTCGGACATCTCCTCTTTTTTCTCGGTACGGCTGACGGGCTGACCGACAAAATCGTACTCGGTGGTCTCGGTGTATCGCACTTTTTGAAGATAACAGTCCCAAAAGGAAGTCATCGTAACATTCTTGCGCGAATCATACTTGACAGCGCGGAAATATGTCTCACCGCCCTCACTTTTCATGGCCGTGCCGGTGTACAGGCCGACAGCAGTATAGTTGCCGTCGGGAACGGCTTCGAACTGAGCCTTGGCATTGCTGTTCGGAGCTTGTATAAATTTATAATTGTCGTAATACCATGCTATGTAGGGAGTAAAGCCCTCCGGACCGCAAGTATTGGTGTACATCAGCGCCGTCTCCATCGTGTTGGGATCGTCGACGAACGACTCGACAAACAGAGAGTCGGCGTAACAGGTCTGCAATGCCGCGCGGGCGGACAGTATGGTGGCCGTGCCCCGCACTATGGGGCGCATACGTTTGTCGTACTTCGTCACAGTCCACTCCGAGCGAGCGCGCTGTTCGGCGTCAGCGCTGAGAATGATGTTGCCGAACTTGTCGTAGACATACTCGGTGGCACCGCAACCGGGGATTTTCTCGCTGACGCAGCGGTGGCTGTAGTCGTAGGTGTAGGACTGGGCAAAGTTTTCGAGTATTTTCTTGTTTACCGTTCCCGAGGCTGGCACTTGTCGCGATCCCTCAGGCGAGATAATATGCCGCAGGTCGCCCACGATGTCGTAGACGAACCGGGTGTCGGCAAACTGCCCATTTGGACTTATACGCCGTTTCATCACAACTTGTCCGGCGCGCGTCTCGAACATGAGCGTGCGCAGTCCGTCCTCGTCAGTGGTTTCGGTGATACGCAGAGTCCCCGGCTTGTAATATCCGTTGACACTGACACGGCCATCGGTTCGGTTGGCCATAAGTATCTTGCACGAATATTCCGGCTCGCTACTACCCTGTTCCGTATTGCGCGCGAATGAAGTCTTGACACCTATCGGATATTTAGGATTCCAATGCTTGCCCGGACCTACCTCCATTATGAGGCGGTTGCGTGCCGACTCCTCATAGCCGTACGAACTGTAGCACACCTCATCCTGCCCATAAAAAGCTTTGGCCTTTGATTCGTATTTCTTACGGTTGAGTACGGAGACATCGCCCGGTACGGGAAGCCATTTCTTCGACAGATTACCGCGGCCATCATAGTCCGACCGAACAGCCGTCGAACCGACACCATCGGACATACCGACCACACTCAGCACCTCGCGCCCCATACCGTCATAATAGACAGTCGAGGTTCGCCCGCGGGTAGGCTCCGTCGCCCCCGACAGAAACGTCGTAGTCCGCACAAAATTACTCCCGTCATTCTCGCCATACACCACGCCCCCGCCACACAGCACGCTCAAGCATGCCACAATTTGCCCGATGAAAGGCAAAATCGAGGCGAGGAGGAAATGTGCAAAGCGTTTCATGGATGAACAGTATAAAAATGATTAGGTTTACATCCGCAAAGTTAAAGATTATTTACCACCTCTCCAAATTTTTGTTTCGTAAACATCTAAATTTTTCTGCGCGGTCGTGATATTTTTATGTCAATCAGGGGCGATCAACAATCGAACCGGAATCGAACCAAAACCGATCCATAACCGAACTAAAACCGAACAGAAAAAGAGAATTATCGCGTTGATCTCGGAAAACCCGATAATAACAAGAGTAGAAATTGCCGAAAGCCTCAAACTTCATGAGAGTAGTGTCCAACGTAGATTGGATGCGCTTGTTAAAGAGGGCAGATTAAGACACATCGGTCCGACAAAAGGAGGCTCATGGGAAGTACTTGAATAACCTTATAGTTGCTTTCTTAATAAACAGAGCTGTTTCATAAAACGAAGACCGGCCGGGCACTCGCGGGGAGTGTCCGGCCGGGGTCAGTTGTGGCGCGGCGCTGACAGTGAGGTCAGCGGCGCGGATGATTACGCAGGAGATTAGTGGAGAGCGCGAGAGAGGTTGAAGTTGGCAAACTCGAGATCATTGGCGGCCTTGGCGGCGAGCTTGTTGTCGAGTTTGATGGCCTGCTTGAGGTTGTTGGTGATCATCGACTCATTGTTGGTGCGGGCACCGAGGATGGCCATCAGGTAGTAGGTGGTGGCGTCGGGTTTGTTGATGCCTGCGAGAGTCGATTTGGCCTTCGAGTAGTTCTTGGTAAGAATCTGTGCGAGAGCGGCGTTGTTGCTCTTGGCGTCACCGAATGCGCGTACGGCTGCGGCGTTGTCACCCTGCTTGAGGTAGTAAACGCCGAGGGCTTCGCCGAGGTTGTCGGTACCGGCTGCCGAACCGAAGTAGCGGTTGGCGTCATTGTAGTTGCCGTTGAGAAGCTCGATGAGACCGAGATTCATCTGAGGCTCGGCATTACCCTTGGCGAGGGATGCGGCCTTGGTGAACGAGCTCTTGGCACCCTTGTAGTCCTTGTTGATATACTGGGTCATACCGAGGTCGTTCCATGCGCGGTAGTCGTTGGGATAGAGGCGCGAAGCAGTGGCGTAGATATCCTGGCGCTTGGCGTTGTCGTCGGTGAGGGTTGCGGCATAGAGGAGTTCCTCGATGGACAGCTTGGAAGGATCGGCGGCATACTGTTCCTGGATTTCAGCATCGGTTTTACCGATAACGTTAATCGAGGCTGTGATGCGCGAGTAGCGGAGTTGGGGCAAGATCTGGTCGGCCAGTTCCTCGAATACGACGCCGAGGTTGCGGATCTCGGTTTCGCGCTGCTCGGGGTCTTTGTACATCGACAGTACGCTCAGGATGAGTTCCTTATCCTGGATATTGCTGCGCGACACGAGTTTCTGGAAGCCTTCCCAGTCTTCGGGGGTGAAGTTGGCGGTCAGTTCGCCGAACTCGGTGATTTTGTCTTTCTTGAGCTGGTTGTTCATGTATGCCTTGGTGTTGGCTTCGCGCTGTTCGGCCAACTGGGTATTGAAGGCCATGGTGCCGTCGGGCGATGCGTACGATGCGATGTTGATTTCCTCAATCTGACGCTTGTTGTCGCCATTGGCTTCGACGAGCTGATTCTGGAGCTCGACGATGGCGTTGGTCTTAAGCTGCTCGGCGCGGATGTTGGCCTGATTGATAAGGAACATGATGTCGGCAGCATACTTCTCATTGATGATACGCTGGAAGGCATCCTTGGCGAGAGCCGGGTTGACGGTAGCGGCGTCAGCGAGGGCTGCGGTGCTGATCACACCGGTGGCTACCTCAACGCGGGGCAGTGCATACTGCTTGTTGCCCTGGGTCACCACGAAGTCGAGGTAGAGCTTGCTCTGATCCATGGCGGGGGTATAGTTGAACGACACGGGGATATTGAATGTGCCGCCGTATTCGTAGCTGACTACGGGAGCGTTGCCGCGCACCTTCTCTCCCTGGAAGGCGTACGACTGGCTGGCTGTCTCGGTGCCGTTATATACGAGTGTGGGGGTAACAGTCACGGCTGCATTCTTGACGAAGAATTTGGCGGGAACTTTGGCTGTAACGGTTGCGGGAACCTTTTCGCCTACCACCTCGAGAGGGTTGGGATTGGTCGAAAAGTAATCCTGCTGGAACTGACCGAGCTTTTTGCCGCAAGATGTCGTCATGACGAGGGCTGTGCCGAGCACCGCCGTCATTAAAAGATTATTTTTCATAAATAGTTGATTGTTAAGTATTTTATTGATTGATTTTGTTCAGCATAACGTGGAGGGGAGTATCAATGACCAAAGGCCGACACTGCGGCCGGCTGTTATGTCAGTGCAAAAATACGCCTTAAAACTGACATAACAAAACAAACCGCCAAAAAAAAGAGGGCGGAAGTTTTGGGCTGTTTCGATTTTTTGTTGTAATTTTGGGTCAAATTCCCGGTTGGGGCCTTACATATCGCCTTATCCAGTACCTAAGCGAATAACAAATCAAATCCTAAATACCAATCTATCAATCAACTTCAACATGAAAAAACTTTGGATCTCGACAGCCATGATTGCTGCAGCAATATTTGCTGTCGACGCTAAGGAGTTGACTGTCACCTCGGTTAAGCAGATCGCAACGCCCGCCGACCTCGTCGTTGGCGAAGCCGCTATCTCGGCCGACGGCACCTACGTCGTAGTCAGCGACGTAGCCACCAACTCCCTGTCGGGCCTGACACTGGCCAACGGCAACATCAAGAAGATCGCCGACAACGGCAACATGCTCGACCTGCAGATGAGTACCGACGGCAGCAACGTGGTTTACCGTCAGCGCGTGTTCGACGCCAAGCGCCGCTCGCACACCGGCGTTAAGGCCACCAACACCGTGACCGGCAAGACCGTAACCATCGCTGAGCCCAGCCGCAACTTCAACGGCTTCACGCTGAGCAACAACGGCGTTGTACAGACCCTGACATCCGACGCCGCCCGTCCCGTACGCAAGGCCAAGAGCCTCACCGGCGCTGCTGTTCAGAGTGCTTCGGCTCCCGTGGTAGGCATCAACCGTGGCGACCTTGTCGTTACCAACGGCTCGAACACCAAGGTGCTCAACCCCCAGGGCAAAGGCAGCTATCTGTGGCCCTCCATCAGCCCCGACGGCAAGAAAATCGTTTACTACAAGGCTCAGGCCGGTTGCTTCGTATGCGACCTCGACGGCTCTAACGTCATTTCGCTCGGCTACATCCACGCTCCCAAATGGTTCGGCAACGACACCATCATCGGCATGCAGGACATCGACGACGGCACTAACACCACCGCATCGACCGTAGTAGCCGCCGGTCTCGACGGCAAGATGCAGAAACTGACCGACAGCTCGGTTATCGCCATGTATCCCTCGGGTTCGGTAGCTGCGGGCAACATCGTCTTCTCCGACAACATGGGCAAACTCTACCTTATGACAGTTAAATAATCCCCCCTTAACCATATAGAATACACAAGACAATGAAAAAAATACTTGTAGCTTCAGCTCTGGTCATGGCGGGTACATTTGCTGCCACGGCCCAGTCTCCCGAAGACTTCCGTTATTACATCAACCCGGGCCACGGCTCGTGGACCGGCAACGACCGTCCTGTACAGACCATCGGTCACAAAGACTACTCGTCGACCAACACCGACACCACAGGCTTTTTCGAGTCGAATACCGACCTTATCAAGGGCTTCGGCGTACTCGAAACCCTCATCGAGATGGGCGTACCCTTCGACCGCACCCTCAACCAGGAGGGACAACGTTGGGAAATCGGTGCCGCCAAGGACCTCAGCCAGAACATCGTAATGTCGCGCGTGAAGAACGGTCCCTTCGAGGCCAACAACACAACCTCGTCGCCCAACTACATGCAGTACAACCGCTCGCTGCCCGAAATCGCAGCCGAGGTTGAGTACAACGACTTCGACATCTTCATCTCCATCCACTCCAACGCCGCTAAAGACCTCGGTAGCGCCACCAACTACCATCTGTTCATGTACCGTGGTAAGAACGGCAAACAGAACGTAGCCGTCCAAGGCTCGTGGGAGATGGCTGAAGCAGCCTCGATTTACTCGTTTGCAAACGCACACGCATCGTGGAGCGCCAACTCCACATATATTAATGGTGACGTCGACTTCATGGGCAGTGGCTCAGGCTCGACCAACAGCCTCGGTTATTACGGCTACCTCGGCGTAATGAAGCACGGTTGCCCCGGTTATCTCGTCGAAGGCTACTTCCACACATACTATCCTGCTACCCACCGCGGCATGAACTTCGACGTTGACTTCGAGGAAGGCTGTGCCTACGGCCGTGGCGTTGCCGAATACTTCGGTTTCCCCCGCGAGACAACCGGCGACATCTACGGTATCGTTCGCGACCAGCACGAGAAGTTCACCCACGCCCTCTATAAGCCCCGTGCCAACTCGGAGGACGTCTACAAGCCCCTGAACGGCGTCAAGGTCAACCTGCTCAAGGATGGCGAGAAGATTGCCGAATACACTACCGACGAAAACTACAACGGTGCTTACGTATTCTTCAACCTCGAACCCGGCACATACACCGTGACCTACGAGCATCCCGACTATAAGACCGTAGCTCCCCAGGAAGTAGTTGTTGTTCCCGGCAACTGCGTATATCCCAAGATGTGGCTCGAAAACAAGGAATGGATTCAGCCCGACGACCTGAAGTTCAACTATCCCGACGAACTGGGCGACCACACCGCCTACGGCGCCGCCGACAAGTACAACTTCAACCACGAATACACCAACAACATCACCGAACTGGCCGGCAAGACCATCCGTCGCGTCGTAGCCAAGGGTCAGAAGCTCTACATCCTCGCCCTCGACGATGCCAAGAACCCGACCATCGTTGTTTACGACACCGAGAATCAGAAGGTACTGGCCACTCCCTCGACCGCCGGCATGGAGGGTTCCATCCTCGACTGCTCGGACATCCAGGTAACTGCCGACGGCGTACTCGTAGCTTGTCCCCAGACCAAACTGCACTACTCGGACACAGAAATCCAGGAAGGCGATCCCGGTCGTGGCGAGCTCAGCTTCTACCGTTGGGAGAACGACCTCGAAGGCATTCCCACCGGCGATCCCATCGCGTTCATCAAAACCAAAAACGCAGCGCTGTGGTATCGCACATACAGTGGCAATACATTCGCTTACCAGGGCACCCTCGAAGAAGGTTCCATCACGCTGGGTAGCCCCACTATCACCCCGCCCTACGCCCTGCGTACACTGGAAATCACTGTTGCCGACGGTGAAGGCGTTGCAGAAAGCGTCCACAAGCCCCAAATCAACAAGACCAACATGACCGACGATACTCTCGGCGAAGACTATCGCTTCATCGTTTCGCCACTTGATGACACTAAGGTTTGGCTTGTATCCTCGAAAGCCGGTATTATCGAGCTCGATAATAAAACCACAGACTCTCCCACCGACATGACCGTGTTCTCCAACCACGACCAGCTGGCCAACGCAACCGGTGCTACCGCCTTCAAGTACGCCGGCCACACCTATCTGACCGTTCCCGCTGACAATGCTGCAGGTGTTACCATGCTCGACGTTTCCAACGGCTTGGCTGACGCTGTCGAAGTTGAAGTCAACAAGAACGGTGCTGCTAATGCACCCGCCAAGGCTAAGGCTGAGGACAACCTCGGTTCGCAGCTCGGCGTAGCCGGTGTTACCGTCGTTGAACGCGACAACAGCACCAACGCCGTTACCTCGGCTCACATCGTGCTGATGGGCATGAATCAGAACGCACTGACCCGTCTGACCACCAAGAATGTCATGCAGGAAATCCCCGCCGCTCCCTACGCTTACGACCTCAAGATCGAATCGGCTGACTATGGCAAATACGAACTGTCGTTCATGGCTTCGGCCGACGCTGACAAGGCAGAAGTTGTATTCACCCAGGTAGGTGGCGAAGACGTTCATACCATTGACCTCGGCGCAGTAAATGCCGGTATCAACACCGTTACCTTCGAAGTACCCGAAGAAGGAGGCAGCTATACGTGGGCTGTACGTCTCACCGGTGCTAATGTTCACTCCAGCGGTCTTCTCTACGCTTCGGACGTTAAGCTCAAGAACAACTCGCGCGGTGGTGTAACCTGGATTTCCGACCAGAATAGCCCCAACTTCGGCCGCATCATCACCTCGGCCGGTTACAAGCAGGGCGTTACCGTCTACAACCCCGACCTGACCAAGGTTGACACCTATCTGCCCGAAGGCAACGAATGGGTAGCATCCAAGGTTAACTCGCCCTTCCGTCTGAGCAACACCGCCGGCAAGGCATACATCACCGACTGGTCCGATCCTGCCGCCGGTTACTGGGAATTTGACGCTTCGGCTCCCGAAACCACTCGCGACGTACTGGGTGGCACCCGTAACAACACCGGTGCTCACATCCTCGACGGCAAGTCAATCGGTGGCGGCTCGACCGCTGTAGCCTTCCAGGGCTCAGGCGCAGAAACCATGATGTACACCTTCTCGGAAGACTTCCCCGAAGGCAACGGCACCATGACCCTGACCCGCCAGAAGATCGGTACTTCCAACCCCTGGAACCAGATTCCCGAACCCTTCGCAGGCATCACAGGCAAAAACCTGATGACCGGTACCAACGTCGAAATCGTTGCTATCCCCGACGGTATCTTCGTGGCCCAGGCCAACTCAGAAAACTCGGAAAACAAGCCCGCATTCGTCTATGTTGACAATGCCGGCAACGTCAAGTTCAACTCGTCGACCCTCGGTGACTATCTGCCCGACTGCGGCTCGGGTATCGCCATCACTTCCGACCTCAAGACCATGGCCATCTCCGAAAAGGCTACCGGTATCGGTATCTGGAGCGTGGAATGGGACAACAACACTCCCAAGCTGACCAAGCTTTACCTCATCCCCGGTTCGGACGGCTGCGACGAGGTCAACCAGCTCACATTCGACAACGCAGGCAACCTCTACGCATGGCACCGCGACGCTTACGGCTTCCGCGCTTACGCCGTCAAGAACGCACAGCCTGTCACCACCACTTCGGCTTCGTTTATCCTGAATGGTGCTTCCGGTGTCAACGACGTCCTCAATGACGCCAACGACGCCAACGCTCCCGTCGAATACTACGACTTGCGCGGTATACGCCTCGATCAGCCCACTCCCGGCAGCGTAGTTATCCGCCGCCAGGGCTCGACCGTTACCAAGATTATCGTTAAGTAAGACCAACAAAAAAGGGGTCGTGACCTCACGACCTCTTAAACCCATCGAGGGGCCGGGCATTCCGCTCGGCCCCTCGCTTATTGTTAAAAATCATATTACCTCAAAACTTATTTCCTGACGTAAGTGTATAAATAATACATACTATTTCATCCATCACAAAACACACAACCTGACTATGAAAACCACACGCATCGCCCACTCACTCATCCTCGCCGTCAGCATCTGTATCAGCGGCTCTATCTACGCCAAAACTGCACAATCGCCGGTAGCCACAAAGACAGTATCATTAACACCGGAAACGCAGAGCATCACACGTCCCGTCGAATACTACAAATGGACCAAGGCAGAACAAAAAGCCTGGAACAAAGAGCATAAGGCTGCTTTCAAGGCCGACAAAAAAGCTTGGGACAAAGAACACGACAAAGCTTACAAGGCTAAAGAAAAAGAATATGACAAACAGCACAAAGCCGGCTACAGACAGCGCCACGACGCATGGCTTGATGCAAGCTTAGCAACGCGCACTCGTGCCTGGGAATCGTTCTGCGCAGCAAATAATATCACCCTCGCCTACCCGGCCGACTTCGACAAATGGACCTCGAAAAATCAGAAAGCATTCAAGAAAGAATATCAGGCTCAGATAAAGGATAAAAAGAAAGCCTGGGACAAAGAATACGACAAGCAGTACAAGGCCCGTAAGAAAGCTTGGGAGAAAGAACAGAAAGCTGCTGAAAAAGCTGAAAAGAAAGCGTGGAAAAAGCAACAGAAAATTCAACGCGACCGGGAATGGAATCAATACTTGCTCGAGCATAACATCCACTAACAGAAGGAAAATATACTCCATCCGCAAACTAAATATGTCAATCCGTCATCTTGTCATGATGTCAGATTGACATATTTTTGTTTTAACCGTTTGTCCTATGTTCCTTACTCCCAAAGGTGCTTGTAGCGATTGAGGAGGTTGAGGAAGCGCAGGTCGCTGCGGAGGGGAGCTACATTGACGCGGGCGTCATCCTCGTACTCCCAGTCGTAATAGTTGGCGTAGCCGGCCTCGAGAGCGCGCTCGGTGTAGGTCATGGCTTTGTCCATGTCGTCAGCCTGGGCATAGAAGCATGCACCCAGATACTGCACTTGGGCGTTAGTGGCGTGATTCGTCAGAACAGGTTCGATGGCAGCAATGGCCTCGGCCTCGTGACCGGCGTAGAGTTTGCCGAAAGCACCGTACACGGCAGCCACGGGATTACCCATGTTCTCGAGGGCGATGTCGGCCACCTTATCATAGAAACCGGCGGCAGCCACGGGCTGGTTGAGGTAGGTGCCGAGCATCCATGCACGCAGCATATAGCAGCGCTGAGCTTCGGGTGTCTCGCCGGCACTGAGTGTTGTCTCGGCGAACAGGTCGGCGGCTTGCTTGTAGTCCTTGAGGCTGACATACACCAGGCCCATCTCGTTGAGGGCGTCGACATTGCCGGGCATCATGGCCACGGCCGACGCAGCCTGCTTCTTGGCCTCTTCGAGGCGACCCATGGCACGCAGGATGCGGGCGCGCAGCAACGCAGCCTCGCCGGCGTTGCGGTCCATGTCGAGAGCACGGTCAACGTCAGTCAGAGCATTCTCAAAGTCGCCCAATGCGAACCGGCACTCGGCCATCGAGCGCCATATTCCCTGATAGTTATAGAGATTGTTGTCCAGGATGGCCTGATAGTCGGCCAGGGCTGCCTTGTAGTGGTAGTGGTGCTGTGCGATGACGGCGCGCAGATATGGATACATGCCAACGTTGGGCGCCTGACGCATCACTTCGGTAAGTCCCGTGATAACAGCGGGATAGTTCACGTCGCCGTACTCGACAAGCATGGCCATAGCGCGGTTGTTACGCGAGTTAGTTGCCAGGGCGACGATAAGGTCCTCGACGGCGCCCTGATGGTTGCCCATGTCGCGGCGAACGGTGGCGCGGCGCACGTACAGATCGCTGTTGTTGGGGTCGGTATTTACAGCCTGCTCGAGATACTCGGTGGCCAGGCCGAGGTTGGATTCCTTGGTGGCGATGCGTGCCAGCCCGACGAACGACTCGGCACTGCGCGGATTGAGTCGCTGCAGACGCTGGAAGTCGGTCTTTGCCTCGGCATAATTGCCCATCGTGTACTCGATATTGGCGCGTTGATAGATAGCCACATAATTCTGCGAATCGAGAGCTATCACGGCGTTCAGGTCGTCGAGTGCCTGCTGCAGGCGCTCGGTCTGGATGTAGATGTTGGCTCGAAGCATCAGTGCACTGACACGCTCGGCCGTTTCCTTGGCGGGTATGTACTTGAGGGCGTTGTCGATGTCGCTGAGCGCCCGCATATATTCGCTGTGGCGGTAGTACTCGTTGGCGCGGTTCATCCACGTTCCGTAGTCCTGCGGGTCCTCCTTGAGTTGCTTGCTGTACACTTCGAGCACCGCGCGGGTCATGGGATTGTCAATATTGTTTTGGGCTGATGCGACACCGCCGAAAGCTAATGCCGCGAGGATGAGGGGTATTTTTTTCATTGCTGTTCAAGCTATGTTTCTTTGATTTGCTTAAAAGGAGTTTACGGTATGGCGTATTGCTGTCAAGCGGTCAAGGAGGCCGGGCAGCAGGTCGAGGCGCAGCATGTTGGCACCGTCGCTCTTTGCTACCGACGGGTCGGGATGGGTCTCGACAAACAGTCCGTCGGCACCCGTAGCAATGGCGGCGCGAGCTATGGTCTCAATCATGTCGGGACGGCCACCGGTAACGCCACCCGTCGTGTTGGGCTGCTGCAGCGAGTGGGTCACATCCATAATTACGGGCACGTCGAAAGCTTTCATGGTCGGGATGCCGCGAAAGTCGACTATCAGATCGCCGTAGCCGAACATCGTGCCACGGTCTGTCACGGCCACTTGCGTGCCGCCGGCATCGCGCACCTTATCGATGGCGAACCGCATCGATTCGGGCGACAGAAACTGACCTTTCTTGATATTGACCAGCTTGCCGGTACGTGCTGCGGCCACCAACAGATCGGTCTGGCGACACAGGAAGGCCGGTATCTGCAGGATGTCCACGTATTCTGCGGCAATCTCGGCCTCTGCTGCCTCGTGGATGTCGGTCACCACGGGCACACCGAATTCCTCGCGTACCCGAGCCAACACACGCAGTGCTTTCTCGTCGCCGATGCCGGTGAACGAGTCGATGCGCGAGCGGTTGGCCTTGCGGTAACTGCCCTTGAATACAAACGGGATGTCGCGGGCGGCCGCCTCGCGCGCTATGGTTTCAGCGATACGCAAGGGCGATTCCTCGTCCTCGATGACACACGGGCCGGCCAGCAGGAAGAAGTTGTCCGTCGCCGACGACCGCAGATATTGCAACGTTGATTGGCTCATAAAATGCAGATACAATAAAAACCGGAACGCGACATTGGCCACGCCCTTTTACCGACTGCAAATTTACGCCTTATCTCGCAAACCACCAAATCCCCACCCTCCAAAACACACATCTTATATAGCAGCCACCTCGCTGTAACAGCATTCACTACATTCTGAGCCACAATGCTAATTTAAGTCGGGAGTGCATATTACTATGATTTCATTTATACCTGGCGTCCGGCAGGACGCCTGCTCCGGACTACTCAAAAATGTAGAAATACAAATACTTCAAGAAAAATTCGTAACTTTGCACTAATTATATCATCAAACAAACCGCATGACAGCAATGGACAAAATCAATGTGCTCCTTCTTGGTTCGGGCGGCCGCGAATCGGCCTTGGCCTGGAAATTAGCCCAAAGCCCCCGCTTGGGTCAGTTGTGGATCGCTCCCGGCAACGGCGGCACCGATGCCTACGGTACCAACGTCGACCTTTCACCCCTTGATTTCGAGGGTATTGCAGCCTTCGTAGCCGACCACGACATAGCCCTCGTGGTTGTGGGCAACGAGGATCCCCTCGTGGCCGGCATCACCGACTTCATGGCCGAACGCATGCCACAGGTGGCCGTTCTGGGTCCGACACGCGCCGGCGCAGCCTTAGAGGGCAGCAAGGATTTTGCCAAAGCGTTCATGAACCGTCACGGCATACCCACCGCTGCTTACCGTAGCTTTACGGCCAGCACTCTGGCTGACGGTCAAGCCTTCCTCGAAACGCTCAAGGCTCCCTACGTCCTCAAGGCCGACGGTCTCGCTGCCGGCAAGGGCGTACTCATCATCGACGACCTCGACGAGGCCAAAGCCGCCCTGGCCGAGATGCTCGGCGGCAAGTTCGGCGCATCGTCGGCAACGGTGGTCATCGAGGAGTTCCTCGACGGCATCGAGTGCTCGGTGTTCGTGCTCACCGACGGCAACGGGGGCTATCGCATCCTGCCTGTGGCCAAAGACTACAAGCGTGTAGGCGAGGGCGACAAGGGTCTCAACACAGGCGGCATGGGTGCCGTCAGCCCCGTGGTATTCGCCGACGAGGAGTTCATGAAGAATGTCGAGGACCGCATCGTCCTCCCCACCGTACGCGGCCTGGCCACCGAGGGCATCACCTATCGCGGCTTCATCTTCCTTGGCCTGATCAATGTTGGTGGCGAACCCATGGTAATCGAGTATAATGTCCGTATGGGTGACCCCGAAACCGAGGTTGTAATACCGCGTCTGCAGGGCGACTTGGTCGACCTGGCCCTGCGCGCTGCCAAAGGCGACCTCGGCGACGCCGAATTAAGCCACGACCCGCGCGCTGCCGTAACTGTCATAGCTACCTCAGGCGGCTACCCCGAAGCGTACGCCAAGGGGCTCGAAATCACCGGCAACCTGAACCCCGACCACTCGATACTGTTCCATGCCGGCACAAAACGTGCCAGCGACGGACGTCTCGTAACCTCGGGCGGTCGCGTAATCGCCGTGACATCGTACGGCAACACCATCGCCGATGCTCTCGCCACAAGCTACGAGGCCATCGACGGCTTCGACTTCGACAAGAAATACTATCGTCGCGACATTGGCGCCGACTTGTTGCGCCTGGCCGCTGAAAAATAACCTCATCCCGACGACGTGACAGCATTAGACATAACCCGCTTTGTCAACTCGCGAGCCATGGTGGCCGTTACAGGCATCATCATGCTCGTAGCTGCACGTGTGGCCTTTCAGACCGGCGAAGTGACGTACTTCGGCTTCGACCACGGCATCATTTTCGAGTCGGCAAATTTGTGGATTCCCAACCGATGGCTGACAATGGTCATCAACACGGCTATCCTACTGGTTACTGCGCTGTCATGGATGTTTATCATCCAGTTATTCAACCCTTTCCGCGCGATGACCACGCTGCCGGCCTCGTTCTTTCTGGTCATGGTCGCGTCGATGCCCGACATCATGGACCAGGTTTATACCGGCACAATCCTGGCTATGTCCATCGTGGTATGTCTGCCCTTGCTATGGTCGTCGTTCGCCGACGTTGGCCGGTTGCGGCACATCTTCCTGCTGTTCTTCATCCTGTCGGCACTGTCGATGACGCGCTACTGCTTTGCCGTCTATATCCCGGTGTTCCTCCTGGGCTGCGTCCAGATGAAGATAATGTCGCTGCGCACCATTATCGCATGCCTGCTCGGCATCATAACGCCCTGGTGGATAGCGCTCGGCGTGGGATTGATCGATCCGCAGGCCATCCGATTGCCCGACTTCTCGCGACTATTCTCGGTATTCGACTTCGAAGGCACCCTCAACCTCATCCTGGTATCCGTCACAACGGTCGTACTGTTGGTCGTGTCGTGGTGTGCCAACTTCATGAAGGTACTGACTCTCAACGCCAATCTGCGCGCATTCAACGGCAGTATTTCCCTCATAGCCCTCTTCACTTTGCTGGCCATGGTGGCCGATTTCGCAAATGCAGTGGCCTACCTCCCTACCCTCATGCTGGTAACGTCTTACGAACTGTCATACATGTTCGGAACCAACCCTCACGACCGTCGATACGTCGGCATTTTGGCACTGATGGCTGTCTACCTCGGCTTTTTCGTTATCCGAATGGTCCTTTGACATAGATAAGAATGAAAGTAATTATCGACAAATACATACCCTACCTCGACGGCGTCCTCGAGCCCTACGCAGAGGTTGTCTATGCTGCCCCGGTCGATATAACGGCCGAAACGGTTCGCGACGCCGACGCTCTGCTGGTTCGCACACGCACGCGCATCGATGCCGGGTTGTTGCAAGACAGCCGATGTCGCTTCGTCGCTACCGCCACCATAGGCATGGACCATTTCGACTTGCCGTGGTGTCACGCCACCGGTATTGAGGCTGTAAATGCTCCGGGATGCAATGCTCCCGCTGTCGCACAGTACGTACTGGCCTCGATAGCGCGCCTTATAGACCGCGACCCGTCGCAACTGACACTTGCTATCGTCGGTGTCGGCCATGTCGGCAGTATCGTCGAGCGCTGGGCTCGCGGTATGGGTTTTCGCGTCATGCTTGTCGACCCGCCACGCGCCGAGGCCGAAGGTAGTGACGGATGGTCAACTCTTGCCGACGCCGCTCGCGAAGCGGACATAATAACGTTCCACACGCCCCTGGTCAAGGATGGCCCTCATCTTACATTCCATCTTGCCGACGAAGCCTTCTTCCGCTCGCTGAAGCGTAAGCCCATTGTCATCAACTCGTCCCGTGGCCCCGTGGTCGACAACCAAGCGTGGCTGCAAGCTATCAGCGAGGGTCTCGTCGGTCACTCTGTCATCGACGTTTGGGAAGGCGAACCTCATATCAATCACGAACTCATGAACGCTGCCGACATTGCCACACCGCACATCGCCGGCTACAGCATGGACGGCAAGATTCGCGCTTCCGAGATGGCACTCAACGCCTTGACACACCGCTTCGGGTTACCCGACCTGCATCCAGATGTGCGTCCCGCATGCAGCGTGCCTGACACCGTATCGCTCCGGGCCGTTGCTGACAGCTACGACCCCATGGCTGACACATCGGCAATGCGCGAGGCCATCAATAATGCCGACGACCCTGCGGCCACATTCGAGCATCTGCGCGACTCGTATCCCCTACGCCCCGAAGTATCCATATAGCTAACATATTCGCACCTCATAACCCATCAAGTAAACATCGACATGTCCCGCCCTAAAATTCTTATCATCTACACCGGTGGCACCATCGGCATGATCGAGGACCCCGCAACCCACGCGTTGCGGCCGTTCGACTTCACCCACCTTATAGAAAATGTGCCAAAAGTCAAGATGCTTGACTACGAGATAGATAATGTTCAGTTCGACCCTCCTATCGATTCGAGCGACATGAATGTCGAGCACTGGCGCCAGATGGCCTCGGTAATCGAGGAAAATTACGGAAGTTACGATGGTTTCGTCATGCTGCATGGCACCGACACAATGGCTTACACAGCGTCGGCACTGACGTTCATGCTGCAAAATCTGAACAAACCGGTCATCATCACTGGTAGTCAGCTGCCGATAGGCGAAGTTCGTACCGACGGCGAGGAAAACCTCATCACGGCACTTCAGATCGCGGCTTCGCGCGAACCCGACGGTCGCTCGACAGTACGCGAGGTTGCGATACTGTTCGAAAACTATCTGTGGCGGGGATGTCGCGCCACAAAACGCTCGGCCGACAACTTCAATGCCTTCAAGTCGAACAACTACCCGCCATTGGCTCATATCGGCCTCGGTATCGACTACGACCGCAAAGCGCTGGCACGACATACCACCGACAAGCCCCTGCATGTGCATTACGGACTGGACAGCAATATCAGCGTCATAACCCTCCACCCCGGTCTCAACGAGTATCACCTGCGCCACGCTCTGTCTACGCCGGGGCTAAAAGGCGTGGTGATGCGTAGCTATGGCGCCGGCAATGCACCGACAGCGCAGTGGTTCATGGATGCCCTCGCCGAGGCTCTGGCCAAAGGTATTGTGGTGCTCAACGTCACCCAATGTGTCAACGGCCCCGTGCGCGCCGGACGCTACGTATCGGGCGACTTGCTGACTGCCATGGGCGTAATCTCGGGACACGACATCACCTTCGAGGCGGCCATAACCAAAATGATGCACCTGTTCGGATCCGGTCTCGATAAAGCCGAAGTGCGCCGCCGCCTCGCCGTCCCCGTCGCCGGCGAAATGACCCCGAGATAGTCAATCCGCAGTCAAAAATAAAGAAGAAAAAAAATCCGCAAATGTTGATTATCAACAACTTGCGGATTTTTCGTGTAGTCTTACCAGGATTCGAACCTAGACAGACAGAACCAAAAACTGTAGTGCTACCATTACACCATAAGACTATCGTTGTACTCAGCCACAACGCGCATCCCGTGGGATCACTATGCGCTTAAGCGCTGCAAATTTAGCAAGTTTTTTTCAATCTGCCAAATTTTCCGCCGTTAACGTGTTTCATTAACGTGTTTCACGGCAACCGAAGGAACGTGTACAACGCCTTGATACGCCAACGGTTAGTCATTTTGGGATGAAACAGCATGTCGCGCCAGTGGCTAAGAATATGTCGACGATTCTTCCGTAACATCTTCTTATACTCGCCATTCGACCGACTCCGCACAATCTTAACCCCCGAAATAATGTTGTACCAAAGGGTATACAGCTCGAAGGCCTTGCGTAGCGCCGGGTCGTCTTGAGGCAGTGCCCCGTCGAGATAATCGATGTTCTTTAATATATCGAAAAAAGCAGGTCGGAATTTTGTAGTAACGCTGCCGGGGCGGTCACGATACATATAATGCCCTTTTGGCAGAATGTACGCACTGACAGGTTGGAGTAGAATATCGGTCAGAAAGAGTATATCTTCCTGATTATTACCGGTAACGAAGCGTATATCGCCTATGGTATCGCGACGATATAGCTTGGTGTAAACAGCAATGTCGACCTCCCACTCAAAGCATCTCCTTAGTAAATCATGACCATCAACGCGGATAGCACCTGTCTTGCGCTCAGGCAATTTATGACCGTGCTCCCACGCGATGCAACGGGACACCACCACATCAACTCCTTGAGTTTCCATGGCCTCTACCATCTCGGCAAACATGTCAGGCAGAATCTTATCATCACTGTCGACAAATCCTATGTAGCGGCCGCGCGCCACATCTATACCGGCATTTCGGGCGGCAGCCTGGCGACTGTTGGACTGATGAATTACCCGGATTTTATCGGGATACTCTGCTGCGTACTTATCACAGATATGACCGCTTGAATCCGTCGAGCCGTCATCGACAAGAATCACTTCGTAGGACGGCAGTGTCTGCGCAACGAGAGAATCAAGACATTCACGCAGATAGTCTTCGACATTGTACACAGGAACAATGATACTCACGTCCGGAGTCGTGGCGGGAGAGGCTGCTGGTTTCATGGCGATGGTTTTAGGAGATCAGCTTGGGCATATCATTCTCAGTTTCCTCGTTAATTGCTTCATCCTCATCATTAACCTTGTAGGTCGTAACAACGCACAGATAATAGAAGACAACGCAGGGTACGATATAGCGGAAGTAACTGATATAAAGGAAGCTAAGAAGCGTTATAAAGAGCAACATCAACTTCATTCGCAAAGGCTGATCGCCGGCTCGCGTCTTGAAGGCAATAGCATTCTTAAACCAGAAGAAAGCCCACACGAGTCCGAGCAATCCGAGCGGTACGGCTATCATGTTCAACATCGGGTTGGTGCCATACAGCAATGGCAGGTGTTCGTTGTGGAATTTGGTTTGCTCAAGTGTCGTACCTCCCTTCAGGTGACCGAAGCCGGCACCAAGCAGCAACCCGCCCTCCGAGTCATTGAGAGCATCGGGCAGTATACCAAACTTAATAAATCGCGGAAGGTCGGCATAGTTCCACTCCTCGACCGACAGTTCGACAAACTCGACTGCATAGTCAGCCAGGTCAATCAGTTCCTCTGCCTCGTCACCGCCCGTCAGATAGTTGGTTATATATTCCACAGAAGCCACATCGTTTGTATCGCCGGTTGCCCACAGATACAACGAGACAAGCATCATGAACGCCACCATAAGTATCGGAACCGCAATCAGAAGCTTGCCCACCGACTTTGCCGTCAACGGGAACAGCAGGAAGAAGTAAACAGCCATGACAACGAAGCTCACCTTGGTTTCGTTGAGGAACACGGGGAACATCAGAAAGATGTACCACCGGTTGCGCCAAAGGCTTTTGGCATAGTCATCCGGATCCCAGTTTTTCAGCACGAAGTAGAAAGAGATCAGGATGATTATGATTGAGATACTACCTGACGAGAAGTTACCCATCGCGCCGCCTCCATGGTCGTTTGCACCGTAACGGACGAACTGCTCCGTCACACAGAAAGCCTGGATGGCGAGATAGATAAAGAGCTGCTTGTCAAAAGATTTCTTGAAATAAGCAGCCTCGTTGCTTTTAAGGAAATATCGCACTATGGGTAGCGCCATCAACATACCTACATAGTCGCGAATACCGTTGACCCACAGTACCGTCGGCACGTGATTCATCATACTCACAATGGCACCGACGCCAACAAAAATGGAGATAAGGATGATGTCGCGACGGTCACGCAACAGCTTGACACCAAGGACGACCATCATGATGTCGGCGATGAGCAGGATGGGGGCTTTCAGCACCTCCAACGGCGGAATGAACTCCTCGAAGATGAACGACGAGGTGCCCATCACCCAGAAGATGATGCAGAAAATACGGAAAAAGAACAGGTCTCGCCTAATCATTTACAGCCGTTATAAATCGCCGACAATCAGACGGTTTACTTCTGATGATAACCGTAACCGTAGCCTTTGCGGGCCGATGTACCGTTGATGAGGATGTTGGTGCGTTTCAGGCGACCATCCTTGGATACCTGGTTGAGGAATCGGACATCCTGCAGACGTGTAACCTTGTCGCGAACCACAAAGATGGTGGCGTCGATATACTGCGAGAGGTTGAACGAGTCGCTGACCATACCGATGGGAGCTGTGTCGAGCACCACATAGTCGTAACGGTTGCGGAGCTCGTTGATCAGCTCGCCGACACGAGGCGAAGTCATGAGTTCGCCGGGGTTGGGAGGTATCGGTCCGGCTACAATAACACTCAGGTTCTCCGCGTCGGGTACGGTCTTGACGATGTCGGCGACACTCATCTGCGAGTTTGCCAGGAACTGCGATACACCGGGGGCCGACGGTATGCCGAGATAGTTGGCCAGCTGAGGCTTGCGGATGTCGAGGCCGACCAGCACCACGCTGTTGCCCGAAAGTGCCAGTGAGGCCGCCAGATTGATGGATATGAACGACTTGCCCTCGCCCGACATTGACGATGTCACCATAACAACCTTGTCGTCCGGATTGCCCATAACGAACTGGAGATTGGTACGTATCATGCGGAAAAGCTCGGCAGCCGACGAGGTAGACTCGCGCGACACGATAAGTGCATGGCCCGACTTGTCGGTGCACATTTCGCCGATAATAGGTAGCGACGTAATCTTCTCGATGTCGGCGCGACCATCCATACGGCTACGCAGCAGGCCATAGATATAAAGGATGACTATTGGGATGAGCAGACCTATCAGAATGGCGATGGCCAAAATAGAGAACTTGCCCATGCCGACGGGGTCGCGCAACTCGTAAGCCTGGTCGATTACCTGACCCTTGGGGATGGCGTTGGCAATCAGCATTGCGGTCTCTTCGCTGCGCTGCAACAGGAACATATACAGCGTCTGCTTCAGTTCCTGCTGACGTTTCAGATTGATGAACTCGCGTTCCTGGGTGGGTACGTTGCCCAACTTCGAAATCGCGGTGTTTGCCTTAGCTTGTACATCCTTGATAGCCACGTTGTTGCTGGCCATTGTCTGGCGGATAGCCTCGAGGATATTCACACGCATCACGTCGATCTGTTGGTCGAGTTCCTTGACGGCGATATTGCCGGGTTTGGCACCATTCAACAGATTCATTCGGCGGATTATCAACTGGTTGTAAGCTGTCACAGACGATCCGGTGCTACCGAGGTCGAGTCCCTGCACGGGCATCAGTTCGTACTTGTTGGCGTCCTGCGAAAGGAACTGGAGGGTCATGTTGAGAATCTCCTGGCGGGTGCGCAGCTCGAGCAAGCGCGCCTCGGCCTCGGTCTTCAACTGAGTGTTGAGTACGGCCTCTGTGCCGACATCGACGATGCGGTTGCCCTCCTTGTATTTTTCGACTCTATCTTCGGCCGAATTGAGTTCGTTAGCCACAAGAGCCAGACGCTCGGCAATAAAGGCGGCAGTCTTCTCGGCGCGCTGGTTCTTCTCCTCGATACCGCGGTTATTATACACCTGCATGGTGGTGTTGAGGATTGCGCAGCCGTATTCGGGATTGGTGGTCTTGATGGCGAGTTCGATAACATTCGATTTCTTCGAAGCAATCTCGGTCATCAGATCCTCTGTGAGGTCCTCTCCGGCACTATCGTAGCCGGTGATCGACACCCAAGTAGTCAGTTCCTTGCCGGGCTTGTAGTGCTCGGTCTTGGCCACAACGAACTTACCATAGATGGTATTGATGGTAGCAGGGAGTGTCAGGTTTTCCAGGTCGCCAAGTTTCTTGCCTTTAGCCTTAACGACAACATCGGCTTTATTGCCGGCCTTGTCGACCACTACCTTAAAGTCGAGAGTGGCCTGAAGAGTATCGATAACCTGCGGGTCGGCATAGACATCGACCGGAAAATCGGGATATTCGAAGTTGCGCGACAGGAAACCGGTCTTTACATAGTGGGTCTTGTTGGCTCCCGTCATCTGAGCCACAGTCTTGAGCACCGAGTGACTGGTGATCACGAAAATCTCATCCTGCACGTACGGGTCGGCACCAAACAGGCCGCCCAGACCGTCAAGAATGTTGGCGGTGCCTTCGTCCTGCACCACCAGGATGCTCGATCGTATCATCGATTCGCGGGGATGCTTCTTGACGTACACGTATGCGCACGCACCGCAGATGATGACCGAAATCAGAAACCAATACCAACGTTTTGCATAGCCCGTCAGCAGGCCCTTGACGTCGATAAACTCGTTGCTGTTGTTATTGTTGCTCATAATGGAGAATGTATGCGATAGGGAATTATTTGACAGCTAAGGCGATAACGAGAGAAGCTATCACCGAAGCACCGCTCACGATGGTCGAAATGACGCTGAGTTTGAAAGCGTTGTTCTGGTTGTAGCGGGCATTGTCGGTGCGAATCTTATTGGGAGTCACATAGACATAATCGTTCTGCTTAAGGTAGAAATAGGGCGACGACAGCACATCGGCCGACGTCAGGTCGAGCACATGGGCAGTGCGTCGGCCATTCTCCTCGCGCACTACAAGCACATTGCTGCGCTCGCCGTATGGCGTCAGGTCGCCGGCTTCGGACAACGCATCAAGTAGCGAAAGACGTTGACCTTTCGAGATATAGCGTCCCGGTTTTGCCACTTCGCCGGCCACATCGACCGCAAAGTTAACGAGCCGTACAATTACCGTGGGCTGCTCCACGTCCTTCTCGACCTCCTTGGTCACCAGCTCGGCCAGAGCATCAGTAGTCATGCCGGCTACGTGAATCTTGCCGATAACAGGCATCACGATGTCACCTTCGGGCGACACTATGTAGGTGGCCTGCTGCACGTTACCCACAGCAACAAAGCCATCGCGGGCAAGGGCCGGATTTTGCAGCGGCAAGTTGTAACGGAGTGTCAAGTCGGGATAACGCGAAGTAACGGTGATGATCAGTTCATCAGACGGCTCGATTTTAGGTTCATATTGATCGGGAGACACCGGCACCGACAGCGAAGCGGCATCCAGGTCCTGGAAATAAGGCAATGTGCTACGCTTGGATGCGCACGAACTCAGAAGTCCCGCTATCAACAAGCCGAAAGCTATAGCTTTAATCTTCATTTAGTTATATGTGAGATGGATAATCGATTGGGTGCGTCAGGACGCAATTTCATACAATTTAACGACCGCTCGGTCGCAAATATTGTGCAAAGTTACTAATTTTTTTCGTAACCCCAACCCCTCCACCCCCTCTTCGCCAGCCCGGCGAATTTATGTTGATTTTATGGAGCGGGAAAATTTGGTGGTTCGGAAAATTGTGCGTAACTTTGCGGTCGGGTAAGTCCTACACGGCCAGCTCCCTCCTAACTCCCCCAGGTCTTGACCGAAGCAAGGGTGTGGAGGTTGTAGCGGCGCGATGTAGTCAGCTTACCCTTTTTTGTATCCGTATTTAATTCTTATTTAATGATACGCGCACGCAAACATATATTATATGCAATGGCGGCTTTGGGCGTCATCGCTGCGGGTTGCTGTACGTCTTGCAGCCGTGGCCGTGCAAGCAAGACCGAGGGTATCGCCGTGGCTCCGGCTAACACGTCGGTTACGCCTGTCGAGATGGAACGCGTGGACTTCAATACCGACTCGGCCATGCAGTACCTGCGCCGCCAGGTGGAGTTCGGCCCTCGCGTACCCGGCACACCGGCTCATCGTCAATGTGCTGATTGGCTGGCAGCTACGTTGCGCAGCATGGGTGCCACGGTCACCGATGGCACTGCGCAAACCCGGCACCCCTCCACGGGGAAGCCGGTCGACATCCGCAATATCTTCGCCCAATTCAATCCTGCTGCCACAGACCGCATCATCGTCGTGGCTCATTACGATACGCGCCCGTGGGCCGACGAGGACCCCGACGAGGCTAATCACTCCAAACCCATCGACGGTGCCAACGACGGTGCCAGCGGCGTGGCTGTGGCGCTCGAGTTGGCGCGACTGAACAGCGCCCTGCCTGCCGACCGCGGCCTCGACATACTACTTGTGGATCATGAGGATTCGGGCACGCACAACGACGATGACAGTTGGTGCGTAGGTAGTGCGTATTGGGCCAAAAATTCTCCCTACACCGAGGCAAACCGTCCCCGATTCGGCATCCTGCTCGACATGGTAGGAGGCCGCGATGCCGTGTTCATGCGCGAGTATTTCAGCGAATCGTACGCTTCGGGGGTCAACGACCTCGTCTGGTCGACGGCCGCCTCAACGGGACACGGCGACCGGTTTATCAACCGCCAAGGGGGCGCCATCAACGACGACCACCTTTCGCTGCTGCGCGCCGGCATTCCTACTGTCGACATCATCGAGATGCGTGTCGACGGCAACTCGGGCGGATTCAACCCCACATGGCACACCATTGCCGACAATCTCGACAACATCGACCCTGCCACCATCGGCGCTGTGGGCGATGTTATGACCAATATCATATACCCCTCATACTCAGCAAAATGACAATCAACGAAAAACAAGACCAAATAATAGAGGAATTCAGCGAAATCGACGACTGGATGGACCGCTACGGTTATATCATCGACTTGGGTAACTCGCTGCCCGCCATCGACGAGAGCCTCAAAACGCCCGAACACCTCATCGAGGGTTGCCAAAGCCGAGTGTGGCTCGACGCCGCCCTGGACAAGGATGGCCGCGTTCACTTCACCGCCGACTCGGATGCCATCATTGTCAAGGGTATAATCTCGCTGCTCATCGAGGTGCTCAACGACCATACGCCCGACGAAATCCTTGACGCCGACTTGCGGTTTATTGACGAGATAGGTCTGGCCGAAAACCTGTCGCCCACCCGCTCGAACGGCCTGCTGGCCATGGTTAAGCAGATGCGCATGTATGCCCTCGCCTTCAAGAGTCTGCAGGAGAAGAAATAGACTGTTAATAGACGCTTAATAGACATTTAATAGACTGTTAATAGACTCTTGACAGACTTTTTAATAGGCGAGATATAGACTTTTTAATTTTTTTGCGTAACTTTGCGCAAAATCAGCCAATCAGCATCTTATAATCTCAAACCAATTATACCGCATGTTTAAGAACCAACCAAAAGGACTATTCGTCCTGGCACTGTCCAACACCGGCGAACGCTTCGGCTACTACACCATGTTGGCCATCCTGCTGCTGTTCCTCCAGGCCAAGTTTGCCTTCTCGACAGCCACCGCAGGCTTCATCTATTCCACGTTCCTGGCACTGGTTTACTTCATGCCCATGCTGGGCGGTATCGTAGCCGACAAGTGGGACTTCAAGAAAACCGTTACCCTCGGCATCGTCGTTATGTTCCTCGGCTACTTGGTCATGGCCATCCCCACACCACGTATGGAGACATCTTCGAAGGTCATTATGTTTGCCGCACTGCTGCTCATCTCCATCGGTACCGGTCTGTTCAAGGGCAACCTCCAGGTGATGGTCGGCGACTTGTACAACGACCCCCGCTACAGCGACAAGCGCGACATCGCCTTCTCGCTGTTCTACATGGCCATAAACATCGGTGCTATGTTCGCACCCTCGGTAACTCAGGGATTGTGCTCCATGGCGCTTGAAAACCAAGGCTTTGTCTACAACGCTGCCATTCCCGGCATCTGCACCCAACTTATCGGTCACGAGACTCTCAACGCCGAAAACCTGCAAACCCTCCACGCTTTCATCAGCGAACACGCCGCCTCGTACGCCGGCAACCTGCAGGGTTTTGCCACCGACTATATGAACGCCATCTCGACCGGCTACTCCTACGCATTCGCCGTGGCTTGCTGCTCGATGGTCATCTCGTTTCTCATCTATAAACTGGGTGCCCGCACCTACTCCAACGCTGCCGACACCGCCGACAAGCAGGCCAAGGGCAAGAAGGCCGAAGTGGCCGACACCCTCACGCCCGCACAGACCAAGAGCCGCATCGTTGCCCTGCTCCTCGTGTTTGCCGTGGTAATCTTCTTCTGGATGGTGTTCCACCAGAACGGTATGACCCTCACCAAGTTCGCCGAGGTATTCACCGAACCGACCACCTCGTCGTGGACCCGCATCGGATTTAACGTTTGGGCACTGGCCGTTATCGCTGCCGCCGTCTACGCCGCCTTCTCGTTCTTCCAGAGCAAAACCGCCAAGAGCCGCGCCGTATCGGGCATCATCCTGTTGGCCTGCATAGCCGGCATCGCCTGCTTCTACATCTTCGGCCCCGCCGAAGCCAGCGGCCTGCAGCCCCAGATCTATCAGCAGTTCAACCCCTTCTATGTCGTAGCACTCACACCCTTCTCGGTGGCACTGTTCGCATGGCTCGCCAAGAAGAAGAAAGAGCCCAGCGCACCCCGCAAGATCGGTTATGGCATGATCGTGGCCGGCATCGCCTTCGCCTTCCTGTGCATCGCATCCATCGGCCTCGGCGTCGCTCCCGAAAAGGGCCAGGGCACACACCTCGTATCGCCCAACGTGCTCATCCTCACTTACCTGTTCCTGACATTCGCCGAACTCCTCCTGTCGCCCATGGGCATCTCGTTCGTGTCGAAGGTAGCACCTCCCAAGTACAAGGGTCTCATGATGGGTTGCTGGTTTGGCGCTACCGCCATCGGTAACTACCTCGTGGCCATCCCCGCGCTGCTGTGGAACAAGATCGACGTGGCCGTGCTGTGGGGCATCCTCATCGCCATCTGTCTGCTGTCGGCCGGCTTCATCTTCGCCATCATGAAGAAACTCGAAGCCGCAACCTCCGACACCCCCGCACCCGAGGTTGCCGACCAACTCGAGAACGTCGAAGACGACGCTATCTAAACTACCACGGGCGTGCATGCTCCCGTCGCTAACGTCCCGTTGGGACGTTGACCCTCAGTAGCCGGGTACGCCGCAGGCGTGCCCGGAGGCTCCCCCGACAATAATAAGGGCGTCCGTAGGACGTCGACCGAAAGTGCAATAACACTGCCACATAGGTCGGCGTCCTACGGACGTCCTTATTTTACTCCGTTTGTCGATTATTCGGGAAGCGGAGTGGTGTTGGTGCCGTCGGCATGATCCACAATAATCTCGCGCAAGTCGTTATGCTCGGGATTGTTCCAGTCGTTCTCGGCCGGCGCGTCGGGCTGAGGCGTATCTATCTGATAGGTATTCAGTACGTTATCGCCATTCTCGCTATCCACGTGAGTCTTCGTGTCAAAATAGCCGATATAGAAAAGCACGCCCACACATACGGCGGCGACAATAAGGGCAGCTACCAGGTAAGTGCCCCATTTGGCATTCTTCTTTTCGCCTTGGGAATTGTTAGCCATAGTATTACAATATTTTCGAATTAAATAATTTATGTTTTATGTCAGTCACTTAAGTACGCGTTTCAGCTGTGTAAGCACGCTTTACCGACACCTAAGTACCATTAAAACAACCCACCCCCAAACTAAGTTCTCTAACTGTTATATCTAACCGTTATATTCCTCCCAAACAATCCTATTTATCCCTACTGTTATATTCCTCCCAAATCAAAGTCGCCAAATACTTACTGCTCCGACAATGCAAATCAGCCACCCCATCCTCTATCAACTTAGCCGTCTCCGACCCGAAATACATGTCTGTCGCTTTTCGATACGAGACATTATAAAGATCGGAAATTTCCGATATTACATCAGCCGTCTTATACGCCCGCATCACTATTTTTCCTTCTTCACTCATAATTTTTTACTATTAATATGACGTAAACGCTCCTCCAACAAAGATTGTTTACGTATACATAATTGATTATTCGGTCGCTCGTACTTAAGGTAGCCTAAGGCCTGCTCTTCGCTTAACTCGCCAATAAAATATCTATCCAATGTACGTATAACCTTATCGTTTGCTATACCTCCAAATACTATATCATAATCCGTCTTATCCAAACCTGCGCGACAATTGGATACAAATTGTAACCATGCCTTATCGTATGCATCGAATTGCAAAATATTCACATCTGTCGAATCAAGTTCAAGATCTAATTCGTATGCATTTAGCCATGCCTCCTGCCTTCGTCTAACAAAACGTTCTGCATACTTGATCGCCTGTTCTTCAAGAGTAGTCAGATAAAAACCTTTCCCGAAATCCAAGAAATCTCGGGAGTATACAATATCCGGCTTTTCGACTTTAACATTTGACGCATGATATAACTTCATAAAGCTAACACTCCTCTCTCCTTCATCAAATCTGTAAGATCTTCTATAAGATAGCCCGAGCCAAACGTATGTAGTACATCGTATGAAGGGATAATGTACTCATCCAATATACCCGATTGATCGAGGCGGCTATACACGTCAGCCTGACTCAACCCGAGAGCCGATGCCAGTTTGCTGAGACAGTATGTTACAAATTCTAACACGTCCTTATCCATAGACTATTTGCTTATTCCGATAGACTAATTGCTTTACCCGGCAAATTTACACATTTTTAATCCATCCACCAAATCCTATATTTTACAGCGTGCTTTTTCTACGACTTTTGGGATAAGGGAGGAAATTCAAGGGGATAGAGCAAAAAAATTATGCTAAGTGTTTTATTTATCGAATTTTATTGTTACCTTTGCAACGGTTGGTTACCGCAGCGGTTGCCAACTGACATAATGGATGCGTTTACTCGCTCCGTTCTTGACGTCCTGAAATCTGGAAAATTTCTTCGATAAAGTCAAGGATGAAGCAAACGGTAGATGTCTTGCGAATATGTATATTCTCCGACAGCGGACGCGCGAGCGTTGGCTATCGGGTCGTTATATCATATTCTGCGTGAGGTTCTGCGTGTTTGCTCGTACTACTTTATCGGGCATTCCAGAGCCTCAGGACGTGGGACGGGCAACAAGTAAAATTCTCGCGCATTTTTTATCCCGTAATTATTAACCACATCTACCCACAAAACCACCCAATCATGAAACATCTCCACCTCGTACTCCTTATTCTTTTCTGTTTTTGCACGGATCTCTCTTTCTCGTTTACTTATACTAAAGACGGTACTGAATACAAATGTACAAAACTCAATAACGATGAGGTGGCTATACGTATTATATCTTTAAGCACTTCACACGTCATCGTCCCGGACCAAGTTATTGAAGAAAAAGAATACGGCCCGAATGGTGAACAAAAATACAATTCCTTTAAAGTAACAATATTTGATGGATGGGAGTATGATAATAAATTCCAGCCTTCTCTAAAATCAATCATCTTACCTGCTTCTATAAAAGAAATAGGTTGGATGGCTTTTAATAATTGTTCTTCCTTGACTAATGTTTATATTCCAAATGTAGAAACAATAGAAATGGGTGCATTTTATAACTGCTCCTCTCTAAGTTTAGTTTCCGGACCTAATGTAAAACTAATTGGATCGCAAGCATTTAGAAGCTGCTCTTCACTAAGTTCGATTTCTTTTCCTAATGTAAAAATAATTGAAGCAAATGCATTTATAGACTGTAATTCACTGACATCAGCATTCTTACCGAAAGTACAAGAAATAAACACTGCCGCATTTAGTGGGTGTACGTCTTTAACAAACATTCGTCTTCCATTGGTTGAGATTTTAGGAAATGGTGTGTTCGAAAATTGCACTTCCTTAACTAATATAGACTTGCAAAATGCTAAAGAACTAAAAGGTTCTACTTTTCGCAATTGCAGATCTCTGATGTCTGTCGTAATACCCAATTTAGAGACTCTTACTAGTAATGTTTTCAAGTCGTGTACTGCTCTGACTAACATTTCTTTGGCAAAAGTTAAGGAGATTGGGGAATTTAACTTTGATGGTTGTAATTCAATTAGATCTATAACAATAAATAGCCCTGAGCCTCCAACTATCAATTCACGAATTGATATATTTGACACATCCGTCTATAAAAAGGCCAAGTTAATTGTTCCCGAAGAAGCTATTGAGACGTATAGGAATACATATCCTTGGAGTCGGTTCTATGTTACGTCGGCAATGGAGAATTTTCTCTATTCGGACTTTTATGAACTAAGGAATCGTAGGGATGTTGGTGTAAAGGGTGTCACTGCTGATGGAAATACTGAACTGCTGATTTCTCAGAAGGGATTTAATGCGGATTTCCCGGTGGACGATTTTAAGGTCGTGACTAAAGTAAACGGCGAGGTTGTAACTGACAGCAGGCTAATTGGTGAAATCAGCCCATTAACACAGATCGATGATGACGAAATAGGATTTCCTTATGGAGAAGTCGAAATAGGATTTTTATATACTGCGCCCGATGATTATGCCGGTCCTGAAGACAGCAAATCGTACACACTCGAAATCGAATTTACCTCGCCTGACGAACAGAAAAAGCTATATGCGACCATTGAAATCTGGCGTCCCGGCGTCCTTCTGCTTCACGGACTGAATTCGGATTCAAGCTGTTGGAACGACGCCTATAACTATCTGGTTAACATAGGTTCTTACACTCCGGCGCAATTATTGAATTATTCTTACAAAGAGTCTAATTCGGTGACGTTTGACGACAATACATATAAATATAAGGTTGTTGATAAGGCACTTAAACGCTTGCATGCCATGCTACGCGCCAACGGCATCGTAAGTTCGTGTTACGACCTGGTAGGTCACAGCATGGGTGGCATCCTGTCGCGCAAATACGCCCAGGAAGTAGAATCGCGTGTTGTTAACCGAATACTCACCTTCAATACGCCTCATTCGGGCTCGCCACTCGGTAACTTAGCCAATACTATAAGAGAAGGTATTTCAAATTATGGAGGCGTGTTACTCAATGCTTTAAAATGGTGGGCGGAAGCTAAATATCCCGCTGTTCTTGATCTTGCTACAAATAGCAGCGCTATCAAGCTACTGAATAGCCCTGAAGCTATGGAAAATGCCGAAGGAATTCCCGTTCACGCTGCATGTACAATGTTCGACAACACAACAGCCAAGGAGTTTGAAAAGAATCAAACGCCTATAACGGAGCAACCTCAAACTATGATTCCTATTTGGCTCGCATGTATGGAGGAAACAAGTACTGATTATTCAAATCCGGATTTTCATCTTTCCACCATGGATGAACTCAATATCATCCTTGGCGACAACCGTCATGATGGGGTAGTGCCGCTAACAAGCCAACAGGGAGGTTTGACTATACAGAATGGAAGCTCTTTGCTAACAGACGAATGCGACGAAGAAACCTTAGGTTTTGGTTCAAATGCCCACCATTGCAATATGACTCATTGGGAGGAGAATCATCAGCGGTTAATAGCGCTATTGCGTGCGTCTAAGGATGATTCAAGATTTGCAACGGCGTTCAAACCTGTATCACTCAGTAGTGCACCTGCAAAAAATCGTGCTCCACGTAAAGCAGTAGATGCCAAGCCGGAATCGTTCATCAGGATGACGGCAGAGCGCACGGATTCAATAAGCCGTCTTGTGGACATACACCTGGAGGCGAGTGAGGACGTGGTACGCATGGGTGCTTTCTGCGTTATTGACGACGACCGTGTTATTATGAGCGACTTTACTGACAACTTCACTTTCTCTATCCCGTCGGACTATGCCGGCAAACTGGAGATCGCAGCTTTGGGTTACACATCGTACGGCGCATGGGTTGTGGACGGCGCTGAACTCGATTTCGAGGACGAGGTAAGTCCATACTACATACTGTTCGACAGCGGTTATCCTCTCACAATAAGCGCCGGAGAGACCATCGAGCCTCAGGTAACTGCCTACTGGGAAAACGATCAACGAGCCATAGTCTCAGCCGAACTCTCGCTTGTAGACTGTAACGGCGAAGCCGAGGTTACCGGCAGTATGCTGACCGGCTTGCGCGAAGGCAAGTGTCAACTGGTGGCCAACTACCGAAACATGACAGATACGATACCCGTAACTGTAATTAATGCTATATCGAGCGTGGAAGATTTGGTAACCAACGACGAATCGGACATGAAGCTATTCCGTCGCAACAACCAAATAGTTGTCAAAATGATGGATGATTATACCGGTACCGTTGACTATGAGGTATTTGACCTCGAAGGTCGCCTCGTGAAGCGCTCCATGACAGCAGGGACGTTTGCCAGCGGCGAAGAGGCTGCCTTCGGATTGCCTGAACGCAACGGTTCTCTGTTGGTGGTCCGTGTGCGACGTGAGGACGGACGCTCCATCGGCATGAAGACCTTCAACTGAAACGATTAATTCTATCAACTTAGCCGTTTCCACTTTGGGCGTCCGACAGGACGCTGACTTTGGGCTAACCGGGTACGTCGAGCATCGTGAGACGTGCCCGGTTAGCACCTTTCCCACCACAGGGCGTGCCGGCAGGACGCTGACTATTCATTTGGTTGTTAATATCTACCGCATCATATTGGTCGGCGTCCTCCAGACGCCTTTTTATTAATACTTCCTTTCCCCGCACGCCTCGCATCGCTCGGCGTACGGGGTTACCGAAGGTCGGCGTTCTGCGAACGCCCCTTGGTCCATGCTTCAGACAAACGGGTGGTTTCGGATGAAAAAGGATTAAAAAAGTAGGATGGGAGGGCGGAGAAGTGGTGTTTTTTTGCTAACTTTGTGGTTTGAAGAGCGGTGCGCAATCTCGCGCGCACGCGCTGTTATGCTTAACCAATTGATAATCAAATAACAACCATCTCATACTTATTTCAAACATGGCACAGCAACAAGAAGACGTGTTCAAAAAAATAGTTTCTCACGCCAAGGAATACGGTTTTGTGTTCCAGTCGAGCGAAATCTACGACGGTCTGTCGGCTGTCTACGACTACGGCCAAAACGGCGTCGAGATGAAAAACAACATCAAACGCTACTGGTGGGAAGCTATGACCCTTCTTCACGACAATATCGTCGGTATCGACTCGGCTATCTTCATGCACCCCACCATCTGGAAGGCTTCGGGCCACGTCGACGCCTTCAATGACCCCTTGATCGACAACCGCGACTCTAAGAAGCGTTACCGCGCTGACGTTCTCATTGAAGATCAGCTTG
>CAZNGJ010000015.1:0-31760 GCA_964572615.1 uncultured Bacteroides sp.
AGTAACTCTTAACAAGAGATGCTTAGTTGTTTTGAAGAAATATGCATTGCCGAGTTTTCGGTAGTTTGGCTTTCTTGTATTTGATAACAGTCTGTGTATTAGTATGTTATCACTAAAGGAGGCTTGTTAAAGGAATGTCTTTTAGCAAAATATCTTTTAGAAAAATGGAGTTGTCTGAAAGCAAGGATAGACACTGGTATGTGCTTTATCACATCAGCAGGAAGGAGAAGCCGAACGATCTTATTGAAAACTTCAACCGTGAGGGGCACAACCTCGAGCTCTTTGCTCCGATTATTCGACCGGCTCACATTGTTAACGGCAAAGTAAGATATGTCGAAAAACTCCTGACGTTTTATTATATCTTTGTCAAAGGCGAGTTTGAAGATATAAAGGAGTTGTGTGTGAGGCGCAACAATGAACTCAGTTTGATGCTCGACCGCAGTTCCACAAACCGATATGCCACAATCAGCGATGGGGATATGGAGAATTTTAAGCTCATTGCAAGGGCTCACGCCAATGTGATACCGTTTTTTAATATCGATGATATAGAACTTAATGAGGGTGATCTCGTGGAAGTTGTGGGCGGTCAATATAACGGTTTGCGCGGCACATTTATTCCGAAAAACAGAAGCAACAAAGGTAATCTCGTTATTTCAGCTACTGCTGATATGGGAGCTATCCTGTGGGATATTGACGCTAAGATTGTGAGGATTTTGGAGTTTGCCCGCAACACGCGCCGTCAATATGATTTTATCGACGCGTTTATTCCCAAGCTATTGTCAATATTAAGAAAATATCACGCCAATATCCCGCTGGCCGACAAGGAGAAATCTCAGCTCAACATCTTTAACCTAAGAATGGGCATTGTTTCACTCAACAATCACAAGGCTGAGGCGAAGCTACTGGGAGTGTTGATGTGCGTTCAGACGATACTCGCCGATATGCCGGCTCTTAAGACCACGAGACAGCGCTTTGAGAAGCGCAAGAGAGCATTGACTAACCTCTGGACCATGGCCTTGATTGAGCTCATGATGTCGGTGGTTAACAACGATATGCAAAAGCTCAGGAGTGCCTACGACCGGATTTATGAGGCTACCGAGGCTCCTACAAAAACTCAATCACAACTGCTTGAGGAGTTTAAATACTATCTCTCTTGACTTAAGTAATGAATGCAAAGTTCCGATATATTGTTGATCAGCTGAAGAGTATTATAACCTTTGAGTCAAAGAGTTTGATGACCGATGATGACCTCATAGCCAACATCGAGGCTATCAATTTGATGTACAATCTTTATGACGATCTCGAAATCGAGCGTTCTGAAATAGATTGCGCCATGGACAGCCTATACTCTCTTCTTATTCAACGGATTGAGGCCAAAGAGAATATCCAGTTGGCTATGCCACTAGTCAGAGCATTGAGCGACTTAATATTTGGCAGCGTAAATTACCACGGCCAAATGAGCTGGAGCGAAAAGTTGATTGAGTTGAGCCGTGAAGTTGTTGACGCATATCGCCGCAAACCGCAAATAAATTCGGCAGACTATCTCCTTACTCTTGACATTGTTTGTGCGACCAAGGACGAGACCCATGACATTGAGCTCGAAGAATATAAGCAAGTCTTATCGAACTATCTTGAAGATATGGACAACGTTCCTCTTGAAGAAAAGATTAAACGTATAGCGGCCTTTCAACGGTCGACAACTTTATTTACTTCAGATAATTGGGAGCGGTGGGTAGAGATATGTGAACATCTAAAAGATGAGGATGTCAGGAAGATGAGCGACGCTGAGTTCCTTGCGTGGATTGACGTCACGGGTCAATATCCTGCCCATGAGCTAAAGAAACGTTCTGGGAGATCCAAACGCCTGATGGTAAGCTATCTGCGACAACAGATAATGGCTGAATTTGCCAAACACGCGCGTAACAAAGCTAAATGTAAACTGATTGGTGAGTTGAAATCGCTCAACGATGAAATTATCGGCGAGATCATACCGATAAAGATTAAAGAGAGGACATCGCTGCCGGCAATCTTTGCCCTTGAGACCATCTTCAGACTTCGCTTACAACTGGCCCAAATAACTTCAGATGAAAAATTAGCTGTCTATGAGTCGCTTTGCCGCAACCGCTTTGAGCAGATTGCCAAAGTTCTCAAAAAGAAATACCGGTCAGCCGCTACGCTCAACGAGAAGATTGAAATTGTGGAGAGACTTGCAATTATTGGCATTGATGTCAATGAGGCGTACATTGATTTCGCGATAGAGGAAGCCGCAAGACTGGAAGAAACGCCTGGTCTGACATACGCCCAAAAGCTTCGCCTTGAATGGATTACCTCATCTCCTTCAGACGATGGACCTGAGATAGTGGCCACGCTGCTGCCTGAAGCAAAATCCACCTTCGAGATAGCCACTTTAGCCATATTGGCTGACTATCTAACTGACAATGAGCGCAAAGTCGTCACAAACCGCTTCGTTAACCTCTTCAATTCAGCCGATGCTTCCAGCGATACTGAAGAACTCGGCAAACTCCTCATCCTCACTCCCTTCCTCGACCCTCAAACCCTCGGAAAAATCAACGACCGGCTGAAGAAAATATCCACTCTCTCAGTTCCCCTCCGCCGCCTTCCCTATCTTATTACCCATCTTACCTCCCACCTCACCCTCCGCGCCTGATCTACTTAGAATGGTGTATTCTGAAGCTTAATATTATTACATTTCCAAATCTGCATAATCATATAATAATATGGCAACAAAAGTATTAGTGACCGGGGGCGCGGGCTTCATAGGTTCTAATTTATGTGAGCATTTACTTAAAAACGGTTACATTGTTCGTTGTCTCGACAACTTCTCTACCGGTAAATGGCAGAATATTAATGGGTTGTTAGACAAATATCCTAAAGAATTTGAACTTCTGGTAGGAGATATCCGTGACATAGAGTGCTGTAGGAAAGCCGTTAGTGGTGTTGAATATGTCTTCCATGAAGCAGCCCTTGGTTCCGTACCGAGATCTATCCACGATCCGATAACAACAAACGACGTGAATATAGGCGGATTTCTCAACATGCTTGTAGCCGCCCGTGACGAAAGAGTAAAACGGTTTATCTTCGCGGCTTCTTCATCTACCTATGGTGACAGCAGATCGCTTCCTAAAGTGGAGGATATAATAGGCAAACCGCTTTCACCTTATGCAATTACCAAATATGTTGACGAACTCTATGCCGATGTCTTTTACCGCACTTACGGCATAGAATATATCGGTCTGCGATACTTCAATGTCTTCGGTCGTCGTCAGGACCCACATGGAGCTTATGCTGCTGTTATTCCGCTATTTGTAAAGAAGTTCATGAACCATGAAGCGCCAAATATCAATGGCGATGGCGAATATAGCCGTGACTTTACCTACATCGATAATGTTATTCAAATGAATATGCTTGCTATGACTTCCAACGATTCGAAAGCAGTCAACCAAATTTATAACACTGCATTCGGAGAGCGCACCACTCTTAATCAGTTGGTAGGATACCTGCGTGAATTCCTTGGCGCAAAAGATTCTGAGATACTCAGCATAGAAGCTACGCATGGCCCTAACAGAGCAGGCGATATTCCTCACTCACTTGCCTGCATTGTTAAAGCCAGGGATCTTTTGGGATATTCACCAAAGTATTCCATGCGCGAGGGATTAAAAGAAGCTGTCGACTGGTATTGGGATAATCTTTAAATATCAAATAAATGGAAAAGGATGTCAAAATCTGCGTTATCGGGCTTGGATATGTAGGTCTTCCTCTTGCCCGACTATTCTCAACCAAGTATCCAACGGTGGGGTTTGACATGAACTCCAAACGTTGTGAAGCCCTTATGGCTGGCCATGACGCCACACTAGAAGTAAGCGACGACGTACTTCAGGATGCAATCAAAAATCACGGATTTGTATGCACATCAGATATAGACAAGATTCGCGACTGTAATTTCTATGTTGTGGCAGTACCGACACCCGTTGATGAAAACAATACTCCCGATCTCCGTCCGCTGTGGGGCGCATCGGAAACCGTCGGAAAAGTCATCAAGCCCGGAGATATAGTAATCTATGAATCAACAGTCTATCCAGGTGTAACAGAAGATGAATGTATCCCTGTGGTAGAAAAAGTCAGCGGATTGAAGTTCAATGAGGATTTCTATGCCGGGTACTCGCCAGAGCGAATTAATCCAGGCGATAAGTTGCACACGGTTGACAAAATCAAGAAAGTTACTTCAGGCTCAACACCGGAGATAGGCAGACTCGTAAATGAGGTATATTCATCAGTTATCACAGCCGGCACCCACCTTGCCCCCTCAATCAAGGTAGCTGAAGCTGCAAAGGTGATAGAAAACTCCCAGCGCGATATCAACATCGCTTTTGTCAATGAGCTTTCCAAGATATTCACCTTAATGGGTATTGATACAATCGACGTCCTCGAAGCTGCTTCCACCAAATGGAACTTCCTTCCCTTCAATCCCGGATTGGTAGGCGGTCACTGTATCGGTGTTGACCCCTATTACCTTGCCCAATGCGCTCAGCGTTACGGTTATAACCCAGAGATCATCCTTGCTGGACGACGCATGAACGACGGAATGGGCGCATACGTTGCCGATCAAGTTATCAAACTCATGCTCAAGAAAGGCATTCAGGTCTTAGGAAGTCAAATTATAATCTTCGGCTTTACATTTAAGGAAAACTGCCCAGACGTGCGCAACACTAAGGTGGTAGACATTGTCAAAGCACTCAAAGAATACAATCTCCACATCACAATCTTTGATCCTTGGGCACATCCAGAATCAGTTAAACACGAATACGGCCTCGAAGTAGTCAACGAACTTCCTAAAGATGAAAAATTTGATGCAGCCATCGCCGCCGTAGCTCACAAAGCTTTCGAAGGAATGGATATTACCTCTGTCCTTAAACCCAACCACGTGATATTCGACGTGAAAGCCACCCGCCCCCGCGCAGAAATCGACGGTCGCTTGTAATCACTCCTTTTTTAATTATGGATTGAGTCAAAATTAAGTAACTATACTAAGGGAATAGACGCAAATAACCTCATATTGCATCATTTCATATTACCTACTATTAAAAAATCATGAAAGGTATAGTACTTGCCGGCGGTTCCGGCACGCGTTTGTACCCAATAACGAAAGGTGTCAGCAAGCAGTTGCTGCCGGTGTTCGACAAGCCGATGATATACTACCCTATATCGACGCTTATGCTGGCCGGTATCCGCGACATTCTCATCATATCGACACCGCAGGACCTGCCGGCATTCCGCCGCCTGCTCGGCGACGGCTCGGACTTCGGCGTTAGCTTCACATACGCCGAACAACCCTCGCCCGATGGCCTTGCCCAGGCCTTCATCATCGGCGAAGACTTCATCGGCTCCGACGCTGCCTGCCTGATATTGGGTGATAATATCTTTCATGGTAGCTACTTCATTCCCAAGTTGAAAGCGGCCATAGAGAATGCCGAGCGCAACAACACCGCAACCGTGTTCGGATATTGGGTCAAGGACCCCGAGCGTTATGGTGTAGCCGAGTTTGACGACAACGGTAAATGCATCTCTATCGAAGAAAAACCCGAACATCCCAAGTCAAACCATGCCGTTGTCGGACTATACTTCTATCCCAACAATGTGATCGCCAAGGCAAAGACTATCAAGCCCTCGGCTCGCGGAGAGTTGGAGATAACCACCCTTAACGAGTCGTATCTCATGGACGGCCATCTGAACATTCAGCTTCTCGGCCGCGGGTTCACATGGCTTGACACGGGAACGCACGAATCGCTGTTCGAGGCATCGGCATACATCGAGGCCATAGAGAAACGCCAGGGACTGAAAGTGGCATGTCTTGAAGGCATCGCGTACCGTAAAGGTTGGATCAGTGAGGAAAAAATGCGTCAGGTCGCTCAGCCGATGTTGAAGAATGAATACGGGCAGTATCTCATTCAGGTTGTCGACGAGCTTAAGCGCAAACAACCATTTGATAGTCATGAAGCGTAACATACTCATAACGGGCGGCGCGGGATTTATCGGCAGCCATGTGGTGCGACTGTTCGTCAACCGTTACCCCGACTACCGCATCGTCAACCTTGACAAGCTGACGTATGCCGGCAATCTGGCCAACCTGCGCGACATCGAAGACCGACGCAATTACACCTTCGTTAAGGCCGATATAGCCGACCTCGACGAGATGCGCCGCATAATCCGCGATTACAGCATTGACGGCATCATCCACCTTGCCGCCGAGAGCCATGTGGACCGCTCCATCAAGGACCCGTTCACCTTTGCCCGCACTAATGTGATGGGCACGCTCGCCCTACTGCAGGCTGCCAAGGAATATTGGGAGTCTCTCCCCGAAGGCTTCGAAGGCAAACGCTTCTACCACATATCAACCGACGAAGTCTACGGAGCCCTCGAACTTACCGACCCCGACGGCATCCCCTCACCGTTTACCACCGCAGCCTCGTCCGAGCATCATCAGGCCTACGGCCACGAGTTCTTCCTCGAGACCACCAAGTACAATCCCCACTCGCCATACTCGGCATCGAAGGCATCGAGCGACCACTTTGTCCGCGCATACCACGATACCTACGGTATGCCCACCATTGTGACCAACTGCTCCAACAACTACGGCCCCTATCAGTTCCCCGAAAAGCTGATACCGCTGTTTATCAACAATATACGCCTTGGCAAGCCCCTGCCCGTATACGGCCGCGGCGAGAACGTCCGCGACTGGCTCTACGTCGAAGACCATGCCCGCGCCATCGACCTGATTTTCCACAAAGGCAAGGTTGCCGAGACATACAACATCGGCGGCTTCAACGAGTGGAAAAACATCAACATCGTCAAGGTCATCATCCGAACCGTCGACCGCCTGCTTGGCAACCCCGAAGGCCACAGTGACCACCTGATAACCTACGTCACCGACCGCCTCGGCCACGACATGCGCTACGCCATCGACAGCCGCAAACTCCAACGCGAACTCGGCTGGGAACCCTCCCTGCAATTCGAAGAAGGCATCGAAAAAACCGTCCGCTGGTACCTCGACAACCAACCCTGGATGGACAACATCACCTCCGGCGACTACCAGCAATACTACACCTCGATGTACTCCAACCGCTAACCGGGAACTCTCACATTCGTTATCCTATGGCAGAACCATCGCTGAAAAAACAAACTTTCAATGGGGCGATCTGGCGCGTCGCTGAGAGCGGTGGCACCCAATTGATTCAGTTTGTTATCAGTGTTGTTTTGGCACGCCTTATCTTGCCGGAGCAATTTGCAGCCATCGCCATGCTCTCCATTTTTCTCGCGGTGTCTCAAACTTTCATTGACTCCGGATTTGCGGTTGCATTAATGCGGAAGACTGACCGCACTCAAGTTGATTGCAGTACTGTATTTTATTTTAATATCGCCATTGCTGTATTAGCATATATTATTTTATTCCTAATTGCACCATACGTTGCTGAATTTTATAATTTGCCTGAGTTGAAAATAATTTTGAGAGTAACCTCCGTTACCCTCATTATAGGTTCATTTGCCGGGGTACACAGAACTTTGTTTTCGGCACGTATGGACTTCAAATCGCTGACGAAGTATAATATCAGTGCCTTGATAATTTCCGGTACAGTTGGCATAATATTAGCATATCGAGGGTTTCAAGTCTGGGCATTAGTTGCGCAGTCAATAGTATCTTCTGTAATTGGCACAGCATTCGTTTATTATAAGTCGCCATGGCGTCCAACGTTGCAGTTTTCCGTGGTCTCGCTCAAAGAATTTTTCGGGTTTGGCTCCAAGTTGTTAGCATCCAGACTCCTTGATACTACATTTAATAATATTTATTCAGTAGTAATTGGTAAGTTCTTTCCCCATTCTGACCTGGCATTTTATAATCGGGCTGCAGGGCTAAGGAACATGACTACAGTTACACCAACAGGAGTTATTCAATCAGTTACGTTCCCTGCCCTATGCAAAGTCCAGGAAGACGACAATACGCTGCGAAACGCATATCGCAAGATGCTACGAATAAGCGCATTTGTGGTTTTCCCGATGTGTCTGGGCCTAGGCGGCATCTCGTCCCCACTGATCAACGTCTTGTATACGGACGTATGGATATATGCAGCTACCCTCCTTCAGATTATCGTATTCGCAGGCATGTGGTATCCTATACACGCAATTAATCTGAACCTCCTTCAGGTGAAAGGACGTAGCGATCTGTTCTTTCGTCTCGAAGTAATTAAGAAGGTGATAGCAGTAATAATGTTATGTATAACCGTTCCTCTTGGTCTTGAGGCCATGTGCTACGGAGGCATTGCAACATCTTTGATTTCACTTGTGCTAAATACCCACTATACCGGTAAATTGCTTAATCTGGGACTGCTCGAACAAATGAAGGATTTGTGGCCATCGCTTTTATTGTCGCTGATTATGTTTGTGGTTTGCAAACTCGTATCTACCGCTTTGGGTAATGGCATGCTTAGCTTGGCCACCTCGATATTCGTTGGCATATCTATCTATGCAGGTGGTGCATTCCTGTTCAAATTCCAGGAATTCGAGTTACTTAAAAACATCCGCAAGTAGCACTTAATTCCATCTATACCTCATAAAGAATGGATCAAATAACTGTAACATCGCCGTTGCTGCCCGATCTCGACGAGTTCCAAGAGATGCTCAAGCAGATTTGGGAGAGCAAATGGATCACTAATAACGGCCGGTTCCACCAGCAGTTGGAAAAGGAGCTCGCCGAATATCTCAAGGTGCCCTATATCAGCCTGTTCACCAACGGAACACTCCCTCTTATTACTGCTTTGCAGGCTCTGAGAGTCACCGGTGAAGTAATCACCACACCCTATAGCTTTGTCGCTACGACCCACTCGCTGTGGTGGAACGGTATAAAGCCCGTCTTCGTTGACGTCGACCCGACGAACTGCGGCTTAGATCCCGCCAAAATCGAGGCGGCAATAACACCCAAGACTACCGCCATAATGCCCGTCCACTGCTACGGCAAACCGTGCGACACAAAGGCTATCCAGGAAATTGCCGACAAATACGGACTCAAGGTAATCTACGACGCCGCCCATGCCTTTGGCGTCGAAGTTGACGGCGAATCGATCCTCAATGCCGGCGATATGTCGACCCTGTCGTTCCATGCCACCAAAGTCTACAACACCATCGAAGGCGGAGCCATGGTGATGAAAGATGAACAGACCAAGAAACGCATCGACTACCTCAAGAACTTCGGCTTTGCGGGCGAAACTACCGTCGTGGCTCCCGGCATTAACTCCAAGATGGACGAGGTACGAGCTGCCTACGGGATACTCAACCTCCGCCAGGTTGACGAGGCCATCGAGGCCCGTCGCAAGGTGGCCAATCGCTACCGTGAGGCGCTGCGCGACGTCGAAGGCGTAGAGTTTTTCGACGATATGCCCGGTGTACGCCACAACTACAGCTACTTCCCCGTCTTCATCGACGCAGAACGCTTCGGCAAGACCCGCGACCAACTCTACTTCGAGATGAAAGAAGCCGGAGTCCTCGGCCGCCGCTACTTCTACCCCCTCATCAGCGAGTTCTCCACCTACCGCGGCCTCCCCTCGGCCACCCGCGAGAACCTCCCCAATGCCTATCGCCTCGCCGACACCGTCCTGTGCCTCCCTATGCACCACACCCTAACCGACGCCGACATCGCCCGCGTCATCAAATTCTTCAAGAAATGAAACATCTATATATTATTGGAGCTCGTGGTTGCGGGCGAGAAGTATACGCTTTGTATCAGGGTTGCAAAAAAACTTTACTTGATGTTGAATGCGCTGGATTCCTTGATGATAACTTAAATGCATTAGACGGATTCGAAGGCTACCCCCCAATTGTATCTTCTGTAGAGGATTTCGTCCCAAAAGAAAATGACGTATTCATTTGCGCTTTAGGAGATCCTAAATGGGTCAAACATTACACCACAATAATTGAAAATAAAGGGGGTAAGTTTATATCGCTTATATCTCCTCAAGCCATAATTAGTAGGAATGTAATAATTGGGGAAGGTTGCATAATAAATCCGATTGTGATTATTTCTCCGGATGTACAGCTTGGAAAACATGTATATTGTGGCGCATTATCGAATATTGGTCACGATGTATGCATAGAAGATTGCTGCCATATAGGGGCATATACTTTTTTAGGCGGTAGTGTAAAAATTGGGACGTGCGCTACATTGCACCCAAGAGTAAATATATTACCGCACAAGAAAGTAGGAGATCACGCTGTAATTGGAGCTTCAAGTGTCGTTATCCGAAATGTTTCTCCTGGCACAACCGTATTTGGCGTACCGGCCAGAAAAATATAAATCAAAACAAACTGATTGTTTAATTATAATTATTCTTAACAAATGGAAATCAATGATTTTATCCAAAAATTTGCTGAACAGTTGGAAGACACCGCTCCAGAAAATGTACTGGCTGCTACTGAATTCAAAAATCTTGAAGAGTGGTCGTCGCTTATCGCGCTTTCCATCATCGCAATGGTCGATGAAGAATATGATGTCACCTTAAAAGGCAACGACATCAATGATGCAACTACAATTGAAGACTTGTTCAATATTGTAAAAGCCAAAGCATAATATAATGGCATTCTTTCACTTTAAAAATGTTAAGGTCGCCGGCATTTCTGCCGGCGTTCCTCGACGGACCGTCAATAATTTAACACTGGATCGTCAGATATCTGCAGACTATGATAATGCTCAGTTTGTAATGACCACTGGTGTAGTTGAACGCCGATACGATAATGAGCTTACAACGTCAGACCTCTGTTTCAAGGCGGCCAAACAATTACTCTCCGACCTCGGATGGTCACCAAAAGACGTCGATGCCATTATAATGGTCTCACAGACCCTTGACTTTGTTCTGCCGGCTACCGCATGTATAATGCAGGATAAACTCGGCTGTAGCAAAGAGTGTTATGCGGAAGATATACAAATAGGCTGCTCCGGCTGGGTATATGGAGTAAGCACTGTGGCGGGCCTGATGCAAAATGGAGATATTAAAAAAGCTCTCATGTGTTGTGGTGATGCAAGAGGCCAATATTTCCGACCCGGAAAAGAAGACCCTCTTTTTGGCCACGCAGGAACAGTCACAGCTTTAGAATATGAGGAAGGTAATGACGGCCTGAAATGCCATTTCGGCACTGACGGCTCAGGATACGATGCGATTATTAAACCGCAGGGAGGATCAAGATATCCTCTATCCGTTGATTCTTTCAAAGAAATAGAAATCGACGGAAAAACATATACCGGTCTGACAAGTCGTATGAAAGGCATGGATGTTTTCTCCTTTGGAATTTCTACGGCACCGAAATCGTTGAAAAAAGTAGCAGAAAAGTTTGGCTTCAACTATCAGGATTATGACTATTTTGTATTCCATCAGGCAAATATGAAAATGAACGATATGATAGTAAAAAAGCTGAAGCTCGATAAAGACAAGGTCCCTATGTGCATGCCTAAATTTGGAAATACGTCCTCAGCGTCTATTCCATTGACAATTGTTACTGAACTAAAAGAAAAAGCAGACAAAGGTACTACTTCATTTATCTGTTGCGGATTCGGTGTTGGACTTTCTTGGGGTACTATTGCATTCCAGACCAATAATTTGGTAATATCTAATCTTGTAGAAGTAGACAGCAATGAGCACATGTTATAACCCATTTTCCTTAGAGGGAAAAACAATTCTTGTAACAGGCGCATCTTCCGGCATAGGTAAGCAAATTGCCATTGACTGCTCACGAATGGGCGCAACTGTTATTATTACTGGCCGAAACAAAGAAAGATTAAACGAAACATTTGAACAACTTATAAAAAGGACGAGTAATAAAAGCGTATTATGTGATATTTCTAGTGCGGCCGGGGTTAAGTTTTTAGTTTCACAAGTTGACAAACTCGATGGTTTAGTATTAGCTGCAGGAATCGTTGAAATGCTACCTGCTACTTTTGCAACAAGAGAAAAGTTCGATAAAATATACAATACAAATTTATTTTCGCCAATAGATTTGCTGCGTAATATTATAAAACAAAAAAAATACAACAAGCCGTTCGCTGTAGTTGCAATCACCTCCGTTGCCGGTCTCCACAGTATAGCAACGGCTAACGGTATTTATGGCTCCGGGAAAGCAGCATTGTTCACAATTCTTAAATATTTTGCAAAAGAAAACGCTAGCAAGGATACACGCATCAACACCGTATCCCCCGGTATGATATTGACGCCTATGCATACCGCTGGTGTTGTAGAGGAAGATCAACTTGAAAAGGTAGTAGAAAATATTCCCATCAAAAGATGGGGGAAGCCGGAGGATGTTTCCAATGCTGTAATTTACCTCCTATCTGATGCGTCATCATATATTACCGGTAGTGAGATTGTTGTAGATGGAGGTTTAACTATATAAAACTTAGTATGCTATCAGAATTTAATCCATTCTCGCTTGAAGGAAAAACCGTTCTTGTAACGGGTGCATCCTCCGGTATAGGTAAGCAAATAGCTATTGACTGCTCCAAAATGGGAGCGAAAGTATTGTTAACCGGTAGAAATGAAATACGACTAAATGATACGTATGCGAATCTTTATGGCGAAGGACATACACTTTTCATCTCAGATTTATGCGACGAAATTTCAATGCAGAAGTTAATTTCGGCTCTTCCCGAAATAGATGGGACTGCTCTGTGTGCAGGCAAAGGATTGGATTGTCCTGTTAAATTCATAAATAGAGAGAAAATGCTTGATGTTTTCAATATCAACTTTTTTTCAACTACTGAGTTAATAAGACTTCTGTATAAAACTAAAAAACTAAAAAAGGGCTCATCAATTGTAATTATAGATTCAATAGGTGGCATCAATGTATTTTCTTCCGGCCAAGCAATATATGGAGCGTCAAAGGCAGCGCTTAATTCATTCATGAGATTTTGTGCCAAGGAGTTTTCTATTCGAAAGATTCGTGTTAACTGTGTCAATCCAGGTATGATTGATACTCCGCTAATTCATAGAGATGCTATAACAGACCAACAACTTGAAGAAGACGCTAATAAATACCTGTGTGGCAGATATGGCATTCCTCAAGATGTTTCAAATGGTGTAATTTATCTATTAAGTGATGCCTCCAGTTGGGTGACCGGTACGAGCCTTTTCATAGACGGTGGCAGATCAATCATTTGAACAGAAATAAATGGCACAATTGACATTTACCGGAGTTGGGATAAAGGCATTAGCTGCAGCCGTACCCTCCACTATTATTGATAATTATAAATATACTCAGTTCTTTGAAGCAGAACAAGTAAAACAGGTTGTTGACAAAATTGAGATCTACAATCGAAGGTTTGCAGATGAAAAAACTTGTTCATCCGATTTGTGCTTTGCTGCTGCAAAGAAACTGTTTGAGGATAACAATGTTAATGCCTCTGAAATAGACTTACTTATTTTCATATCACAGACTCCGGACTATAGGATGCCTGCAACATCGGTTCTTTTACAGGAACGGTTAGGACTTTCTACCTCTACTGTGGCGTTCGATATTAATTTAGGCTGTTCGGCGTTTATTTACGGTTTGTCCGTGGCTTTTTCCATGTTATCCACCGGGAACTTTCACAAAGCTTTAATCTTGGACGGAGAGACTCGGTCAAAGGTTTATTCCCCGAAGGACCGCAGAACGGCATTCCTGTTTGGTGATGGCGGAGTGGCTGCCTTGATAGAACGCGACAAAAATTTTGGGACAAGTTATTTCTCATTAAATTCGGATGGTTCTTTAGGAGATTTGATAAAAATCAATGCCGGTGGATACAGGATGCCATCCTCGTCAGATACAGTACAAGAAAAGGTTGTGGACGAGTACGGTAACATCCGATCTGATGAACAAGGATACATGAACGGAAGTGACGTGTTTAATTTCGTAATTAGTGAGGTTCCGAAGGACATAAAAAGAATAATTTCCTATTCTGGGAAAGAAATAAACGCACTCGATTTCTACGTCTTTCATCAGGCTAATAACTTTATAAATAAGTACCTCGCAAAAAAACTAAAGTTAGACACTATCAAGATTCCTACTACCGTCGAAAAATACGGTAATACATCGTCCGTATCCGTACCCCTAACAATCATAGATCAGCTTAAAGGCAAAATGGATGGAGATAAAGAACTGCTCCTTAGTGCATTTGGCGTTGGCATGACTTGGGCTACAGCCATAGTTCCTTTCCATGACTTGAAAATCTCAGAAATTGTAGAAGTATAAATGACGCGTCTCTTTACCCCCCCCCTCCATAAGTTTCACGTAATCAGCAGATTAGGTAGTTTAGTTAAACTTGGTTGTAAAATAGGACTTCCTAATATATTTAGAACGTTCATCTTTAACTTCAAATATATGCCATTCAAAATTGCTTTACGGTTGCCCATAATAATAAGTGGAAAACTTGAAGTAAGGCATTTAAAGAAAGGACAAATTATTATTGAAGACCCAAAATTTGGAGTTCTTGAGTTTGGAAGTTCTAACTATCCATGGGCCCCAAAACAAACATCATGTTTGAGTTGCTGTGGAACCATAACCATTAAAGGAAATGGCAAACACAGGTTTCGACAAGGGACAATTATTAATATATCACCGGGCGCAGAACTATTGATTGGTAACAATTTTACATGCGCCCCGAACTTGAGATTAACAGTTACTAATAAGGTCGCCATTGGTAATGATAATATGTGGAGCTATGATAATATTGTATTAGACAGCGATATTCATGTCATCACTGATATGAACGGAAATAAATTAAACAAAAAAGGAATTATTGTTATTGGCGATAGAGTTTGGATGGGTGCCCGATGTACTGTATTGAAAAATGTATCCATAGCTAATGACATTATCATAGGTAGTACAACAGTCGTGTCTAAAAGTTTATTAGATCCCAACTCGATATATGTCGGACCGGCTGCTCGTAAAGTAAAGACAGGCATCAAATGGAAAAGAGATTGGGTTGCGGATTAATCAAAAGTAAAGTTAATTCTTTGTTTTGCTCAGTATCATATAAATACGGCGATACATTAATTGACGTGGGCGATGAGTGGGAGGCATTCCGCAATACAAAAGCTGTGCTTTTGACCCATGCACATTTCGATCATATTTATGGACTAAATAAATTATTATCTATATCTCCCAAAACCATTGTATATACAAATAACCCGGGAAAAGACATGCTTCTTGATGTGAAAAAAAACATGTCCTTTTATCATGGAACACCATACTCATTTGAGCACCCAGAGCGTATTATCATTATTGAAGACGGAGCTAAAGTTGATTTAGGTAGTCAATTGTTTGCCAAAGCTATTTTCACCCCGGGACATAGCCCAAGTTGTATCACGTGGCAAGTGAATGATAACCTATTTACCGGCGATTCATATATACCGGGAATTAAGACAGTGACGAATCTCCCCGGAGGCAACAAATCAGAGGCCGAATCTTCATTACAGTTGATTTTAGACCTCGAATCTGTCGGCAACACAGTTTATCCCGGTCATTATATCAAGTAAACTATGTTCTATTATTTAGACCCCGATAACTATTATAGAGACGACCTTGACGATAGGCCGGTGAAAGTATCCATACACTGCATTACCTATAACCATGGTCCCTACATAGCGCAAGCGCTCGAAGGGTTCGTTAACCAAAAAACAAACTTTCGGTTCGAAGCGATAGTACATGACGACTGTTCGACAGACGACACTGCCGATGTTATCCGTGAATACGCGCAGAAGTATCCCTCTATAATCAAACCTATTTTTGAAACCGAGAACCAATACAGTAATCCCAAAGGTAAACTCGGAAGCATAATGCATGCACACCTCCGCGGGGAGTACGTCGCATTCTGCGAAGGCGACGATTATTGGACCGACCCTCTGAAGCTTCAAAAGCAAGTTGATTTCCTCGAATCAAACAAGGATTATAGTTTAGTTTGCACTAAATGTGACAAGTTTTATCAAAAGACCAACAAGCTACTCAAAGAAGTTGATTGGGGGAAGAATGGAGAAATAACATTTAAGGACCTGGTTCTCGGAAATCAAATTGCAACCCTAACAGTTGTTATAAGATCAAATATCCTTACTAAATATCGTGAATTTATTGGTGACGCACCGGCATGGTCATTTGGAGATTATCCAATTTGGCTCTTTGCCTCTACATTAGGCAAAACAAGGAAATTATCGGATAGTACTGCTGTATACAGAGTTTTAGAAAAAAGTGCATCTCATTTGACTGATGACAGGTCAAAAATAATGTGGGCTTATTCATCATTTTCAATGTTAGACTATTTCGATAAACGAATTAACATTCCTTCCTCCTTGAAACGAGAAGCATTATTCTATAAGTGTCATCAATATGGTGCATTAGCAATAGCTAATAACGATACATATTTAATAAATCGGATAAATGATTTTTATCTTAAAAACGGGTTTGTTATTGCGTGGTTATCTTTTCGAATAAAGCGTGTCTTCCCGAAACTATCTTTCATTTCAAATTTTATTGAATCTCATTTTGCGGTAAAATCGCCATACTATTATTTAAGAGATAAAATGAAAGGGAACGTTGATTAGCAACGACATCCAAATTTTTGTTCCTAATAAAGATTAAGCTATGAAAAAGGTTGGGATACTCACGTTTCATGGGGCACATAATTATGGTTCAGTCTTACAGAGTTATGCCTCTGTAATGACTTTGAAAAAGCTTGGGTATATTCCTGAGATTATAAATATGCGCAATGCAGCCCAATTAGAGGCTTATAGTATATTCCGTAACAGAGAATCTCTGCCCAGAAGATTGTTCTCCATACTTATATACCCCAAGCTTAAAACACGCGCTATAAAATTTGAGTACTTCATTAACAAAATACTACCTCTATCATCGGTAAAATACCGTACCGGTAAAGAACTGGACATAGATAAGCTTGATTACGACATCTATTATACCGGAAGCGACCAAGTTTGGAATCCTGCTTGTCAAGATTTTGAATCAGCTTATTATCTGGATTTCGTTAAGCATAAGCGCCCTACAATAGCCTATGCCCCAAGTTTGGGAAAAGGTTATCTGGAAAAATCTGACAGAGATCTTATCAGATCTTTGATTGGAAATATCGACTATCTGTCGTGTCGCGAGGAGACCGGCGCCAAATTAATTGAAGAGCTGAGCGGGAGAAAAACAGTTCAAGTTTGTGACCCTGTGTTCTTGCTGACGGCCGATGAATGGCATAATTTTGCAGTAGCTCCCAAACGTAAAAAACCTTATATCCTGGTGTATTTCTTGGAGAACAACCATGGCGACCGTACAAACCTTGAATTGCTAAAGAAGACAACAGGTTATGACGTTATTCTACTAAACGACTATTTAAGGGAATTCATTAATCCAAATATTAAATTAAAAGTAGATGCTTCTCCCCAAGAGTTTCTTGGGCTGATAAGAGATGCTGAATTTATTTACACCAACTCTTTTCATGCAACTGCATTTTCAGTAATATTCAACAAGCAGTTTTACACAGCAGTTGCTAAATCGAATGATGTCGCTAACAATAACGATAGCAGAAAGATTGACTTCCTAAAGTCTATAGGGCTCGAACACCGTACAGTGAAGAGCGTGTTTGCTATCGATTTTGACCAGAAAATCTGTTACGAACGAGTTAACGAACGAATCGAAGCGCTTAGATCGAACTCATTAGGATATCTTAAAAATGCCCTTGATGGTAAATAAACCGAGTGTTACGGTCGTCGTACCGATATATAACGTCGAGAAATATCTGCGGCGATGTATCGATAGCCTTTTGGCTCAGGATTACTCCTTGCTCGAGATTATATTAGTTGACGATGGTTCTCCGGATAACTCGGGTGCCATCTGTGATAAATATGCCTCAACTCATCCTAACATTAAGGTAATTCATAAAGCCAATGGGGGATTAAGCAGTGCACGTAAGGCCGGATATGAGGTTGCGCAGGGCGAATTGATTGCTTTTGTCGATAGCGACGATTATGTAGCACCACAATTTATTGGCAAACTGGCCAGTCCCTTTGCAGATAAGAATGTACAATTAAGTATTTGCGGATACGCAACACATTCCTCCAAAGGAGATATAGCGGTAAAACTTCCATACGACAAAGCTATTATTGAATATTCTGAAATAGTCCCTTCATACATTCTTCCTCTGATCGGAACAGATTACCAGACAAATGCCATAAATATTCCCGGATTTGTTTGTATTAGAATGTACCGGAGGGAACTGCTTGAACCTTACCACTTTGTCTCGGAACGCGAATATTACACAGAGGATATACTGATGAATATTCTATATGCCAAAAGGATGACAGGAAATATGGCGGTGATAAACGAATCCTTATATTTCTACTGTGTCAATCCGGGGTCATTGACATTAAAATATAGAGATGGGGTCTTTTCAATGCTAATGGCTCGCTTCAATTTCTGCAAGGAGATAACCGCAGGAATGGCTATTGACAAGTTGCAATTAAATTTGCGTCTTGCAGGAAATTTGGTTGCTGTTGTCACTCGCAGTATCTATAATATTGGAAGAATTAGAAACTACCGCCATTTCAAAAAAGAGCTGAAACTTATATTAAATCAGCCTGAAGTACGCGAACTTTTCCTAAACCGCAACTGGCCACAAAAAGCAACATGGCATAAGATAATCTATTATACTTATCTGTCAAAATCATATTTTCTATTATATAAACTACTCAAAACAAGAAGAGTGATATGATGCCTTTGATTTCTGTGATTGTTCCGGTATACAATGTAGTTGACTATTTGGAAAGATGTGTCAACAGTATCCTGGCGCAAACATATACTCAATTTGAGTTAATTATTGTAGACGACGGATCGACAGACGGAAGCGAGGATTTATGCGATGTTTTAGCGACAAGGGATTCCCGAATAATATGCATCCATAAAGAAAACGGTGGGCTCAGTTCTGCGCGTAATGCAGCCCTTGACATTAGTAAGGGCGAGTATATCACATTTGTCGATAGTGACGATATGATAGCTCCCAACGCCTTAGAAGTACTAATTCAAAGGGCTTTAACAAGTGATTCCGATATTGTTCTTACAGATAGCTATTTTTCTTTCTCAGATAAGGACTCAGCCCCTAAAACCTTTTTGATTAAAGAAGAAAAGAATCAGGATAACATACAAGCATTACAAGAGGTTTTGTGTAAAAGCACCCGTTGGGAGGCATGGGGACATTTATTTAAGTCTTCTTTATGGAGTATAATCAGATTCCCACAGGGAAAATTATACGAAGATTTAGCAACCATCCCATACGTAATATTATCTGCAGATAAAGTTACTTCGCTCAGCACTGCGATTTACTATTACTTCCAGAGGCCCGGAAGTATAATGAGGCAAAGTGAGCAAAAGGTCTCATTAGATTTATGTTATGTTACCCGAACTCTGATAGATTGTTTTAAGGGCGCGATTAACGATCCAAAAGCACTTTCAAATATTTGTTCCGGATTATTGATGGAGCTTTGTTCACGAACAGATCTCGCAGCCCAAAACATCAATAATAATCAGGAATTTGTTGCATCTGCTCGAAAAATTCTAAAACGACATATACTTCTGTTTTTAAGATCAGATTATTACAGCTTAAAACAAAAGGTCTATTATACTTTAGAATCTCTTGGTCTCCACCGGGTTATCTATTGGATATATACACAGAAATAATGATAAGATATCATTATGAGAAATGGTTTGACTAAGGATAAGCCAACGGTGGTAATAGTAACAGGCACAATGAATGCCGGAGGCACCGAAACTCTACTAATGGAGATGCTGCGTCACTCTACCGGGAGAGTGAATTACATAATGCTGATCCATTATGCTGGCCAAATACCAGAAGGAGTATTTGACAATGAAATAAGAGAGTTAGGAGTTCCAATCCATTATATACCGTCTCCGGGGTATGTGGGTATCAAAGAATACGTTTCGCGATTCAGATCTTTTATTGTAGAAATTGGAGGTGCTGATATAGTTCATAGCCACCTCAACGGAATAGGAGGAATTGTCGCAATGGCAGCAAAGAGTGCAGGAGTAAAGAAGCGTATTTGCCACTGTCACGCTGATATTCGCTTTACCGGTAGCAAACTAAATCGATTCAAGCAAGAATTATCGCTCTTCGTGATGAAAGGAATGATTGAATTATTCGCTACTCAACGATGGGCTTGTTCTACTCCCGCGTGGAAGAGATTATTTATGCCATGGCGCAAACGGGTTGTTATAGACAACATGATAGACGTCACTAAATATATTGCTACAGCAGAAAGACGTTTAGAGGCAAAAAGACGTTTCGGAATAGAAAATGAAACGATTATAGGTTCAGTCGGCCGAGTGGCTCCTATAAAGAATTATGAGACAATAATACGCGCTCTGGTTGGTAATAATTTTCATTTCGTATGTTTCGGCAGATTTGACGAGACCAATCCATACTGTAGAAGTCTTATCCGACTAACCGATAATCTCGGAGTGTCAAATCGCGTCCACTGGATGGGTAATAGTAATAACATATCCGACGATATCCATGCTATCGATATTTTTGTAATGCCGTCTTTTACCGAAGGGTTTGGAATAGCCGCTCTTGAGGCTCAAGCCGCCAGCTTAACGTGCCTCCTGTCAAATGGTATTCCCTCGGAAGTTGATACCGGTCTGGGACTGGTTTCTTTATTAGATCCCACCAAACCGGATTCATGGCAAAACGCACTCCATCATTTTGTCGAATCAGTAATTATTTCTAAAGACATAATTCTGCAACAGTTTCGTAAATACAAATTTGATTCTGTATCGGGGGTCGAAGAAATTGAAGATAAATATTTAACTCTATGAAACATCGTCCGTTTTGGCTCTCATATAGTATATCGATCTATCATTGCATGATGAGTTGGCTCATGCCCAAATTAGTGAGAGATCGTAAAGCAGTTGTTAATTATTACCGCAAGAAATCAGGAGGCCGTATTGTCAACCTCGAAAATCCCCTCCTCTTCAGTGAGAAACTTCAATGGTATAAATTAAACCATAAGGATCCATTGATGCAACGAGTGGCTAATAAATATACCGTAAGGGGATATCTAAGTGAGATAGGCTACAAGCATCTTTTGAATGACCTTCTTGGAGTCTATTCTAATGTTGATGAGATCGATTTTAGTGCTCTTCCCAATCAATTTGTATTGAAGGGCACTCACGGAAGCGGCTTTAATATTATTGTCAAGGATAAAAGCCAAATTAATCTCCGTCAGGCTAAGATGATGATGCGAACATGGTTAAAACAACACATTGCCTGGTCTGGTCGTGAGTGGGTATATAAGGACATGCCACGTCATATCATCGCGGAGAAATATCTGGAGGACGAAACCGGTGAACTGCGCGATTATAAGTTTTATTGTTTCAACGGCAAGCCGGCTTTTATGCAACTCGAAGTAGGGCGTGGTACAGACCACAATACACGTAATTTCTACGATATGAATTGGGAGCTAATGCCGTTTGGAAAAGAACTACCCCATAATCCCGAACTTAATGTTCCTAAACCGGCACTGTTTGATGAGATGAAGGAAATAGCGGCCGATTTATGTAAGCCCTTTCAATACGTCCGGGTTGATCTCTATCAAGCCGGTAACAAGGTTTATTTTGGAGAATTGACATTCTTCCCGGCCGGAGGTGCACCTGACTTCGTTCCTGCAGAATATGACGAAATAGTAGGCAAAATGTGGAAGCTTGAGAAATGAGTAATTACGAAACTATAATTACAATATTTGGTGATATTTGTCCAGTAGAGGATACCCTCCAAGATTTTATCTCCGGTGTTCCTACGAATATAATGTCAGCAGAGATTCTGAAACTAATTTCCGAATCGGATATTACAGTAGGGAACCTTGAATGTTCCCTTACTGACAACCCCTCCCCTATACAAAAGACCGGGCCCGTGTTGCACGCGCCAACTGCCTCTGCTCAAACTTTATCAAGAGCCGGATTTGACGCCCTTAGTTTAGCCAACAATCATATTCGTGACTGTGGAAATTCAGGAGTTGAAGCAACTATAGCGTCATGCACCGACAATGGTATAAGCGTATTTGGAGCAGGGGAAAACGAGAACGAAGCGAAAAAACCGTTTATAGTCGAAAAAAATGGCCTAAGGGTTGCTTTTTTATCATTTGCCGAACATGAGTTTAATGCGGTAAGTCCGAATCGCATTGGGGCCGCTATATTTGATATATATGATGACTTTAGACGCATTAAAGATATTAAATCAGAAGTTGATTTTTTAGTAATCTTATATCACGGAGGCATAGAGTATCATCCTTATCCCTCTCCCTTATTACAAAAAAAGTGTCGCTTAATGGCTGAGGCTGGTGCCAATCTCATTCTATGCCAGCATAGTCACTGTATAGGATGCTATGAGAAAGTAGGGTCTTCCACTATTCTTTATGGTCAAGGAAATAATCTCTTCGGCTACAGGAAGAATAATTCCGGATGGAATGAAGGTCTGTTAGTACAAGTTATCATCTCCTCCAACTCTCATAAAATTGACTTCATCCCTTGCATTACCGGTGCCAATGGCAGACTTGAATTGATCCATGGCTCCCGCAAGAAAAGTCTCATGGAGGATTTAATAAATAGGTCTAAAAATATAGCCTCAAATGAATTTGTATCCAATGAATGGAATCGATTTTGCGACAAAGCAGAAATGAATCACATTCCTCTGTTATTAGGCTGGAATAGATACTTTATATATCTTAACAGGTTGCTTTCCGGCTGGCCTCTTCGGATATTATACGGTAAAAGAAAACGTAATATTTCTCATAATCTGATAAGGTGTGAGTCTCATTACGAGGTCATCCGCACTATACTCTCCAAATCGGATTTTTAGACAGTTAGTACAATTTATGTCGCAGGTACTGCCATATTTTTATTTTCTTGCATTAACAATCATCTTCTTTTCGATATCATCAAGCATTCGAAAAGGCGAAAATGTAAGTATTTTTAATCCCGCCTTAATACTCACATTTTTGACTATGGTATTATTTGCCGGTTTAAGAAGTGCTGATGTCGGAACTGATACGTGGTCCTATGTCCTCATATATAAATATAAAAACATTGGCGCCATAGATATTTTCAACCAGGATTCGTTAACCAAAGAGCCCGGATTCACTTTGATTCAAAAGACAGCTCTCTCCATTTCGCCAAATTATTGGGCACTGCTTGTTATGGTCGCGGTGATATGCTACTCTTTGATCCTATATTCAATAATTAAACAATCGAAAAATCGAGTATTATCCTTATTCTTTTTTATAACATTAGGATATTATACATTCTGTTTTAATGCTGCTCGTCAGGCTGTTGCAATCTCAATTTATTTATTAGCAATTCCATATATTTTGAAAAAGGAATTTTGGAAATATAGCCTTATTGTTTTAATTGCCGCATTATTTCATCGATCAGTGTTGATAGCAATTCCACTTTATTTTATATTTAGACAGAAGTATTCCGGGAAATCTCTCTTACTCTTATCCATAATCTCCATTATAGTTGCCCTGATTCTACCATATCTAATTGATGTAGCATCTGAAATTAATGTTAAATATAATCTTTATAAAAAGACCACGGCTACCGGTGGATATTTGCTAACGTTATTTTATGTCCTGCTTTCAATTTTCTTTATTTATATGAGGAAAAACATACCAAAGGTGGACAAGCGTAAATATGATATATATCTGCAGATGTTAATTTGTGGATCAATTATCTATCTAATTGTGATATTGACAGGCAGGTATATAGAGTTGTGTCGTTGCGCTGCATACTTTCAAATATCTTCAATTTTTCTTGTTGCGTTATTATTCAACAAAAGAAATGGAATGGCCAGTCGGCAACTGCTCGTGCCTATTGTAATAAGTTGTCTTATTTACTATTATATTTACTTGGTTAGATTCGCTAATCTGGTACCTTATACTTTAAATCCCACAATTTAAAATGTCGTATATCAAACGTCCGTATCGTATATCTGTTGCAATGGGTATATATAATTGCGGCTTGACTTTGGCCGAAAGTATTGACTCACTACTGTCTCAGACCTACAGCAATTGGGAATTAGTAATGTGTGATGACGCATCTACGGATGAAACTCTTAGTATCGCTCTTGACTATGAACGTAGATTCAGTAATATCAGAGTTCTAAAAAACGAAAAGAACATCGGATTGGCGGCCACACTTAACAAATGCATTGAGAATGCCTGTAAGGAGGCTGAATTTATAGCAAGACAAGACGGTGATGATCTTTCAGAGCCTAAACGTTTTGAAGTTCAGGTTGAATTTCTTGATACCCATCCTGAATATGCAATGGTATCAACAGGTATGACCTGCTTTGACGAATCGGGTGACTGGGGTCTAATGCTTAAGCCTGAACGTCCTCAAATTAAAGACTTTGCTCATTCTTCGCCTTTTTGTCATGCTCCAATAATGATGCGGCGCAAAGCATTAGTATCAGTGGGGAACTATACGGTAAGCAAATATCTTAGACGTGGCCAGGATTTCTATTTATGGCATAAATTTTATGTTGCTGGATATTATGGATATAATATTCAGGAGCCATATTACAAGATGCGTGATGACCGGGCGGCTACACAGCGTCGTCGATTCAAAGATCGACTCTATGGAGCAAAAGTGCATCTTGAAATGATGAAAAATCTTAAGTTGCCGATCTGGAACTACCCTTTTGCGTTTAGAACCGTTATTGTTGGGCTTTTACCCAAGAGCCTTTATGAACGACTTCATCGCAAATCTATAACAGCGTCAAGCGAAGCACTTCTAAACAAGAAAACTCTTTCGAACAAAGATAACATATAACTGCATAATGAAACTAAATGGCATATATACCCGCCTCCAATCGGTTTTTAAGCATATTAAAAACCGAAATGATAGGGCTAAATTAAAAAACAGTAATTTTACTATAGTTACCAATCATTGCATGGGTGGGTTCATATACCACGATCTTGGAATGCAATTCCTCTCACCAACAATAAATCTGAAAATATCGCCTTCAGATTTTGTTGAATTTCTCAAGCATTTGAAATATTACACCTCCCAAAAAATAATACCGGCCTATGATGAAAAATGCAATTATCCGGTTGGAAAGATAAGAAAATTCGACGAAGATGGGTTTATTTATATTCACTTTGTCCACTACAAGACTTTTGACGAAGCTGTAGAAAAATGGGTAGCCCGAGCTCGACGAATCAATTGGGACAATCTCTTGATTATGATGACTGCTCGAGATGGATGTGAATATTCAGTACTCAAGAATTTTGAATTATTACCCTATGAAAATAAAGTTTGCTACACACTCAAACCATATCCTGAATTAGCTCATTGCAAATTTGCTCGACTTGATAACGGCAAAGAATTAAAAGGATATATAAGCGATATGGTAAATATTGCCGGCAAAAGAGCTTATGAATGTAATGGCTTTGACTACGTCAGTTTTATCAATAAGAGCGGAAATATAGATTATCGATAATTTTGTCTGTTTTCATAGTCAAACATCTTAGGCAATCCCCATTTTTCTTTAGTATAACTTATAAAATGAATAATAAATCATTTTATAATCGTCACGGTAAACGATGGATTGGATGCTGTATGGCCGTCGGATTATTTGCTGTACTATGGCCAATTTATCTTATTGCCGCGGCAGCCGTCGCCATTGACGATGGATTTCCAGTTTTCTATCGTCCACTGCGAGGAGGTTACAGAAATAGACCGTTCCGGATTTTCAAATTTCGGACCATGGTAAAGAATGCTGACAAAATAGGAGGCGGAACTACCGCCTTTAATGATCCTCGTATTACGCGAGTTGGCAATTTTCTTAGAAAGACGAAAATGGATGAGATACCTCAGCTATTTAATATCATTGGCGGATCAATGAGCTTCATTGGACCACGCCCGGAATTATTAAAGTATGTCGATAAATACATTGGAGATGAGAAACTCATCCTCGAAGTACGACCGGGCATTACTGATTTCAGTTCTGTGGAGTTTATCAATCTTGATGAAATAGTCGGTGGAGCGGAAAATGCTGATGAAATGTATGAAAAACATGTATTGAAGAAAAAGAATCAACTCCGTATCAAATATGCTAAGGAGGTGTCCTTCAGTACTGATTGTAAATTGTTTTTCAATACCATCGGGAGTGTCTTAAAAAAGGCTACAGAATTTATCATTCTCAATAAACACAAATAAGATAATGGAATATATCACTCTCAAAAATTCAGACTTAAACGTTTCCCGTCTTTGCATGGGAGGATGCCCTATGGGTGGATATGGATGGGGAGACGTTCAGGAAAGAGATTTAATAGAAGCGATACATATAGCATTGGATAATGGAATCAATTTTTTTGACACTGCCGACACATACGGATTGGGACAATCGGAAATAACTTTATCCAAAGGCCTCGGAAATCACCGCAAGGACGTTATCATTGAATCAAAATTTGGTGTGCGATTCGATAAAGAAGGTACGACTTACGACAATTCACCGGATTATATACAACAAGCGTTAGAGGGAACTCTGCGACGGCTGAAAACAGATTATATTGATATCTACGTCATCCATTATCGTGATGGTAAAACTCCGATAGAAGAAGTTGTTGACAAACTTGAAGTGCTAAAAAAAGAGGGAAAGATCAGATTTTTCGGTCTATCGAATATAGACAATGAAGGATTAGCGGAATTAATTCCATTCAAAGGTAAGTTTGTTTGTTGTCAGGATGAATATTCATTGGCTTGCCGCTCACACGAAGCTTCACTATTGAATGTCGAAAAGGAAATTGAAGTTAATCCGCTTACATGGGGTAGTTTGGGACAAGGCATTCTGACAGGAAAGTATGATAAGAATTGTTCATTTAACTCAAAGGATCGACGCAGTCGTGACATTTACATAAACTTTCACGGTGATAAACTGAAGAAAAATCTTGAGATTGTGGATGCTATGCGTCCTATAGCAATCAAACATGGCGTTTCTGTCGCTGCTGTAGCTATTCGTTTCATCATGGATTTTATAAAAGACTCAGTTGTATTGGTAGGAGCCAAGCGCCCAACACAGATCTTGAGCAACGTCGAATCTATAGGGTGGCATTTATCGGAAGAGGAACTTGAAATTCTGAACTGCATTTCGAAATAATAGTTTAGTGAAACGCTATCTATCAGCAATTCTTTTGGTCCAGATTGTTGCAACCTATCTGGTAATTCTGGGGCATTCATTTCCCTTTACGGTTAATGTTCCACATTGGCTTACCCGCTCACAAGTATTCCTATATACCTTTCACATGCCTCTGTTTGTTTGGATCAGCGGCTACCTCTTGGTCTATACACAGCAGATCAACAAATCAGGATATAAGAACTTCGTTAAAAAACGATTTATCAAACTTCTTTTGCCATATTTCGTACTATCTCTACTTGCAATAATTCCAAAGTTTTATTTACAACAATATCTGAATGACTCCTTAACTCTCGACTCCTATTCTATTTTAGAAACATTCTTCGCACCCAGATTTAATATATGGGGACATTTTTGGTTTCTCCCTATGATATTTATCGAAGGCGGGGTTGGGTACATAATAGACAGTTGGTTTTCTAAATTAAGAATTAGAAAAATCGGTTGGCTCACTGTCACTATAATTTTGTTCATAATATATTGTTGTTATTACCAAAAGAATATAACTCAGTGGATGTCACTTAATGATCTGATTACATTCAGCTGGCTGTTTGCTGCTGGGTGTCTCGGAGGATGCTTTATGCTAATTGACAAAATGACTCACTTCAACTCTCTGCTTTGGGTTATCTTATCCTTTATATTAGCTCTTCTTTTGTTCTACTTGAAGGTTCCTTATATAATGGCTCCCATTATGAACGGTTTAATAGCTATTCTAATGATTTTTGCACTGTTAGATCTATGCATTATTCTTGCCGGGATAATTAATGTCAACAAAAATGCGCTTTATGCTCAGACTTTTGTAATCTTTTTATTGTCCTGGCCTTGCCAAGTAGTAGCAAATATATTGACAGAAAGAATCCTTAATTGGCCTTATTATCTCATAATGCCTATACAATTCGTATTTGGATTGGTTGGTCCTATCTTAATGATTCTTTTGATTGATAAGATTGAAAAAAGATACTCTATTCATTGGATTTCATTTATATTAGGTAAATACAAACATGAGTAAATATTCAAGCGATCAACTCGCGTGGCTTATACGGCGACATGGAATTGAAATGACCCACCTCTCAGGCGGCTCACATCTCGGGGCTATTCTTTCCGTTGCCGATATTATGGCTGTGTTATATACGGATATACTAATATATGATCCCCTGAATCCCGCTTGGGAAGGACGCGATCGATTTATACTTAGCAAGGGTCACGCAGGAGCAAGTGTTTATGCCGCTCTTGCCGAATCCGGTTTCTTCCCAACCGAAGAATTGAAAACTCACTATCAAAATGGTAGTAGACTTTCAGGTCACGTATCACATCATCTTCCGGGTGTGGATTTATCGACAGGCTCCCTCGGCCATGGTCTTGGTGTGGGCGCAGGCATGGCTTACGCTCTAAAAAAAGATATCCAATCAGCAAATCGGGTCTTTGTCGTTCTCGGCGATGGAGAATGTAATGAAGGATCTATATGGGAGGCAGCTTTATTTGCCAATCATTTCCGTCTCAACAATTTAATAGCAATTGTCGACCACAATCACATGCAAAGTCTCGATTTCAATGAAAACACATTGGAAATCGAAAATTTCGGGGATAAGTGGCGTGCTTTCGGTTGGAAGGTTATTGAAATAGACGGCAACGACCATACTCAACTCAAAAAAGCCTTTGCCCTAGCAATGCAAGAAGATGATCACCATAAGCCTACTATTATAATTGCCAATACAATTAAAGGTAAAGGTGTGAGTTTCATGCAAAATGACATATTGTGGCATTACCGTTACCCACATGATGGCTGGGAGTACGATATGGCCGTTTCCGAGTTATACAAATATAAACCTGATGGTGTCATTGATCCATATACTCCTGACGGTATTTCTAATCCTAAGTTAGCTTCCGAAACGGATGATATTTATAACGATCATACATACTCCTCCTCCTGGAAAACGAATTATCCCGAACAGATGAGAAGAGTAGAAGCTACACCCGGATCATCTGAACGCGAACATATAATTTAAAGTGATTATACTAAAATGAGAGATACCTTCGTAAGGACATTAATCCAACTGGCTAAGAAAAACAAGAATATAGAATTGGTGACAGGAGACCTTGGATTCGGTGTTCTGAAACCTTTCTGGGAAGAGTGCCCTGACCAATTTACTAATGCGGGAATAGCAGAACAAAACATGACCTCACTTGCAGCCGGAATGGCGTTGAGTGGCAAAATTGTATTTACCTATTCAATTGGAAACTTTCCAACCCTGAGATGTCTTGAACAGATAAGAAACGATTGTGCTTATCATCATGCCAATGTAAAGATAGTATGCGTAGGCGGAGGATTTGTATATGGTTCTTTAGGAATGAGTCACCATGCCACTGAAGATATAGCAATTCTTCGAGCTCTTCCCGAGGTGGCGGTTATATGCCCGGCGGATCTCGTTGAAGCTGAAGCTGCGACCAAAGCAATTGTCGACTATCCGGGGACTGTCTACCTTCGTTTAGGGCGTGGAGGCGAAAAAAAGATACACTCGTCAATCTCCAACTTCACGATCGGTAAAGCTATAAAAGTTCAAGATGGCAAGGACGTCGCGATATTTTCAACCGGAGCAATATTCGAAGAAGTTACAGAAACAAACGAACTTCTTAGACAAAGAGGAATAACGCCAACTATTTATACATTTCCAACTGTTAAACCTATCGATCGGGATGTAATAAAAAAATGCACTGATAATTACGATATTATTGTTACATGTGAAGAGCATAATGTTATCGGTGGATTCGGAAGTGCCGTAGCCGAGGTACTCGCTGAATGTCCACACAAGGCAAAATTAATTAAGATAGGGTTGAATGATTGCTATTCAACAAAGGTTGGAAGTCAGAAATTCCTTCGCTCTCAGTACGGCATTTCTGCTAAGGATATCTTTGAAACGATAATGAAGGCTTTATCAAATGAGTAATATTCTTATAACATCGACGGATTTGATGATGATTCAATTCCTCGTGCCACATGTTATTAATCTGTCTCAAAATGGTTATACTATCGAATTGGCCTGTTCCAATGTTGGCGACCGATTGAATGAAGTTCGTAATGTATTAGGGCCATATACAAATGCGATTCATGAAGTACGACTAAAACGCAGCCCCTTTTCTACTAAAAATATTCTTGGTTATAAAGATATGGTAAATGTCATCACCAAGAAACATTACGATATCATCTGGACTAATGAACCGGTAATGGGCGTAGTTACCAGATTAGCTGCGCGGAAAGCACGTAAGACCGGCACAAAAGTCATGTATATGATACATGGATTCCATTTTTATAAGGGTGCCCCTCTGTCAAACTGGCTCGTATATTACCCTACTGAAAGCATATGTTCTCGATTCACAGATGTAATATGCACTATTAATACTGAGGATTTTAAAAGAGCGTCCAATTTCCGAACTTCGAGAGTAGATTATATTCATGGAATAGGGGTAAATACCAACCGCTTCCCCGGTATAAAAAAGAGTGCTTATATACGTAAAGAGTTAGACCTTTCAAAATCTGAGATTATCCTCCTTTCAATCGGTGAACTCAATCAAAATAAAAATCACCGTGTAATCATAAAAGCACTTGGCCTCTTAAATAATAAGAATATTCATTATGTAATTTGTGGAAAAGGAGCTGAAGAAGAAAATCTCAAAAAACTTGCGTTAGAAGAAGGAATAAACCTAAATGTTCATTTTCTTGGTTATCGACAGGATATAATGGATATATGTTGTAGCGCAGATATATTTGTAATGCCGTCTATCCGCGAAGGTTTAGGCTTAGCTGCTTTAGAGGCTATGTATTGCGGATTGCCTTTGATAACTTCCAATGCACGTGGATTGGTTGATGTCAACAAGAATGGAATAAATGGCTATACGTGTGAATCTAAAAATTATAAAGATTTTGCTGATAAGATAAAGTTATTGGTTAATGACGTCGGTCTATGTAAAAAAATAGGTGAAAGGAATCAAAAAGACGTTTTACCCTTCACCATAGACAATACTATAGAGGAAGTGCTAAGCTTATTAAATAAGACGTTAAATCGGTCTTGATTGTATCCAATCCTACTGATTTATGGAACGTATATTGCTGTGTAAGCCCAAGATGAGCGGGCGCGAGATGGACTTTATCCGCCCGGCCCTTGCCGAAGACTGGGCCGTGCCCATGGGGCCGGACGTGACAGCCTTCGAGCGTGAACTCGGTGCCGTTGTCGGCGCTGACAACGTCGTTGCCCTCGATTCGGGTACATCGGCCATCCACCTCGCACTGATACTGTGCGGCGTCGGCCCCGGCGACGAAGTGCTCGTGCAGTCCATGACCTTCTGCGCCTCGACCAATCCCGTGGCCTACCTCGGAGCCACCCCTGTATTCGTCGACTCCGAACGCTCCTCGTGGAACATCGACCCCGGCCTGCTCGAACATGCCATCCGCGACCGCATCGCTAAGACAGGCCGCAAACCCAAG
>CAZNGJ010000016.1:0-27608 GCA_964572615.1 uncultured Bacteroides sp.
CCGTAACATAATGCAAAGCTAATCAATTTTTGCGAAACCGCCAAACGGGGAAGGCTCCACGCAGATGCGCAGAGCACGCAGAGGATGGCCCCACCCCATCCCTCCCCAAAAGGGAGGGAGCAGAGCATGCGAGATCGAAGAACAGGAGTACTTTTATAAGTGAGAATGGAAAATGGTAGCGTCGTGGTGTAGGTCGCCGTCCTACGAACGCCTTGCAGTAGGGACATACCTTTGGCATGTCTGCCTAACGCAATGATTACCAATTACATCCAAGACATGCCAAAGGCATATCCCTACGGTCCACCATGCAAAAAAGTCCCCCTGTGCCCCTGTCTTGGATACTCCTACCGCAGCTCCCTCCCTTTTGGGGAGGGTTAGGGTGGGGCCAGTGGGTCGGGGGATGACGGACTGAGGGCGGCCTGCTCCCAATATGCAGGTCGCCCTCAGTACATGACGCGGGGTCATGGGCAGGTTTGTAAAGGTTTAAGTGTTCGTATGGGTGTGTTTTTCGTGACCGGATATGTCCCCTGGCGGTTGATATCATTGCCGCGCGGCGTCTTGGCTGCTATTTCATCAGCCTGGAGGTTGAATTTCAATATTCGTGTCGGCTGCGCCGTCACTTTCACGTCCATTCAACTATATAACACCCCTCGGTGCACAAAGGTTCAGAGCACTGGTCTAAGAGCTTGTTTCACAAGAAATGTTAATGGCGGTGTTGCATATCGCGGAGGGATTTTTTTCGTGAAGGCGAGGGAGCGTAGCGAGCTACGTGACTGAGTCAAGCGGGAAAAAGCACCCGAGAGATGCAATCTGAAGGTAATTACCATCGCCTCGGCCCCTCGTTGGCCGTTTTGTCCGTGCTCATCGGTTATGTGGCTCGCCACACGCCCTCTTCGCCCGATCAAAACGCCTTAACGATTGACCGCCCCGCCTTTTACATTTCTTGTTAAACAAGCTCTTACTTCCTTGAAGAGGTAGGTGCGGAGTGTACCGGTGTGGTCGAGCAGGGTGAGGCGGCCGTCAAGGGCCACGCCTTCGAGGACGGCACTGAACACCTTGCCGGTGGCTGTGTCCTGCCACCGATGGAATTCGCCGTCATGTCGCCACAACATGTTGTTGTACAGCGCCCCCAGTTCGTCCGGCTCGGGGTCGCTCTCGTACGAATCGACCATATCGAGGATGCCGTTGACCACCTTGGTCAGCAGCGTATCGCGGTCGATGTCGAATCCCGTGGCGTGGCTCAGCGAGATGGGGTTGGGTGCGTCGCTGTGGAATACCTTCTGGTTGACATTCAACCCGATACCTACCACCGAGCGTTCGATAGATGCCTGGCCGAGCGAATTTTCGATGAGGATGCCGGCCATCTTGCGGTCGCCGAAATAGATGTCGTTGGGCCACTTGATCGACAGCCACTCGGGCGTGTCGACGTAGCCGCGCAGGGCATTGACAATGCCTATCGACACCTGCATAGACAGCTCGAACTGGCGGGCGGGTGCCATCCAACGCGGATACAGCACGAGCGAGAAGGTCAGGTTGCTGCCAGACTCGCTCTCCCACGAGTTGCCCCGCTGACCGCGACCGGCTGTCTGACAGTCGGTTATGACCACCAACGGCGTGGTGTCGGCGGTGTCAGGGTCAAGGCTACGCGCGTAGGTATTGGTCGACTCCACCGAGTCGAGTCGGATGATCTTGAAACGCTCGGCCATCACTCGGGTACGTTTTCGAGCGTTAAAGTTCGGCTACCGTCCTCGTTGACAGTGATATAGACATCGACAGTATCGTCGGGCAGGATGTCGTTGACCAGGTCGGGCCACTCGATAAAGCAAAGCGCGCCCGAGTCAAAGTAGTCCTCGACACCAATGTCGAATGCCTCCTCAAGGTCCTCGAGCCGATACAGGTCGAAGTGGTACATCAGTTCGCCGGTAGTGTCCGAGCGATACTCGTTGATCAGCGAGAACGAGGGCGAGTTGGTCACGTCGTCCTCCACTCCGAGGGCCGATGTCAGAGCGTTGATAAATGTGGTTTTACCGGCCCCCATGTCGCCGTGGAATGCGAACACGGTGGCATCGCCCATCATACCGGCAAACTCGGCGGCAGCGCGCGCCAGGTCGTCGGTGCCGGCTATTGTTATGGTCTTCTTGTTGCTCATAATAATATGGTTTTACCGCAAAATTACAAAAATTTTCGCGATTTGTCAAAGTAATCAGTCAAAGCGATGAGCGTCACGGCTGACGCGCTTGGCGTGGGCGGACTGCAATGCCTCGGTCAGGTCGACACCTGTCTGGTTGGCCAGTGCGAGCGTCACCCACAGCACGTCGGCCAGTTCGGAGGCCAAGGCAGCATCGTCCACAGCATCGCCTGCTTTGGGCCGCTGTTCTCCGTAACGGCGCAGTATAATATGGGCCAACTCGCCCACTTCCTCGGCAAGTACGGCCACGTTTGTCACTGGTTGGAAATATCCTTTGCCAGTCGACGTTATCCAGCGGTCGACCATCTGTTGAGCTTCGCTTAATGTCATAGTCATTAAAGAGTGCGGGCACATCCGGCCGGATGCGCCCGCTTGAGGGTATCTATTTGTTTCGATTATTTCACGATCACTTTGCGGACAGCGGTGCCGCGACGCTCGATAACTATCGTGCCGGCAGCAGGACGGTCCACGCGTACGCCCTGCAGGTTGTAGTATTCGACAGGCGCATTAGCATCGTCGGGGTTGCCGACGGTGATGTTCTCGACGCCCGACATACCATGTACGCTGACGTACACAGGCTCCGATGCCTTCGAGCGCTGCTTGCCGTCGGTGGCAGCCACGGTGAAGTAGTAGTTGGCGCAGCCCTCCTTGAGCTTGTCGACCTTAACCTCGGTTGCACCACCGGTCGAAACGTCCTTGTAGTCAGCCAGCACCTCGGGCTTGCCGCCGTAGGTGATGACGATGTCGTCGATACCGATGTTGCCTTTCGACTTGCTGAACTCAATGCGGAACTGCGTCAGACCCACAGGGATATCGTTCTCAATGGCGACGGTCTCGCTCTTGTTGACCTGAGGCGTATAGGTGAAGAATGTTTCCCAGGTGCCACCCACCTGCTGTTGGAATTTGAGGTTTGTGTTGGCATCGGTTGTCATGCCCTTGGCCCAGAATTCGATCTTGGCTACGGCACTCGGCATCACGGGCGACGTCATGGTCTGGCCGTTCGTCGAGAACTTGTATGACGGAGCCGACACACCGTAGTTGCCACCGGTGGCATAGTAGGTATTAGTGACGCTGGCCGTCCAACCCGAGGGCAGAGTGTTGCCGTCAAAGCCGTTGGCTGTTTCGCCGGACTCGCCTTCGACATCGGCCACTACGGTCAGGTAGTAGTCGGTGGCACCTTCTACCGCGGGCCAACTTGCCATGAAGAAGCGGTCGGTGCTGTTAGGCGTCGATACGGTGGGAGCGGGTGTTTCGAGACGGGAGCCACCACCGGCGACATTAAACGTAATGCGGCCGTCCTCCTCGGTGATGTCGGTCACGGGCAGGTCGATCGAAGCTCCGGCCCATGTCTTGAGCGCAGGGGTGGTGCTCGACGTAAACGAGGTCTTGCCCGTAGTGCCGGGGAAGGTATAACCCTTCATGACACTCCAGTTTTCATTGTTGGCATTTCCGTTAGCCTCTTCGATGTCGACATACTGGTGCGACCTGTTGTTATTCACTTCATTAGATGCGAATACACTCGAGTTATAGTCAATGTGCCATATCAGCATACCGTGGTTGGGGATATACGCGTCCCAACCTGTCAGCTGACGGTTTTCGAACAGGAAGAACTCGCTGTCCTTGCCCGTAGCTATAAGGCCGAACTGACCCGACGAAATGGGTTCGAGCGACACGGTCAGCGGGCAGTCGAGCATGATGGGTTCTGCCCAGCCCATGGCATTGCGCTCGTAGGCGCCGTAGTTGGGGGGTGTGCGACCATCATTGTTGTAGGGGCCGTAGTCGAGTACCGAGTACGAACCGGGGGTAAATGCGCCCGCGTAGCCGTCGGTGCGGTAAAGGTCGGGCAGACCCATCACGTGCGAGAACTCGTGTACGAAGGTTCCGATGCCATCAGGCTTCGAACCCGTTATCTCGTTGGAGCATGCATAGTGGGCCACAGTAACGCCGTCAACCTTAAGGTTGGCGCCACCGTAGCGAACGTCCCACGAGTGGGGCCATACCGACTCGGCAGGGCCACCCGAGGCCTCACCCTGACCGGCGTAGATAACGAATACATTGTCAATCAGACCGTCCTTGTCGGTGTCGTACACGCTGAAGTCCACCGTGGGGTCGAGTTTGCGGATCGCCTCGGTCACCATCACATGGGGGCGCTGGTCGTCGCCATACACACTGTTGCCACCGTAGTAAACGCGGTCGTAGTCGAGAGTCACGGGGCCGAGCACGTCAAAGTCGGGGGTGAAACGGCCGTTCGACTGGTCGGTGAAGTAGTCGAGTGCACTACCGGTACCGCCATGCTGACTGAAACCTTTCTGATTGATCATGTTGTTGAAATACACAGCCGGATTGGGAGTCGTAAAGCCCACGTTCTTGTATGCAACGAGGATTATCAGGCCCTTGGGGCTGCCCGTCGAGGGGAACGTCGAGAAGCACAGACCCTGACCCGTCTGGGGGGCACGGCTGCGTCCGTCGTTGGCGCCATTTGCTCCGTAGGGCACGTATGTCTGAGCCACGCGAGCCTTGCGGCCACGCTGCTCGAGCACGGCATCAAAGTCCACATCCTTGATATTCATCGACTTGGCAACGATACCCCGAGTGGTGGCGCTGACTCCCGTCGATTCGAGGACGCCATTCTCATTCAGGGTGGCAAAGGTGTACAGACCGTCGTTGTCCTGATGGAGCAGACGACCGTCGTCGGTGGTTACGAAGTGGATGTGTTCGTCGCCGACCAGGCGCACCTGGAGCGTAGTGCCGTCGGGCTGAGTCACGTTGTGCAACCCGCGCTTGGCGATAATGGCATTGGCACCGAAGGCCACCGCCGACAGAGCCACGCAGGTCAGAACCGATTTTAAGATATTCATGACTGGTTTATCGTTTTATTGTCTTTTTAGTGATTGATTCATTCGAGGAGAGAGCGTTTCGACCCGCCACACAGGCAGTCCGAATCGCCATAGAAGACAAAATTAGATGTTTTTTCGCTAATTACCAAATATTAAGGCCAAACGGCACCATAATATATGTTAAGACGAACCTAAGACGAACTTTTTGCCCCCTCCCGGGCGTTATTATTATACAATAAGACCCTAAAACCACCTGTACCATGACAGCAATTGATTTCTTCTCATACGGCGCGGCTATCTGCATGATCCTCGGCTACGTACCACAGGCATACACCACCATACGCACACGCGACACCGACGGCATCGCCATGTCCACCTTCGTCATGATGGGCCTCGGCTCCGCTTTCTTCGTCGTCCTCGGCTTCCTCACCCACGTCTGGGCACTCTGGGTAACCAACATCATCACCCTCGTCAGCTCCGTCATCATCTTCGGCATCAAAATCCACAATGATAGGAATGCCCCACCCCGACCCTCCCCAAAGGGGAGGGAGTCCGATGAGGTGTAAGCCTCCCTTTTGGGGAGGTTTGGTGGGGCCACCAATTAGAACTTGAGCTGGAGGCCGGCGAGGCCGTGGACGCCTTGGCTGCGGATGTTGGTGGTGATGTAGTGGTGGTGGTTGAGGAGGTTTTCGGCTTTGAGGAAAACGGAGAGGGCGCGGGAGATCTCGTATTCGGCGCCGAGGTGCAGATTGGTGGCATCGCCAAGGGCGGTATGCTCGGGCCGGTAGTAGGCCGATCCGGGGCCGGTGGCACCGGGCTGGCCGGCGAGGACAATGTCGAGGATATAGCCTCGGCGGTCGACGCGTGCGCTATAACCGAGTTCTATCTGCAAGTGGCTGATGGGGCGTACTTTGGCTGTCACATCGAACACCCACTTCGCATTGTCGTCCCAACGATAATACTTGCCGTGGGAGGCGCCTTTGGCTGTGCCGGTGACGGTGAACAGGTTGCGGAAGGCGTAGCCGGCCTCGACACCGAAGTTGACACCCGAGAAGCTACCCATGTTGGCCCATGTGTTAGCACCTTCGATGAGCACGGGGCGCACCCAATTGCCGACGCTGCTCCAACCGCCGCTCACAGTAGCCCAGAAGCCGCGATACGAGCCGAAGGTGAAACCGACCTCGATGTCGGCGTTGACATGGCTACGCTCCATCGTGAAGGCGCCGGCCATCCACGGGTCGCGATCCCACAGCTGACTGTTGGTGTTCATGACCTCGCCACCGACAGCACGAACGTAGGCAGCAAAACGCTGCGACGGTGCCCACTGAAGGTCGATGTCGGGGGCAACATGCACGCCGTGGATAAAGCCGCCGGTGTTGATGTCGAAGCGGATACCGAGACGGGCGGTGATATTGTTCTTCTTGTAGTTGTAAGCGGGGCGCAGGGTGAAGACGCCGAGTGTCGATGCGCCGCAGTCGGAGGGTATGGTTGCGCCATACTCCTTGTCGAGGGAAGTCGAGTAGAACTTCTGCGGCTCGAGGTCGGTGAAGCGGTTGACGCGACGGAAGCGCGCGCCTACGCCGAGACCTACGGAGTGACGACCGAACTTGGCGGCCAGGTCCGAGCTAAGACCGACGGTGAGGTCCTTGGCGGGAACGAAGTCGAAAGTCGCCGGGGTATGGGTGTTGAACAGCGGCAAAGCCTTGGTCATATTGTAGGTGAAGCCACCGTAATCGAGGTCACCGGCAAGGTTCCACCCGAAGGTGCGGGTCACGTCGGCGGACGGTTGCCATTTAGCGGACAATGCTACTGCATTAAGACCCTGAGTGCCACGGTCGTAGTAGCCGGGATAGTATGCGGCGCCTGTAGACGACCATGCATAATCGAAGTTGGCGGTCAGCGTGCCGGGAGCGAAGCGTGCGGCTACATCGCCTCCCAGACCGAAGCGATGACGGCTGTACTTGTTTTCGGCGTCCTTGAAGCCGGTCCAGGTGCTACCGTCATAGCTGACATGCGCTCCGGCATCCACCTTGTTGTTATGAACGAGCCGATAACCGGCGGCCATGCCGAGGTTGAAGGCCGGGAAGTAGCCCAACGAGGCGTAGCCGCGATAAGGGCTGCGCATCACCGAGTCAGCCCAGGCCACGGCTTCGAGCGGCGGCAGGGTGCGGGTTATCTCGGATGCCTCGACATACTCGGCGGGCGACAGAGGCTTGGACTGCACGCGTGGAGTGAGGATATAGGGGTTGACCCAGGTGGGACGGGCGGCGGGACGCTCGACCGGGGTAATTTCGCGATTGATGAGAACCTCCTGCGAGAGGGTCTGCGCCAAGGCTGCGGGGGTGCACAGGGTGGCCGCGACGGCGCTGTATATGATATGCTTTTTCATTTGGATAGTCATTACTTATTAAGACGCTGTTCTATCATGTCCATGATGTCGGGTTCGTTGCCTGGATAATTCTCCTTGAGAGCCTTGATATACTCGCGGGCCTCGAAGTCGCGACCCTGGCCGGCGTAGGCATCGGCGAGGGTGATGAATCCACGGGCAAGCCAGTAAGTATGTGGCGTACCGGAGTTGACGAATGCTTCGGACACCTTGGCGGCGTCGGCATACTTGCCTGACTCGTTGAGCGCTTCGGCAGCATAGACGGCCGATTTTGCGCCATACAGGTCGTCGGCGTTCGAAGCCAATGTCCTCCAAACGGTAACAGCCTCATCAGTCGATCCGCTCAGACTTAGGGCGAGTGCGCGGCTGAAGGCAGCCTCGGTCTTGTCCTCGCCACCGAGAACGGACGATGCTAACAGCGCGTCGGCCATGTCGAGCATACGCTTCGAGTCGCCCGTGTCGCGGGCCACGCGCATAATGCCGAGACGGGCAATATTCTTGTTGTCGGGTGTCGACGCTTTCTGCTCGAGTATCTCCCACGTAGCGAGGGCATCGAGGCCACGGCCACGATCGTACTCGATGTCGGCCTTTTCTATGAGGGCGTTTTCGACCGAAGCATTGTCGGGGAAGTTCTTGACCAGGAGCGAAGCCCAGCGGTAAGTCTCGTCGTCGTTACCCTCGTCGATGCTCTTGTTGAGCATGATGTCGATGGCACGGGCAGCGTAACGGCCCAAGGGATAGTCAGCCACGTACTTCTCAAGCAGCGAAGTGCCCTTGCCGCCCAGATACGAGTGTTCCGCGGCGTTCCATGCAAGGGTTTCGGCCTCGGAGGCATCAAGAGCGGGTGCTCCGTCGATGCCTGCGACGAAATTGGAGTATTCGCCTAAAGTGCCACGCTCGGCATGGAGACGCTTGACGGCCTGGTCGGCCAGTGCAGCCTCGTCGCTTGTGCCGGCAGTGGCAATGAGTTTCTCGTAAGTCTCGATGGCGCCGTCGATATCACCGTTGCCGGCCAGGTCGGAGGCCAGGAACAAGTAGGCACGGCGACCCTGGGTTGTGCCGGGGTAAGACGCGATGAGTTCGCGGTAAACATCGTCGGCGGCATCGGGTTGCAAAAGCTGGATATATGCCTCGGCACGCTCCATGAGTGCATCGGGCAGTATGGCCGACGAGGGGAAAGTCTTGATAAGTCGGTCGAGGGTAGCCAACTTACCATCGTAGTCGCGGCTGTAGCCCTGCATGACAGCCTTCTGGAACAACGGATAGTCGCCGGTGGAGGGGTTGAGCTCAAATGCTGCGTCGTACGCCTCGGCAGCCCCCGCCCAATTGCGCTGATAGTAACGGGCATCGCCGAGACGACTCTGTGCGTCAGCCAGGGTCACCTTGTTCAGGTTGCCGGGATTGGCGATTACGCGCTCGAAGTTGGTCTGCGCTTTCGCCCAGTCCTTCTGCGCCATACGGGTATAACCAAGGTCGTAGAGAGCCACCGCACGATTGGGGGTCGACGCGGGCACTACGTCAAGGTAGGCTATCAGCGCCGAGGCTGCCGCGGGCAAGTCGCCGGTGCGGTAAAGAGCCTCGCCGAGTACCAGGTTGGTCTCGGCAGCCGTTTCGGCGTCAAAGCGGGCCAGGGCACTCGCCTGATTGAGCAAGTCGACTGCTTCGGCTGCACGATCCGCAGCCAACAGCTTGGCGCCCAAGGTGTACAGCACCTTCTGCTTTGCACCGAGGATGGCATTCGACGGATGCTTCACCTTGTTGATGGAAGCCAAAGCCGCTTCATAGTTACCGTCGGTCAGGTAGCCTGACACGATGTGTTGTGCGACATTATCGGCATAGCGGCTGTCGGGGAAGCGATTCAGGAATGCCTCGAAGACAGTGACCGACGAGGCGAAGGGCACGCCGGCGCCACGACTCTTGGCCACTGCGTAGTTATAGTATGCGGCCTCGGTGACGGCGTGATCGAAATCCATAGTCAGCGCACGGTTGAAGGCCATGATGGCGCCGTTGTCATCGCCTAATTTGAGTAACGCCTGACCTATATATAGGTAAGCACTCTGACCCATGGCCGATTGGTCGGTGGTGACGGGTGTCAGACTCTCGACAGCTGCCGAGTAGTCGCCTTCCTCATACTGTGCGAGACCAAGGATATAGAGTGCCGAGCGCTCGGGAGACTCGACGGCGCCGATGTATTTCTTGAGGTAGGGGATGGACTCCGAGGCATTCCCCTGCTGGTAAAGCGACTCTCCGACAACGCGGTTGGCCTCGGCGGTGAATACAACGGGGACAGTGGGGTTGGCCAGCAGCGGACGCGCCAACCGAAGCGCCTCGGCATAATTGCCGCGCAAGTATGCTATCTGAGCGCGGTAGTAGTCGGCCATGCTGCCGGGCATGGTTGCCGAATTGACTGAGTTCCAGTCTTCGAGAGCGGCCGCATAGTCGCCGGCCATATATTTAATGTAGCCCAGATAGAAACGGGCGGCATTGCCATAGTCGGATGAAGCAAGGAGCTCGGGAACGGCAAATGCCGCCTGAGCCTTGGCATACTCGGCCAACATAAGGTAGGCGTATGCACGGTGATACAACAGGTCTGCGCGCAGGTTAGGGCTGAGGGCGTCGACATCGATCTGTTCGTAGCCCTCGACAGTTGCGGTCACAAGAGCCTTGTTATGGCTGCTCTGTTCGAGCAGCAGATCGTTGAGCAACAAGGCCATATCGGCGCGATGGGGCGACGAACGGTGAGCGCTGAGCCAAGTGGTGACGGCATCGACGGCGTCCGGACGCTCGGACAGCACACCGGCTATGGCGAGCACCTCTTCGACTTCGGCTAACTCGGCTGCGGACAGAGCGCCGGATGCCTTGGCCTTGGCTATGGCCTCGGTGAGCCGATCGACGGTGCCGACAGCATTAGTAATATCGAAGTAGTTGATGCCGCGGGTAGTCATGCCCACGGCGTCGACGGTGTTCATATCGGGGTGCGCCCACACGGCGTTTTTGTCAAAATTGCCTGCCGGGCCAACCACTGCGGCCCGTGCGCCCAAACTGCATACGGCGCCGGCTGCGAGTATCAGAGTGATTAATCTTGAGTTCATATAGCGATGTATGGTTACAACTGCAATTTTGCAAATTTACAACATTTTTTTCAACCCTGCCACAGCATTGTGCATAATAATTTCATACGGTTAATTGTTGTTAAATTTAGGTACTATGCATTGCAAGGTACTATAATTTTTGTACCTTTGCAGCGAATTACAAAATCAACCACTCTCCAACACCCCACGCCAATGAATATAGACAACATCAAATCGCAGATGCGCAAGGGCATGCTCGAGTTCTGCATCCTGCTGGTACTGCGCCGCGGCCCGGCCTACTCGTCGGAGCTGATAGCCTGCCTCAAGGATGCGCAACTCATCGTCGTCGAGGGAACCCTCTACCCCCTGTTGACCCGTCTCAAGAAAGACGGACTGTTAGCCTACAGCTGGCAAGAATCGACATCGGGCCCTCCGCGCAAGTACTACAGCCTGACTCCCGACGGCCACCGCGCCCTGACTCTCCTGTCCGAAGCATGGTACGAAATGGCCGGCACAGTGCGCCAACTCAGTGAAGCAGAAAACAATCAACCCACCCAAACCCAATAAACGATGAAGAAATCATTTCCCGTAAACATATCCGGCCGCATCTACTACTTCGACGAGGATGCGTACGACCGTCTAAACGCGTATTATCAGAATCTGCGTCAGGCATTTTCGGGTGACGACGGTGCCGAAATAGTCGAAGACATCGAAAGCCGTGTGGCCGAAATCATAGCCGAGCACCACAGCCCCGACAGCCCCGGTGTGGTGACTATCAGCGAAGTAACCGATATCATCACACGCATGGGACAGCCCGAGGAATTGGCGGGTGAAACAACTACCCCCAACGAGCCCAAAGGAACTACCCCACCCCCATTTACCGGAACCGTGGAAGCGGACACCCCTATGGAGACACGTCCCGTCAAGCGCCTGTACCGCGACATGAACGACAAGGTGATAGCGGGCGTGGTGAGTGGCCTGGCATACTACCTGGGGGTCAATATCACCGCTTTGCGCGTAGCTGTGGTAGTTGCAGGTCTCTGTACATGGATAGGTCCGTTCGTACTGCTCTATTTGCTTGGCTGGCTGCTGATTCCCGCTGCCGAGACTCCCCGTCAGATACTGCAGATGACAGGTCAACCCGTTACCGTCGACGCCGTTGGTCGCACCACCATATTCGGCACCCCCGACCCTGACGCGCGCCCTCGCACCAACCAATTCTGGGGAACCGTGGGCCGCATTATCAGTGTGGGCTGCATGAGCATTTTAGGTTTTATCGGACTTGTAATATCAATATCGATGGTTATCGCACTTATCGGCGCCATAGCGGGCGTCATCGCATACGCCGGCTGGGGCTACGTAAACTTCATTCCACCAACCGCATACCCCATACAGACATTACTGCTCATTATCGTGGGCTCGCTGACACTGATCATTCCCTCCGGGGCGGCGGTATGGGCGGCATGCACGGTGCTGTTCAAGGCTAAAGGCGCTTCGCGTCGCACCGCTATCACGCTGACCATCATCGAGATAGTTCTGGTAATAGTCTTAATCTGCATGATTATGGGCTTCCGGGCCAACGACATGCTTGACTCCCGCTATCACATCGTCACGATGCGATGAAGCCCCCTCCCCTTTGGGGAGGGCCGGGGTGAGGCCTTCGTCACGATGCACTGACCGGAATAATCAGCCCTAAGTCGTGGTACCACAGATAGCCCCGGATGGTGCGACCGGGGAAGACGGTGGCCATGGAGGCCATATACCCGCGCACCTGATTGATGTTATCAATATCCTGAATTTTAGTAAACTTGTAGTCCACGACCTCTATCGAACCGTCGGACAATTCGACAAGGCGATCCATGCGGCGAACCTTTCCAAGGTGCTCGGGGTCGCCTTTGTCGCCTTCTTCCCACGGGGCGTGATACGGTATTTCGGTGTCGATGTGGTTGGCGGGATCGAACCACCGCGCAGCCTCGGGGTTGGCAAGCATGGCGGCTATCACATCGCGGTATTCGTCGCGGTGCTCGGCCACAAACCCTTCCGATTCGGCAGCCTCGGCGAAAGCGGCATCGAAAACGGCATCGACATTGTCACGGGCAGCATCGAATGTCTCAATATGCGACAGGATCTCGTGCAGGTCGAGTCCTCGCTGGGTACGTTCGAGTTTCTGACGCTTGCGCCGACGGATGGCCGCCTCGACAGCATCGACTGTGGTAGCCTCTGCGCGCGATTCGGGGTCATCGTCCGCCGGATCGTCGGTATCGCGGGCTTCGTCGCGAGGGTCAAGAGCCTCAACGGTTACGAGGGCTATCATATCGGCTCGTACCACCGAGGTATAGTCGGTGCTGTACGACTCGGCCTTGGCGCGATTTGCCTCCTCGCGGGCCTTCTTAGCTTCCTCCTTGGCTGCGCGCTCGGCCAATTTCTCGGGCGTCAGAGGGGCGGTTGGTTCGACGTACATAGACAGAGTCCGTGTCTCGGCATCATATACCTCCTCGGTGATGGCTATGGTGTCGACAGTGTCAGCCGATTCGGCGACGACTCGGTCGAGTGTTTCGGCCAACGCAGAACCTATTGTATCCTGTGCGTCAGGGTCGTAGTAGACCGACAGGCGGGTGCGTGCGCGCGTCAGGCCGACGTAGGCGATATTGAGGGCGTCGGTGCGCATCAGCATCTGCTGAGCGTCGAGGAAGTCGCGGAACGGCGACCCGGGATAACCGATCTGGGATGCCGACAGGTCGAAGCACATCAGCGGAGGAATGATGGCGCGGTCGACGGGCAGACCGATGTCGATGCCAAAGCTGCCGGGAGTGGCCTTGGCCGGGTCAGTCGGGCGAATGTCTATCCATGCCGATTCGCGGTCGTCGACGAGCTTCCAGTCGAAGTCCACAAGGTGCACGCAGTCGAACTCCAGACCCTTGGCGCGGTGGATGGTGAGCAGTTGCACGGCGTCGCAGTCGGCCGGCGGGATGATGGTGGCTTTGTTCTGGTGCTGTTCCCACCAACTGAGGAATCCGTTGAGGTCGTTGTCGGTATGCTCGCTGTAGTCGAGGGCCAGGTCGGTGAAGGCCGCTATGTAGTCCTTCTCGGCCTTGACCGTGGCCGGCGGAACGAGTTCGGCGGCAAGAATTGCCTCGATGGTAGCCACGAGTGTCGCGGGGTGCTTGCGTTGTATGGCACGGATGGCTTGGTCGAGAGTACGGGCCATCTCGTTGTCGGGCGCGTCATCTTCAAGCACACCGGTAGCGGCTTCGAGGGCCTTGTCGATGGCTTCGCGTGGCTCGAGACCGGCCTGATAGGTGAAGAAGTTGTAGCGAGCCTCGAACAGCACCGGGTCGATGTACTCCTTTTTCTCGGGCGTATCCGCCGTGGCCTCGGGCGTGGATTCGCCGGGCTGCGCCTTGACCGACTCATCGTCACCGGCGCCCGGGGTAGGCAGTCCGGCTTTGGCCAGCATGTTGAGCAGCGCAACAAGCAGTCGCACCGACGGGGTATTCTTGATGTATAGACTCTCGGCCGACTGGAGGGGGATGCGGCGGTCCAACAATGCCTTGACGAGTTCCTTGATGTTCGAACCCGAACGGTACAGCAGCGCAATGTCGCGCCACAGGTAGCCTCCCTCGTCGTGCTGACGCAGGATGTTGTCGATGATGGCGTCGACGCGCCCCTGCACGTCGTCGACGGCAAAAGGCAGCACCTCGATGCAGGCAGACAGGTCGGCGCGATTCGCCGAGCACATCTGCCTGACCTCGTCACCCATGAATCCGGGAGGATTTGGCACACCTAAGGCAATCTCGGCCAGTGTGGGTAGGATGGTGTTATTGAAACGTACTATGCCGTGGGCTGTACGGAAGTTGCAGTTGTCCGACCGGGTGTTACCGCGCAGCAGTACCATCTCGTGGTCGGGGAAATCGACTGTCTCGAGGTCGCGCCCTAATATGGATGCGTCGCTGTTGCGGAATCGGTAGATAGCCTGTTTGACATCGCCGATGATAAGGCTGTCGGCTCCATCGGCGTGACTGTTGCTCACCAGAGGCAACAGGTTCTTCCACTGCAGCCGCGATGTATCCTGGAACTCGTCGATAAGGAAATGGTCGAGCCGGTTGCCGAGATGCTCGTATATAAACGGTATTTCGCTGCCTCCGATGATACGCGATATGTGGGACGTAGTATCGTCAAGGATAAGCATGTTCTGATCGTCGCGCACCTCGTCGAGATACTGCAACATCAGGCTTATGAACTCCAGGTGGGGCACCTTGGACAGCAGAAGCGAGACGGTGCGGAAACGGCCGTACAGTTCTGTACATTCGGCAGCCAAGTCGCTGAGTGCCTGAATGTAAGCAGGACAGGCTACACTACCTTTGTTCATTTTGAGTTCGCCGGTTATGTCGCCCTGAATATGGCGCGCAAACGCTGCCGGGAGGCGTTTGGCGGCCATGTCGACCTTGCCGTCGCACAGGTTGTCGATATAAGTGCGGACGGTGGCCTTGATGCCCGTCTGTCCCGAGGCTTCGATTGCCCCGCGGGCTTTGAGTCCGATAGCGGGCAACTCGGCCACGGCACTCTCGAGCATACCCTCAAGGGCTCGGCGAAACTCGGCGAGTGGTCGGGCGTCGTCGAGGTACTCCACCAGCTCGGCCTGGAGTGGTTTGAAATCCTCGGTAAATATCTTCTCAATCTCCCTGACAAGACCCGTGAAGTCCGACGAAGTACGCTTGAAGGGGTTGAACTTGCCCTTGGCATTGCCGGCGCGACCTTCGAGCCATGTACGGATACGGGCCATGCGCTTGTCAGGGTATTTGCGACTGTCGGCGATGTTGAGCGAGTCGAGCAACAGGTTGAGGGCGTCGCGGATTGCATCGGCAGCACTGATCTGGATGTTGTAGTCGCCTTGGATGCCGAGTTCGCGCGCAAATGTACGCAGCACGGTCTGGAAGAACGCGTCGATAGTCGACACGTTGAAGAAACTGAAATCGAGCAATACCGACACAAGAGCTCGGCCGGCTGCCCCCTGCAAGTCGTCGAACGTGCAGCCGAATTCGTCCATCAACATCGGGATGTAGTCGTGGTCGAGCGGCGTTGTTGCATGCGCCACCGCATCGAGGCTGGCTATGATTCGGCTTTTCATCTCTTCGGTGGCCTTGTTGGTGAACGTGATGGCCAGGATGCGACGGTGCGCCACCGACGGCATGTCGGTGAGCAACTGCGGATTGAGTCGCCAGCGGTTGTCTGAGGGAGCCTTGACACCAAGCACCATCTTCAGATAGTGCAACGCCAGTTGGAATGTCTTGCCCGAGCCGGCCGAAGCTTTGTAGATAGTAAGCATAACGGCGATGGAGATTAGCCTTTCACCTTAAAGCCGCGGGCCTTCAGTAGACGGCGCAGGTCGTCGCGACGGTCACCCTGGATGAGGATTTCGCCACCACGTGCCGAGCCGCCCGTACCGAGCGACCGCTTAAGCTCAGATGCCAGGTCGGCTATCTCGTCGTCCGTCACACCCGCGAAGTCGGCAAGTATGGTCGCGGGCTTGCCGGCACGGCCTTTGCGCTCGTAGAACAGTGTTACGGCGCGTTTGGACGAAGCGCTCGTCTGTTCAGGCGACGGTTCTGACCCTTCGGGGAGGTCGCCGAGAGTACCTAATATATCCTTCCAGTCGGCAGTCATCTCTGGTCGGGGATTGGTGGCATTTCGAAATCGAGGTGGCGGTGGTAAACGTGGTCTTCCTGGTCGTCATACTCCTCATATTCACCGATGTTGGTCTTGTCGGCATTGAGAGCGTCGAGGGTCTGCATGGCGGTACGCAAAGCGCCGGAATATTCGTGGGCACGGGTATCGATATATACCTCCACAGAATCGGGCTGCATCGCCCGTGCACGACTCAGACAACGCGTTGCAGATGTCATCGAGGCCTCGGTATCGATGTCGTGGTCGTATGCGGCTGCATACACCGTGGCGGCACGGCAATAGTCGGACCATGACATAGAAACGGTATCGGCCGACTCGGTAACACTGTTGCACAGTTCGAGGGCCAGGTTGTAGTCGCCGGCATTCATAGCCGCGATGGCGTCGCCCAACGAGGCATCGACACGTTCGGCAGCCGAAAAGCCGCTACAGGCACAAGCAAAAGTAGCCAACGCCGATACGGCTATAACAGGTAAAATGATATTCTTGATAGTTTTCATTGGATTCGAATTCCCGGCTCATCCGATACTGGACGGACATTTCCGGAGGCAGTCACAAATTTACGAATTATTTCGGGATTAATCAAGATTAATCAGGTTAAATCATGATTAATCAGGATTAAGCGAGTTTAATCAGGAGTAATCGAGTTTAATCGGGATTAATCTCGATAATTCCGGATTAATCAAGATTAATCGGGATTTATCATGATTTATCTCGGTATTTAATGATCGGCGCTCAACAAGGACGCACTCCGTTGCAGCCGGGATAGTCGCTGCATCCCCAGAACTCGCGGCCTTGCTTGGCTCCCTTCTTCTGCATACGCTTCAACATTGGCTTGCCGCACTTCGGACAAACCGGAGCACCCTCACCCGAAGCAACCTCCCTCCGCACAGCCAACCTCTCTCCTGTCATATTCTCCGTGAAACCGCCATGTTGACGGAATTGGTCAAGCTGACTCTTAATCTGAGATTGGAGCATACGGTTCTCCCTGACGCAGAGTAACAGCAATGCGTTGGCTGCTATAACGGAATCTGCGTGGCACAACCAAGGATCAAACTTACTCTTCTGGCGGAGTATATGTTTGGCGGCATCATGTAGATAGCTATTGGTGTAGCTCGGCTCATCAAGCCGAATCTGCCACATCGATTCACGATATGAATTCCCAATGGGCCAAACCTCAGCGCGCTTTCTTAACAGAAAGTTAAATAGATCGCCCTGCAGCTCATCGAAGCTTGCGCGGGCAACATCCAACAATCTCATCTCAGTCTCGATAGACGTGGAATGGCGCGCTGATCCCTCAGCAATATTTGCAACCCCACATCGTGCAGCCATCACCATCTGGTCGTAAAGTCGTCGGCCGGGGTCCATCCGGTAATCTACAAATTTTTCGCAGAATTCTTGAGTTGCCAACTGGATAATATTGCCTAAGATCCAAGAGTTTAACCAACAAAATGATTGAGAGAACTGGATATTAACACCCATTGCGGATTCAGGTAAAGTTAAGGTTAGGGGTCGACATCTCGACCACCACAAATTTACGAATTATTTCGGGATTAATCAAGATTAATCAGGATTAAGCGAGTTTAATCAGGAGTAATCGAGTTAAATCGGGATTAATCTCGATAATTCCGGATTAATCAGGAGTAATCAGGATTTATCATGATTTATCTCGAGTTGGGGAGCAACGGGGGAGCAGCGGGAGTGCGGCGGGGGAGCCGTAGCAACCCTCCTCCCCACCCACAAAAAAAAAAGAATGAGCAAACGTAAGATAAAATCTTGACGATTACTCATTCTCCTCTCTCCTCTGGCGGTATGGACGGGACTCGAACCCGCGACCCCCTGCGTGACAGGCAGGTATTCTAACCAGCTGAACTACCACACCGTTTTTAACGTCTAACCTTGGTGGGAGAGGCAGTCATTTCTGATTTGCGATGCAAAGTTAGGAAGTTTTTTTTTAATGTCCAAATGTTTTTTCAACTTTTTGAAATATTTTTTCACTTTTGGCTTTCAATGCTCTGATTTTCAGCAGCATCGCCTCGACACTTTTTTCGCCGTCAGAACTGTCGGCGGATGACGTAGTCGAACAGATCGACGAGCAAGGCTCGGTTTGGCGTGTCGGGGAAGGTGGCATTGAGCAACTCGACAGCTTCGTCTCGCATGGCGTTCATGCGTGCGTATGCGTAGTCGATACCTCCACCGTCGATGGCGTAAGCAATCAACCGGGTGATGTCGTCGTCGTTCAGTTGCTCCTTGTGCGAGAGCTCGACCATCGTCGCATCGGCATCGGTGAGCAACACGTGCAACAGCGGCAACGTGATCTTACCCTCGCGCAGGTCGTTACCGGTGGGTTTGCCTACTGTGTCGGCATCCGAAAAATAATCGAAGATGTCGTCGCGTATCTGGAAACACATACCCAACAGTTCGGCAAATCGACTCAGGGCCTCGATGCGGTTGTCGTCTATGCCCGCAGCATAGCAGCCCATGCGGGCGCAGGCCACGAACAGCGACGCTGTCTTGTAATTGATAATCTGGTAGTACGCTTCCTCGGTGAGTGTATGATAACGGGCGTTGTATATCTGGTCGAGTTCGCCGAGCGACAGGAGTTTGCCCAGGTGGCACAGCGCGTCGATGATGCGCACATCGCCGGTCGATATGGCCTGCTGCATCGACGACGACACGAAGAAGTCACCGACAAGCACGGCGATATGGTTGTCCCAAACGGCGTTTATGGTGGCACGACCGCGACGGGTGGTCGCCTCGTCGACGATGTCGTCATGGATCAGCGAGGCATTGTGGAGCAGTTCGACCGACGCGGCTGCAGCCAGGACGCGATCGGTGATGTCGCCGAACATGCGCGCCGTCAGCATCACGATAATGGGTCGTATCAGCTTGCCTTTTGTCTTGAGATAATTGTCTATTACCGTATCCATCAACGGATTAGACGTAGACAGTTGCTGCCGGACAACGTCGTTGAGACGGTCCAGGTCGGGAGCTATCGATTGGCGTATTTGTTGCAGCGTGCTCATTTGGGCACAAAATTACAAAAAAAATTGTTAACTTTGTGATATGGAAGAAAAGAAACTGTTTTTGCTCGATGCATACGCATTGATTTATCGTGCTTACTACGCCTTGGTACGCAGTCCGCGCATCACGTCGGACGGTCGCAACACGTCGGCTGTTTTCGGCTTCTGCAACACCCTCGACGACCTTCTCAAGAAGGAGAATCCGCCCTACATGGCCGTGTGCTTCGACCCTCCCCACGGCATGACCTTCCGCCACGAGGAGTACCCCGAGTACAAGGCTCAGCGTGACAAACAGCCCGAGGACATTACCTTCGCTATACCTTATATAAAAGAGATAATCGATGCTTACGGTATCCGCGTCATCGAGGTGGAGCGTTACGAGGCCGACGACGTTATCGGTACGCTGGCCACCGAGGCCGACCGCGCCGGCGACTTCATGACCTACATGATGACTCCCGACAAGGACTACGGCCAACTGGTCACCGACAAGGTGCTCATGTACCGCCCGGCGCTGAAAGGCAAGGACTTCGAGATACGCGGACCCAAGCAGGTATGTGAGCGTTACGGCATCTCCGACCCGCGCCAGGTTATCGACCTGCTGGCACTCGAAGGCGACGTGAGCGACAATATTCCCGGCTGCCCCGGTGTCGGCGAGAAGACCGCTGCCAAGCTTATCGGCGAATGGGGCAGCGTTGAAAACCTTCTTGCCAATACCGACAAGCTGAAGGGCGCACTGAAAACCAAAATCGAGGACAATGCCGAGCAAATATGTTTCTCCAAACACCTCGTGACCATCAAGACCGACGTACCCCTCGATGTACATCCCGGCGACCTGGAACGCAAGGAACCTGACATCGAACGTCTGACAAAGATATTTACCGAGCTGGAATTCAAGAGTTTCCTGACGCGATTACGCACAGGTACGACATCGATGGCAGCGCCCGCACCTGCTGCCTCAGGTCAGTTGAGCCTGTTCGACGAGGAACCCGCCGGGGAAACCGAGGTTGCCACTGTCGAATCTTCCATCGAGCCTGTTGTCAGTGACGATCCCGCCGTTGTCAGCAACTTCCTTGCCGAGACCATCAAACAGGCCGACACTCCCGCTGTCAGTCTATACGCCATCGGCGAAGAAGCCATGACAGCCGACCTGCGCGCTGTGGCCGTAAGCCGCGCCGACGGCGAGTGTCTTGTCATACAGCCTATTACAACCGCCATGGCCAAACTACTCACCCCACTGTTCAACACTCCGGGAGTAACCGTAGCGAGTCACGACGTCAAGCGCGACATCATCCTGCTGCGTCGCCACGGCATCGAATGGACAGCTCCATATTACGACATTGCCATCGCCCACTACCTGCTCAAGCCCGAGGGCAAGCACGCGCTCGAGGATATGGCTCTGCAGGCCATCCACGTATCTTTGCCCGAGTCGACCATGACACCGACCGAACGACGCAAGCCCATTGCGGGCGATGCGGCCACGGTGGCGCGACGTGTTGCCACCCGTGCCGACGCGGTGCGTCGCCTCGTCGAGCCTTTGCACCGCGAGATCAAGGAGGGCGGTATGCAGTCACTCCTTGACGACATTGAGTTGCCGATGGTACGCGTGCTCGCCGAGATGGAGTGGACCGGCGTACGCATCGACTCGGCCGAACTCGACGCCATGTCGCAGCGCCTCACCGAGCGCCTCAATGAGTTGCAGCGCAAGTGCTGGGACCTGGCCGGCGTAGAATTCAACGTCGGCTCACCGAGTCAGGTTGGCGAGGTGCTGTTCGAACGCCTCAAAATCGACCCGAAGGCCAAACGCACCAAGACCGGAGCCTGGTCGACCACCGAAGAAATCCTCGAAGGCTACCGTGCATCCAGCCCCGTGGTAGGACTAATCCTCGAAATCCGAGGCCTCAAGAAGTTGCTGGCAACATATATCGACGCGCTGCCCAAACTCATCAACCCCCGCACTGGCAAGATTCACACCACTTTCAATCAGACAGTTACCGCAACGGGGCGCATATCGTCGACCAACCCTAACCTACAGAACATCCCCATCCGCACCGACGAGGGTCGTGAGATTCGCCGCGCATTCGTGGCCGATCCGGGCGACTTGCTGATGAGCGCCGATTACAGCCAGATTGAGCTGCGACTGATGGCCGAACTAAGCGGCGACCCGGTGATGATCGAAGCCTTCCTGTCCGGTGAGGACATCCACCGCTCGACGGCTGCCAAGATTTACCACAAACCGCTCGCCGACGTCACCGACAACGAGCGCCGCCACGCCAAGACGGCCAACTTCGGCATCATCTACGGCATATCGGCCTTCGGCCTGAGTCAGCGCCTCGCCATACCCCGCGCCGAAGCCAAGGCGCTCATCGACGGCTACCTGTCGACCTATCCCCGCGTCAAGGAGTACATGAACGAGGCCATCGAGGGTGCTCGCCGCGACGGATACGTCAGCACCGTCAAGGGGCGCCGCCGATACCTGCCCGAGATAAACTCGCGTAACGCCGTGGTGCGCGGTTACGCCGAACGCAATGCCATCAATGCACCCTTGCAGGGTTCGGCCGCAGATATTATCAAGATAGCCATGATCGATATCACCGACCGCATGACCCGCGCCGGAATGCGTTCGCGCATGATTCTGCAGGTACACGACGAACTGGTATTCAATGTCGTACCCGACGAACTCGAAACCCTCACCGCCCTCGTCACTTCGAGCATGGAGAACGCCTACCGAGGCACCATCCCACTCAGTGTAGGCGTTGGCGTAGGTCACAACTGGCTCGAAGCCCACTAAAAACACAGACTGAGATGATAGATTTCACGCCATTGGCACGCCGACTGATGATGAAACGCGTACGAGCCGCTAAATCATGGCTCGGCGACGGGCTGGAACGTACTCAACGGGCCCAACTCGATGCACTGACCCGCATAGGCGAACGCACCCGCTACGGCGCCATGGACGGCATACACCGCCAGGGCAGCCGACTCGAGCGGACTGACAATTACGAGGCCTTCCGAAGCATGGTGCCGGTGGCCCCCTACCCCGCCATACGAGAGGCCGTGATGCGTATGGTCGACGGCGAGCGCGACGTACTGTGGCGCGGACGCTGCCGGCGGTTCGCACAGTCTTCCGGCACCAGCGACGGCAAGAGCAAGTACATACCCGTCACCGACGACAGCCTGCTACGCAACCACTACCCCGGCGCTACCGATGCCGTGGCACACTATCTGGCGCAATACCCCGACTCGCGGATGTTCGCCGGCAAGGGTTTCATCCTCGGCGGCTCGTTCGCCAACGAACTGTCACTACCCGCCGGCGTCAAGGTAGGCGACCTGTCGGCCAACCTCATCGACGCCATCAATCCGGCGGTCAACCTGGTGCGCGTACCCTCGAAGAAGGTTGCTCTCATGGAGGATTGGTCAGAGAAATTACCCGCCCTCGTAGAGGCATCGCGTCATGCCGACGTCACCAACATATCCGGTGTGCCGTCGTGGTTCATGACCGTTATTCGGCGGGTCATCGAGGCCGAGGGCGCTGCCAATATCCACGAGGTGTGGCCCAACCTCGAGGTATTCTTCCACGGCGGTATCGCCATGGATCCTTACCGCAGCGCATACGCCGCCCTCACCGACCCGTCGCGGCCGATGCGTTACCGTGAGACATACAACGCCAGCGAAGGTTTCTTCGCCGTCCAGGACACTATCGAGCCCGGACCGATGCGTCTGCTCATGGACGTAGGCGTATTCTACGAGTTCATTCCCCTCGGCTCGCTCGGCGACGAGGGCGACACCGACCCGTGGCCGGAGGCCGTACCGGCATGGCAAGTTGAGGCCGGCCGCACTTATGCCTTGATTATCACGGCCATGAACGGCCTGTGGCGTTACCCCATCGGCGACACCGTGCGTGTCGAAAGTACCGACCCGCTGCGCATCACCATCGCCGGACGTACCAAGAGCTTCATCAACGCTTTCGGCGAGGAGGTCATGGTGCACAATACCGACCGTGCCCTCACCAAAGCATGTCAGGTCACCGGTGCCTCGGTCGAGAACTACACCGTGGCACCCGTCTTTGCCGAGGGTCGCCGTCATGGACGTCACCAGTGGCTCATCGAATGGGCCGTACCGCCGAAAGACATCGAGGCGTTCGCCGACATCCTCGACCGTGCCCTGCAGGACGAGAACAGCGACTACCAGGCCAAGCGCGCCGGCTCAATTTTCCTCGACCGTCTCAGTATCACCACCGCACCCGCAGGTCTGTTCGACCGCTGGCTGGCCACTACCGGCAAACTCGGCGGTCAGCGCAAGGTGCCGCGTCTGTCCAACGACCGCAAGCGCATGGACTCACTCCTGTCATTAAGTGTCGGGAATTTTTCGTAATTTTGCATAGTTTTTGAACCAACAATACTAATTAAATAATGTGGTTTGACATTATATGCCTGATTATCGCGGTGGCCGGCCTGGTGTTCGGCTATCGGCGCGGCTTCATGAACCAGATGGGCGCCGTGATTGGCGTCGTGCTCGGCATAGTGTGTTGCAATGTCTTCTCCGACGAACTGGCGGCCAAATTTTCCGAGCCGGATGACGACCCCGGCACGCTGCTGCTTAACAACGTCATGGCCTACGTCATCATCTTCGCTCTGGGCTACATAGCCGGTCGGATGCTCGGCTCTCTGTTCTCCAAGGGTACTCGCGCCCTGCATCTCGGCGGACTCGACGGACTGGCCGGAGCAGCCTTCCGCATGGCCGAGTACGTCCTGGTATTCAGCATATTACTCAACGCGTGGATAAGCGTATTCCCGGGTACGGAATTTCGCTCCGACTATAAGGGCGTCAAGCGTTTCGTGCTCGACTTCGCCCCCACGGTCTTAGGCAGCGAGACCATCAACGATGTTTATTCATCGGTCCACGATGCCGTACAGTCTACTGCTGACTCGCTGCGGGGCGACCCGTCCGATGACAATGCACCCGAAACCGACTGAACACGCCCGCTCCACTAAACGTTTGTAAAGAAATACAACAATCCAACGCATGAACCCCAACGATAAAGATAAGGATAAGGACAAAGATAAGGAAAAGTCTCCCGACGACTCGCGCGCCATTATCGACGACAGCGTGTCGGGCGAGTATAAGTACGGCTTTGTCAGCGACATAGATACCGATATTCTCCGTACGGGTCTCGACGAGGACATCGTCAGGCTCATCTCCGAGAAAAAGGGCGAACCTGACTGGCTGCTCGAGTTCCGCCTCAACGCTTTCCGTTACTGGAAAACGCTGACACCGCCGCATTGGGCACACCTCGACATACCCGAAATCGACTTTCAGGCGCTCAGCTACTACGCCGCGCCCAAGAGCAAGACCTCGCCCAAAAGTCTCGACGAGGTCGACCCGCAACTTCTTGACACGTTCAACCGCCTCGGCATACCCCTTGAGGAACAGAAAGCGCTGTCGGGCATGGCTGTCGACGCCGTCATGGACTCGGTGTCGGTCAAGACCACCCACCGCGGCAAGTTGGCCGAATTAGGCATCATCTTCTGCTCGTTCTCCGAGGCTGTCAAGGACTATCCCGACCTGGTGCGCAAGTACCTGGGCAAGGTAGTGCCTTACACCGACAATTTCTACGCCGCCCTCAACTCGGCTGTGTTCAGCGACGGCTCGTTCGTATACATCCCCAAAGGTGTGCGCTGCCCTATGGAGCTGTCCACCTACTTCCGCATCAATGCCTCGGGCACGGGTCAGTTCGAACGCACCCTCATCGTGGCAGACGACGACGCTTACGTCAGCTATCTGGAGGGTTGCACAGCACCGATGCGCGACGAGAATCAGCTGCACGCCGCTATCGTCGAAATCATAGTCGAGGAACGCGCCGAGGTCAAGTACTCTACCGTACAGAACTGGTATGCAGGCGATAAGGACGGTCGCGGTGGCATCTATAACTTCGTCACCAAGCGTGGTCTGTGCCGTGGCGACTACTCCAAGCTGTCGTGGACGCAGGTCGAGACCGGTTCGGCCATCACATGGAAGTACCCGTCGTGCATACTGGCCGGCGAAGGCTCTGTGGGCGAGTTCTATTCCGTCGCCGTCACCAACAATCATCAGCAGGCCGACACGGGCACCAAGATGATACACTTGGGACGCAACTCGCGCTCGACCATCGTGTCAAAGGGCATCAGCGCCGGCCGCTCGCAGAATGCCTACCGCGGTCTGGTCCGTGTGGCCGAGAAGGCGTCGGGCGTACGCAACTACACCCAGTGCGACTCGCTGCTGCTCGGCTCCAACTGCGGTGCGCACACCTTCCCGTACATCGACGTGCGCAACGACACCGCCATCGTCGAACACGAGGCCACCACGTCCAAGATCAGCGAAGCCCAACTGTTCTATTGCAATCAGCGCGGCATTCCCACCGAGGAAGCCATTGGCCTGATTGTCAACGGTTACGCTAAAGAAGTAATGAACAAACTGCCCATGGAATTTGCCGTCGAGGCACAGAAGCTGCTCTCCATAACCCTCGAAGGCTCCATAGGCTGACATACCTAACGATATAACACCTAACACAATGTCAGACAACAATATACTTCTCCAAGTCAACGACCTCCGCGCCGGTATCGACGGCAAGGAAATCCTGAAGGGCATCAACCTCACCGTCCGCCCCGGCGAGGTACACGCCATCATGGGCCCCAACGGTTCGGGCAAGAGCACCCTCTCGGGTGTGCTGGCCGGCGACCCGCGATTCACCGTCACCGGCGGTTCGGCCACCTTCAACGGTAAACCCCTGCTCGACCTCAGTCCCGAGGATCGCAGCCATGAAGGCCTGTTCCTGTCGTTCCAGTATCCCGTCGAGATTCCCGGCGTATCGATGGTCAACTTCATGCGCGCAGCCGTCAATGCCAAGCGCAAGTACCTCAACGAAGAGCCTCTGTCGGCCGCCGAGTTCCTCAAGATGATGCGTCAGAAGCGCGCCATCGTCGAACTGGATAACAAACTGGCCTCGCGCTCGGTGAACGAGGGTTTCTCGGGTGGCGAAAAGAAGCGCAACGAAATCTTCCAGATGGCCGTCCTCGAGCCCAAGCTGTCCATCCTCGACGAGACCGACTCCGGCCTCGACATCGACGCCTTGCGCATCGTGGCCGGCGGCGTCAACAAACTCAAGACCGACCGCAACGCCACCATCGTCATCACCCACTATCAGCGTCTGCTCGACTACATCAAGCCCGACTTCGTGCATGTGCTCTACAAAGGTCGCATCGTACGCACCGGCGGTCCCGAGTTAGCCCTTGAACTGGAGGAAAAAGGTTATGACTGGATTAAGAATGAAATCGATTAACTTTTATGAGCCATTCTCTGACACAATATATCGACCTGTATGATGCCAACAGCGACATCATCGCGTCGCAGTGCGGTGCGCCGGTCATGAACGGGCGGCGAGCTGCTGCACGGGCATCGCTTCAAGATGCGAACCTGCCGCGCAAAGGAGAGGAGGGGTACGAAAAGACTTCGCTCGACGACATGTTCGCGCCTGACCTGGGAGTGAATATCAACCGCATAAACATCCCGGTTGACATCGCCACCTCTTTTAAGTGCGACGTCCCCAATGTCAGCACTCTTTTAGCCGTCACGGTCAACGACACCTTCGTACCCACAGCGACACTGCTTAAAAATATACCGCAAGGGCTCACCGTGATGTCTTTGGCGCGTGCCGCAAAAGAGCAGCCCGCACTGACCGAACGCTACGACTCACTCGCAGACAACAACCGTCCCGAGGTGGCCATGAACACGATGCTCGCCCAGGACGGCGTGCTGATACACGTCGCACGCGGCGTCAAAGTCGACCGCCCGGTGCAGATTGTCAACATCTTCAACTCCCCCGCCCCGCTCGCTGCTTTTCGACGCGTGCTCATCGTGGCCGAGGCAGACAGCGAGGTCAACATCCTCATGTGTGACCACACCCAGCGCCACGACTGTGACTATCTCAGCGATCAGGTTGTCGAGATATGTGCCGGCGAGAACGCGCGCATCGACCTTTATGATATCGAGGAGTCAACCCCGCGCACACGCCGTGTCAACAACGTCTTTGTCAGCCAACAGGCAGGCTCGAACGTGCTTGTCAACGGCATGACCCTCCTCAACGGTGTGACCCGCAACAACTATGACATCAATCTCGACGGCGAACACTGCCGCAACATGCTCGCCGGCATGGCCATTGCCTCAGGCACACAGCATGTCGACAATGCATCATCAATGACACACCGCGCTCCGCACTGCAAGAGCGACCAGTTGTTCAAATATGCGCTCGACGACAAGGCTGTCGGCGCATTTGAGGGGTGCATCGAGGTTACACCTGACGCGCCTTACACCGAGGCTTATCAGAGCAACCGCAACATCCTTGCCTCGGCCGACGCCCGGAAAAACCGATAAACAATGTGTTCAATA
>CAZNGJ010000017.1:0-27482 GCA_964572615.1 uncultured Bacteroides sp.
CTTGGGTTTGCGGCCTGTCTTAGCGATGCGGTCGCGGATGGCATGTTCGAGCAGGTCGGGGTCGATGTTCCACGAGGAGCGTTCGGAGTCGACGAATACGGGTGTGGCTCCGAGATAGGCCACGGGATTGGTCGAGGCGCAGAAGGTCATGGACTGTACGAGCACTTCGTCGCCGGGGCCTACGCCGCACAGTATCAGTGCAAGGTGGATGGCCGACGTACCCGAATCGAGGGCCACGACGTTGTCAGCGCCAACAACGGCTCCGAGTTCGCGCTCGAAGGCTGTCACGTCCGGCCCCATGGGCACGGCCCAGTCCTCGGCAAGGGCCGGGCGGATAAAGTCCATCTCGCGCCCGCTCATCTTGGGCTTACACAGCAATATGCGTTCTTGTTCCATTCAGTTTCTTTTCCCTTCTATTAAACGTCTATTAAACGTCTATTAATCGTCTATTAATAGTCTATTTCAGTAGTCTATTTAAGTAATCTATTTTCAGTGTCTATCAAGATACTCTTGATGCAGATGATAGTTGCGCTTCATGAACAGCAGGTAGGCAGCGGCAAGGACGACGATGACGATACCTAAGTAGACGTAATGGTTGAGGGGCAGGAAGATCAGTCCCGCAGAGATAAGGAGTTGCAGGGCCATGTAGATGGTCGAGACGACGACGTGTGGCATGCGCAGCTCGTTGGCCATCAGCTGGTAGGCATGTTTGCGGTGTGCCTCGCCGAGGTTCTCGTGCAACTGTATGCGGTGGCAGATGGTCAGGATGGCGTCGGCGCCGTACACGGCCAGGAAGGTGATGTAGGCGAAGTCCTGCGTCTTGAGTATCAGCCGGCCGAGGGCAAAAAGAAGTATGAAGGCTATGGAGATCGAGCCGACGTCGCCGGCAAAGCAGCGTGCCCGGCGCCGGAAGTTAAACAGGCAGAAAACGACCAAGCTCAGCCCCGTGACGTAGAGGTAAGGCATGGCGATGAATGGGTCGCGGGCGTTGAGATATATCAGCGGCAGCAGCACTGCTATCGAGTAGCCGCCGGTGATGCCGTTGATGCCGTCCATGAAGTTGTAGGCGTTGATGATGCCAACACTGACAATGAGCGCCACTATAACTATCCACCAGTCGGCGGGGTTGAGGATGCCGAACTGATAGAACATCAGCCCCATGGCGGTGAACTGGACGACGAGGCGCACGCTGTCGGGCAGCGACCGGATGTCGTCGGCGAAGCTGACCAGGCCCACAAGGCTAAGTCCGGCGATAAACCATGTGTACTCCATGCCGAACAGCGCCCAGTACAGCCAGGCCCCGAACAGGAAGATGATACCTCCGCCACGGAGCACCACTGTGGTGTGGGAGCTGCGCAGGTTGGGTTTGTCGATGATGTTGAAGCGGTCGGCCACGCGGAAGTAGGCCAGCTCGAGCACGACGAGCAGTACCGCGATGATGGCATATATCATGGAGTGGGCTTGGACTTGTGTTTGGGCGTAGGCTGAGTAGCCGATGTTTGGAAGCTGCGGATGGTATGGGTCAGGCCGGTGCGGGCATCAACGGGCATGCGCTTCAGTCCGAGGGCCTGCTTGATCTTGGCGTTGGAGACCACGTAGTTCTCGGTCAGTTTGTTGAGGCGGAAGGTGTTGAGTGGCAGCCGGAGGGTATCGCCCATGCGGGCGCAGAAACGGATGAGGCCTTTGTTGATGCGGCTGATGCGGGCCGGCTTGTCCATGGCGCGACACATCACCTCGATGAGCTCGTTGGTCGACAGGGCCTCGTCGTCGGCTACGTTGTATATGCCGCTGGCGACGTCCTTGTCGAGCAGCCCGGCGATGACGGTCTTGAGGTTGTCGACCGAGGTGAATGTCCGTCGGTTGTCGTAGGCGCCCAATGGCCACGGCAAGCCCTTGCGGACAAATCCGTACAGCAGGTTGAGGTTGCCCTTGTTGCCCGGGCCGTGTATCATGCAGGGGCGCAGGATGATGACCTGACGGCCTCGGGCACGGTCGAGGTTGGACTGTATGTATTGCTCGGCGCGCACCTTGCTCTCGCCGTAGGGGCCGACGGGGCACGGGGTGACGTCCTCGGTGAGGATGTCGCCGGGGACCTTGTCGACGGCGGCCTTGACGGAGCTGAAGAAGATGAACCGGCCGGTGCCGGGGTGGTCGAGGAAGTAGTCGTAGCACTTGCGGGTCAGGTCGGTGTTGACGCGGAAGTATATGTCGGCAGCAGCCTTGTTGCTCGTGTCATGGGCCTTGCCGGCAAGGTGTATTATGGCGTCGACGGCCGGTAGCCGGCCATGGTCCATGTCGTCCCAGCTGTAGGTGCGTACCACGCCTTCCTTGTCGGGGGCGACGATGTCGAGGCCGTAGATGGTGTGGTCGTCCTTGAGGGCCGACACGAGGTTGGAGCCCACGAAGCCGTGGATGCCCGTTATCAGGATGTTCATAGGTTGTCGATTAGGTCGCAGTATTGGCGGGTGACGATGTCTTTGGTGTAGCGGCCCTGAATGATGTCGTAGCCTTTGCGGCCCATCTCGGTAAGTTCGGCAGGGGTGACGCGCTCGAGCCAGCGGCATATCTCGTCGGCTTTGGCCGTGACGTCGGATGCCGTGACAATGCGGGCGCAGCCGGTGTCGCGAAGGAAGTTGACGATGGGGGTGTCGTCGGGCGAGCATACCAGCAGCGGCTTGGCCGAGGCCATGATGGTGTAAACCTTCGATGGGAAGCCCTGGGCGGCGATGTCGGGCTCCATGAAGATATACTGGATGTCGGAGAAGGCGATAATCTGCGGCATCAGTTCGCGAGGTTGATAAGGCAGCAGCCGGACGTTGTCGAGGTCGTACTCCTTGATTTTGTCGGCCACGTAACTGCGCATGACACCCTCGCCGATGACGTAGTAGTCGATGGGCTTGCCCTTGGTACGACGGGCTACCTCGATGAGGGTCGCCCACTCCTGGGCCATGCCTATATTGCCGGCGTAGAGGAGCTTGAGGTGGTCGTTGTCGACGAAGACGCTCTTGTCGAGCCCCGATGTGTCGCTGACGGGGCGGTAGATGTCCGTGTCGACAAAGTTGGGGATGATGTACAGCTTCTTGGGATCCTTGAAGCGACCGACGATGGTGTCGTGGAATACTTGGTCGATGGTGGTGATGGCGGCCGAGCGGTTGTAGATGTGGCGCTCCATGCGGTTCAGCACGTTGTAGACCGCGCCCGAGTCCTTGCCAAGGATGTCGGGGTAGACTTCCTGCACATTATATATCACCTTGGCGCCCTTAAGACGACCGAGCCAGAGGTTGAGCAGCCCTATCGTCAGCGGGGGCGACGGCGACAGGATGACGTCGACGTGGCGGATGGACAGGGCCGTGAAGAACGACACGATGTGCCAGTAGACGAAGCCGAGCAGGCGCAGGGCCGTTGACTTGAACTTCTTCTGGGGCACGTGATAGACGGGTATGCCACGGTAAGTGCTCTTCTTGAGCAGTCCCCACAGCTTCCAGCGCATAGGCTGAGCCTTGAGCTGAGCCTCGACCCGGTTGAAGTGCGGCGTTGTCGTCAGCACCACCACCTCGTGACCCGCATCGCGCAGCGCCGTGGCAATGTCGCTGTACAGATACCCCGTCGACACCCCGTCCGGACTAAACGCAATGCTGTGTATCAACACCTTACCCTTCATGGATATAAATAGCTACAGTGTGTCTTATTATACAAAATTGCCTTCCCCAGACAGCTCTTTTGGGTTATAAGTATTATCTCCGATTATTGACTTATATAAATAGCCTACTGGGAATTTCTACAACTTAAAAGGGAGTATGGAAAGAATTTTTCCCCAATAAGTCTTTAAGTTCTTATGTACTATTGGTACAGAATATTTTGCAGTCTCATCATAAAATCCCCTTTTAGATATACAGTCTGCAGTTAGTTCTGGCGGGAAGAGGTTCACATACTTTTCCTTGCATTTACCACCCCAGATGAAACCGCCATTTGGATATTCTAATAATCTCTTTTTTGTTTCTAATATTTTAATATTTTTATAATATCTATTAACTCTCCAATTTGCCCTGCCCTCGAATTGCCATGCATTTTCATGGCTTCGTAATATTTGACACAAGAAACTTTTTCTCCATAATCCGGCGGATGTAGTAATTCGATATGGGCACTCCCTTGTAGTTTCCCAACACAGGTCGTATTCACTTTCTTTGATGCCTCTTGTTGTACCATTTAAGCTTAACCATCTGCCATTATCGGTTTTATCTGCATACAGATTAATATAACCTATATTTACCCCCCCCCGCATAATATTGATAATTTCATTAAAATCATCTACATTAACATCAGATGTTAACCAGAAATCGTCGAGCATGAATAATATAAATTCCGAATCAATTTGGTTTAATGTTTGTAATATTCTTTTTGACCATATTTCTTTACATGGCCTGGGCTTATTGATAATATTAAGTCCATCATAATGGAATTCCGTACGTTCTGTCGCTAAATAGATAGGATATGCGAAAGAGTTCCAATGCTTTTTTAATTGATGAAAAAATGGGGCCCAAGTGTCGTCGTACGTATCGCATGTACCTACCAATAGCGCTACTTCAGGTTTAGCACTCAACGTATTCATGAGGGAACTAATATTAATAATTGAAATAAGCAAGTTTTGTTACTGAATCTCCCCTTACCTACAGGATTAAACCATCTTAGTAATTGGTATAAAGATCAAAATTATGTATCTAATATTGACTACGTCGTAAAATACTCCAATTACTGTTTACCAAGCATGAGATAAGAGAGGATCTTACTATATTCAATCAACTTTGTGAGTAACAAAGTGCTGAATAAAACGATGAAAGATAGAAGAAACATCGGAATTAATGTGTAGAGAATATTTGTGTCCGGATTGAATATAGAAGGTATTTCCACAATGAAGGATGGAAGGAGGAAATAATGAAAGAGGTAAATATCCAATGTTCTTTTTCCAATATATTCAATGATACGATTATTGCGCTTATTAAAGATTTGATAAAAAATGTATACCATTACATTGATATATGCGAAGGCAATGACAATGTTAACCAAGGTAATCCCCAACCCTATGTACGTCAGGACGAATAAACTAAGCAACGAAAAAGAGAATAATTGATTGTTAGTCTCAAGGGCGACTCTTGTATTCGGAAGAAGACTTAAAACTACGCCATAAGCAAAGTAAGGTAAGAATTTGAAAAAACATTGGAGAGACAAAGTATCTGTTACAATATTATCATAAGGTATGAGCCGACTGATAAGCAATAAGATCACAACTTCTATACTCAATAGGAGACTTCTACGCAATGCAGTTGTTAACTTAAGGAACTCCGATAGTTTGAACGTCAAAAAATACAAGACATGATACATCCACAACGTAAAACAAAACCAATAGCCAAAATGCATGGAATTGGTAAAGAAGCTTGGTACAGGCAGTCCCTTAATATAGGTATAAATAACCCCGACTATAATAGTAGGAAGTAATAAGATACGCAATTTCTTTTTGCATCCTTGTAAAGACGGTTTACCGGAAAGCAAACCGCTTACAAACATGAACATAGGCATATTTACTGCGCCGGTAAAAATACACACCATATTATCAGTTTCATGAAAGGAATAAAGAAAAATATGCGCCATTATAACGACAAAGATAGAAAAAGTCTTTAGTGCGTCATAATACGTTATCCGTTTTTTACCCATATTCTATTTATAATATGTTTTGTAAGAAATAGCGTTGGTTACTTTCATATTTACTTATGAGAAATATTTATTCTATATTTCTTGAGAAAGAACTCTTCAACTTCTTCTTGTCTTGGAGAAGCACCCAATTCTCGACTCATTTCATTGATTTTGGCATCAACGAGAAAGCGGTACCAATAAGCTTGAAGGGTAGCCCAAATAAGACCGGCTCTACCATCTAAGAAACCTCCGAGTATGAAATACCTGAAAAAGAAATATGCCCCGGCTCTTAAGAATGGAGGTAAACGATAATACATTCCTTTTTTTTGATTCCTTTTCTTTTGAGCCTCATCATCAAAGCCGATCCCGTACATCCGCATGGCCTCAACCGCGAGTTCCCGATTAGAATAGTTATTATGCTTTTGAGTCCACCAAGCAATGGAGTTCAAATTATGGTCGATAAAACGGCCTTTGAATTGAGTCGGATTACCTTCGGTTAGTACCATCCGTTCATCCATCCATCTAGGCTCCATATAGGCAGCCCCGTTACGCCAAATCCGAAGAATCTTAGGGGGGCGCAGCCTGCCATGTTTTACGTTCTTACCTTGAAAAATAACATCTAAAGGGAGATACACGCCCGTTATATCCTTTGGCAGATTGGGAAGTTTGGTCTTAATTTCTTCAACTAATTCTTCTGACAGGTATTCGTCCGCATCAAGCCGCATCACCCATTCAGTAGATATCTCTAAATTAGAGATTGCCCATTGCATCTGTTGAGCCTGATTAACATAGTCGTGCTCCACCACCACAGCGCCCAACTCCCGCGCAATCTCCTGCGTCCCATCGGTCGAACGACTATCGACAACATAAATCTTTTTAGAAATACGTCGTGCACTATCGATGCACCTCTTGATGTGAAGTGCTTCATCCTTGGTCAAAATTATCACAGTAATATCCGGCATAACTTACTAATTATTCGTAAGAAAAGAAATAAATTCATTTACGGAGTCCTTTATAAGCAACTCGGAAGGATCATGTTGTGATTGTTCGTATGCCAGCACTGCTTGTGCTATTGAGTCGGCGTTACTTGCTTCAAATGTCAGGGAGGGGCGGCATACGGCATGCATGTAAGGGAGGTCGGCACCAATAATATCACAGCCGGCCTTGATCCCTTCTACTATTCCTAATCCTAAGCTTTCATTGAGCGAAGGATAAACTACAGCTTTTGATTGGTTGTATATTTCTACAACTTCGGTGATGGGTACTTTCCCGTGATTTACTATTTTGGCACCTCGTTCTTGGGCATTCTTGATGGCAGGAAGAAATACGGTTTCGGAAACTGTGAGATGAAGAGTCGGAGTTACGCCCATGTCGGCAAGTTTTATCCAGGCTTCAACAAGATATTCATGCCCTTTGGCGTTTGTATGGTCCCCAATTAAACAATAATCACGTCGATTGGCTTTGGGGACTTTGTTAATATCCTCCGGAATTTGAAAAAAAGGAAATTCGAGGATCTCTTGATTGTTTAACGCCAAATTTTCTTTTACCAACCGGGCTGTATTGGAAGTCTGTACTATCCAAGCGTCTGTATTATGGGCAAAGAATTTTAGGTAATGTTTTTTTAATATGGTTTTGAGCTTGGCTTTAAGTGAATAATCTTTCGGTATGCTTAACAAGCTTACATTATGTTCGTAAGTATAAACCGGATCGGGTATTTTTACAGGTGGTGGGATATTACCAAAACATAAAACCGCACTGAAATCATTTTTATGCTGTTTGTAAAAAAATCGACGAACCTGAAATGAAGCGGGTAATACCTCAATTTGCCTGACTAAACTCTCAGAATTAAGCCCCGGGCACCGATCGTCCTTCAGTAGATAAAAATTAACACCTTGACTTACCAAATTATCAACCAAGTGGTTTAATATCATCAATCCACCTCCCATACAGATGTGGAGCGCATCAATGAGTATTGGCTTTTCGGGCTGTGAATTCATATCACTTTAGCTGCTTAAATGTCGTATGCCCGGCCCAACGTGAGCCAAAAGAGCATGCATAGGAAATTACCGCCGGCAAAAATGTACCCTTCTGCGATCATACTAATAATAAAGAAAACTAATATTGCAGACAGGACTGCGATTTCCGCACCCTTCTTCCTTATTATATTTTTTGCCGTCTTAATTAAAATCCAAAGCATTATAGCAGCTCCAATAATACCTGTCATAGATAGAACCGAATACCAGGACGACCCTGTTTCGACAGTTCCTTGATCAGTATAATCACTTCGGCTGCGCATATCAACACAAGAGAAGCCAACTCCGACGAGTGGACTCAGTTCAAATTCCCTCATGCGGTTAGCCCATTTATAATCGCGGGACCGTGTCGATATTTCAGTAATTCCGCCCTTGTTTTTAGCTACGATGGTATCATTGTAAGTGTCTCCCCAGAAAGGATAACTCCCGACACCTAAAACCACGAATAAAAAAATGTACTTAATGTAACTCTTGGAATATCTTGTAAAGATATATATCAAAACAAGTGTTCCAAAGATCGTTGCATAAAATGCCGCTCGCGAGGCTGAAAACATAACGCATGCGGCACAACTGCCTGCCAGAACAAGTAATAACCATCTTCGTGTCAGGAAATATCGATATACAAGATAAATAAAACTTATACCACTGATAGGTCCAAGTATCATAGAATGATTGGTAAGACCGCCAAAGATTCCGATAGCCTCAATACTGTGCGCCCAATAATTCTCCATGTAGTTAATTCCTAAAAAGCGGGCTATAAAAGAACCTACACTTAAGATGGTACACCAGATTATTAGGAGTCTGAAAACCTTCTTTCTAAATGCAATAAGTTTGGGGCTTTCGCACAGAGATGAGAGGCTTAGCAAAACGAATGCGAACAAGACGAATCTCATCCACGGGTTAAAAAACGCGGGTGCATTGGACAAAATAATCTCAAGTGGTATATATAATATAAGGACAAGGATTGGCACGCAGAAATGTTTGGTGTTTTGTAGGGACCAAAACGAGACTGCGCCTAACGCGGCGTATAGCACCGGCTGAGGCATTGCTGGAAGGAATCCGACGATAGGCCAAACGATTATCAGCGAGAAGATAATCGGGCCATAGCCATATTTGCGGATGAACCTACTGAATGAGGTCGCTCCAAAAATGTCGTATAATATAGCTTTCATTCGTTAATTCAGGCTTTAGAGCATGGACCAGCGGCAATTTCAGGAGTCTTCCCATTCAGCAATGCGCTCGACAGCTCATATAACTTTCGAGCAGCATTGCGCGGGCTCCAGACTTCCGCCATCGTTCTTCGGGCTTTTAAGCTCATTGTATTCCTTTCTTGGGGATGGTCAATCAACCATTTTACTTTTTCTACTAGATCCCCTTGCTTTGTGCGTTTGAATGTCAAACCGTTTACTTCATTTTCCACTAAATATGGAGTAGAACCACATTCAATGGATGCCACCGGGCAGACGCCGGCAGCCATAGCTTCACCAAGCACTGCGCCCCAACCTTCTCTCCGGCTACTTGTAAAGCAAAATATATGATAGCTACGCATCTGCTCCAAAAGTTGTTCGTTTGGCATTGGTTCAGGGAATATTACCACCGCTTGCAAACCTGCCGATTCTACTTTTCTCCGGACTTCGGACTTAAGGGGGCCGATGCCTATCATCTCAATTTCGAAGTTATATCCGGCTTCGTGTAGATCTTTAGCTAATTCTATCATTACCTCCGGATGTTTCCAATCGATAAATCGAGCGACCCACAGTATCCGTGTCTTCTCTGACTGCGATTTTTCGGCAAGTGATTTTTCGATATCAAAATCCGGTATTGCCGTGAAATAGCCCCATTTGAAGCACTTGCCCTTAAACGAGTGCATCAAGCGATAATCGTGTGCCGCATACGCACTTGCACAAAGAGCATAAACCGGTTTGTCGTGACAGTATCGGTGATAAAACAGTTGCTGTTTAAGTAGTTGGGGAGAGAGAAGATTAACCCAACCCTTTTTTAACCACCGTTCTGCGTACCAAAACGTCAATTTGCCTTGTTTGATACGCTCTTTTACCAAAAAGAGAGGAGCAGCTCCGAAAACTACGACATCCGCTTCGTTTATCAGACGCAAAATTTCCTCTGTCTCCGTTTCCGACATTTTTAACAGATAAGGACGAGACCCGTAATCCGTACCACCTTTTGCGTCCCCAACGGTTTCAACCCCTGTCTGGATAAACCGGAAATCATCCCCGCACAACCTATACAGTTCATCAGCCACCCCTACCTGATGAATATTAAGAATTACAGATAGAAAAACAAGTCTCATAAAGTGAAAAATTTCCTAACTCTCCAAGTGGTGCCCTGGGAAGATTTTGCGATTTTGAGAGAGGTGCGTAATGAGGTTTTCGGATTGGAGGGCGAGTTGGCGGTTGCCACCGGGGAGGTTAGTGACAGTTTTGACGCCAGGGATGAGGGAGTCGCCGGTGAAGATCATGTCGTCGATGACCCAGGTGATGCAGCTTGGGTTATGGCCGGGGGTAAATATTGCTTTAGCTTGTATATCATCATTGAGCTCTATAATTTCATGATCCATTACAATTCGAATATTTTCAGGATACTTAAAAATAAATGGTGTTTCATTGTAAAGTGACATATTCCTTTTTGCATCAAGCAACATTTCTTTTCCCGGGTTATTTGTATATACAATGGCTTTGGGGGATACGGATAATAATTTATTTAGTCCATAAATATGATCGAAATGTGCATGGGTTAAAAGCACGGCTTTTGTATTGCAAAAAGCCTCCCACTCATCGCCAACGTCAATTAGTGTATCGCCGTACTTATATGATACAGAGCAAAATAAAGAATTAACTTTACTTTTGATCATTCCGTAACCCAGTCTCTTTTCCATTTAATGCCTGTCTTTACTTTACGAGCAGCCGGTCCGACATATATCGAGTTGGGATCTAATAAACTTTTAGACACCACAGTTGTACTACCTATGATAATGTCATCAGCTATAGATACATTTTTCAATACAGTACATCGGGCACCCATCCATACCCTATCGCCAAAAATTATAATTCCTTTTTTGTTTAATTTATTTCCGTTCATATCAGTGATAACATGAATATCGCTATCTAATACAATATTATCATAGCTCCACATATTATCATTACCAATGACGACTTTGTTAGTAACTGTTAATCTTAAGTTCGGGGCGCATGTAAAATTGTTACCAATCAATAGTTCTGCGCCCGGTGATATATTAATAATCGCCCCTTGTCGAAACCAGTGTTTGCCATTTCCTTTAATGGTCATGGTTCCACAGCAATTCAAACACGATGTCTGTTTTGGGGCCCATGGATAGTTAGAACTTCCAAACTCAAGAACTCTAAATTTAGGGTCTTCAATAATAATCTGTCCTTTCTTTAAATGCCTTACTTCAAGTTTCCCACTTATTATAATAGGCAAGTGCAGGGCTTGATTATACGGGAGATACTTAAAATTGAAGATTATTGTCCGAAAACAGTTGCAAAAACCAATTGAAATGACCGCTTTGATACTTTTTGCAATGGAACTTAAAGTAAAGCCCAATGTGCGGATGGGGAGGGGGGGGGTAAACATCTCATTATAAGTCATTTACAACACATCCCTACTAGTTAAGCTCATTGGGATGTCGGATTAATCCTTCTTCAAAGATTTCATCACTCTCTATTACGGGGTAAATAACCTTGGGAGAGATATGAAAACTTGTCACGCCCCACGACAACCCTACGCCAAATCCGCAGGCAAGACAAAAAATCTTATCAATACGCTCGGAACCTCCAAATGTATCACACATAAGGAGTGGTATGGCCGCAGCTGACGTGTTTCCATATCGGTCTATACATAGGGGCATCTTGGTTAGATCACACTTCAGTTTTTTTGCGAGCATTTTATGTATAAATTGATTGGCTTGATGGAATGCAAGACAATCGTAATCATCAATTTTTGTACCTGATTTTGAAAGGAATTCTTTTACGGTCCTCGGCACGTCTGAAATCGTAAAAGAGAACACATCTTCTCCCTGCATTATTGAATTATATAGGTTCCGCACATTTCCATCTTTACAATGAAAATCAGTATGGGGAGCATCGGGCCATCTTGCTCCTCCTCCGGGAGCTATTATTGCACGATATCCATTTCCATCAGTTTTGAGTAATCCCAAAATGGTAGAATCTTCCGACTTAGATTTGTCTTTTTCTAGAAGAATTGCAGCCCCTGCATCTCCAAACAACATTGCCACAGCTTTGTCCTTGGGATTTGCCAATTTGGACATAGTTTCGCCAACTAATAACAAAGCTCTATCTATGTCCGAATTAGCCATGAGTGCACAAACTGATTGTAATCCATATACAAAAGCAGAGCAACCTAGACTTATATCGTAAGCGACGCAATCTTTCGATAATTCAAGCCGTTTATGTAGGACACATGCGGTTGCTGGTCTTCGATAATCTGTAGAATGAGCTACAAAAATTAAGCCTCCGATACTTTCTTTCGGTATATTTCGTTTGTGAAGGATTTCACATGCGGCAGCGTAAGCAAGATCTGAAGCAGTTTGATGTTGTCTGGAATGCCTAACTTGTCTTATTCCTGTACTAGATGAAAACCGTTGAATATAATCCTCACCGAATCGTTCTGCAAATGATTCAATCGTTAACTTATTCGACGGAACTGCAGATGCTATTGCAGAGATTGTAATATTTCTAAAATTAAAAAAAGCCATATTTTAGATTGTATGACCACCGTCAATTATAAAATTTGTTCCTGTTACCCACTTAGAGGCATCGGAAAGGAAATAAACCGCGATGTATGCAATTTCTTCCGGTGTCCCGTATCGGCCAAGCGGATAGGTTTTAAGGTCCTTTTCCAAATCTTCTTGGGTGTACGAGACTGCTTCTGATAGAGGCGTCATTATAAGTCCGGGACAAATACAATTAGCACGTATTCCCTTTGAAGCAACGTCTTTGGCCACATATTTCATGTATGAGGATAACGCTGCTTTCGTTGAGCCATATATTGACTTTCCATTGGTATAGTCCGCTACGCCTCCTATTGAAGCTATTGCCAAAATAGAGCCATTTCGATTAATCTTCCTTTTCTTCAACAGCAAACGTAAAAATTCGACATTAGAAAAGAAGTTCGTATCAAACATCTTTTCAAATTTCGACTTCGTGGCAAATTGTAGTGATACAAGGCCGCTTACTCCAGCACAAATTACAACCCCGTCAATGTTTTCTATAGATTCTAATAGGTGGGATGTTTGGGCTTTATCAGATAAATCGGCAGCAACAATTATATGTTCATTAGCTGTCATCATAGAAAGCGTCTCATGTAGGCGCTCATGATTTCTTCCGGTTAATAAAACTTTTGCGCCCATTTTAGAACATTCTATCGCAATCGCTCTGCCAATACCGGAAGAAGCTCCTGAAACTAATATCGTTTTCCCAATTAATGAAAAGGGGTTATATACATAATCCATATTTATAAAGTGTGATATATACCAGGTTTTGAAAGCAACAGTTAAAAGGTCTCTTAGACATTGCTTTTTATACTAAATTAATACGAAATCTTTTGTCAAAAGATAGATATTCAATAGCTAATTAGTAAGACCTCCGTCAATAATAAGAGATGTCCCTGTTACCCAAGCTGACGCATCGCTTAAAAGATATATAGCGCCATAAGCTATATCTTTAGGAGTCCCATAACGTCCTAAAGGATAGTGTTTTTTATCTTCATTATATTGTTCTTCTGTAATAGAACCACCGTGAATCAAAGGAGTTTCTACCATACCAGGACATATACAATTAACTCTTATTCTTTTAACGCCCAATTCTTTTGAGGATGTTTTCATCCAAGATTGTAAGGCAGCTTTAGACGCACCATAAATACCATTGCCTATTGAGAAGCCCTTGATTCCTCCGATTGAACAAATGGCCACTACAGACGCTTCATTATTAATGAGTTTTTTCTTAAGAAGTACACGAAATAATTCAATCTGTGAAAACAAATTAATTTCAAATACTTTTGAGACCTTGTCTTTAGTAGCGAATGGAACAAGAGTTGTATTAGCTATACCTGCACAAAGGACTAATCCATTAAGTTTTTGGGTCTTACTTACAATTTTATCAATTGTGTTTTGATTAGTAAGATCGCCATCTATAATTAAATGTCCTTCACCTATTAATAGATCTCTAGTTTCTTGAAGACGTTCAACGTTACGACCGCATAAAATAACTCTTGCACCCATTTGAGCACATTCAGTAGCAATTGCACGCCCTATTCCAGATGACGCACCGGTAACGAGGATAGTTTTCTCTTTTAGAGAGAATGGATTATAACAAGTGTTCATTACTATTAACTTCTACAAGATTAGAGATTATAAGATCCTTAGTAGTGAAGGCAACTGTCCCCCACGATAATCCAACACCAAAGCCGCAACATATAAATGATGTCGTCTTTCGTTCGGCTTTACCTCTGAGTTCTGTTACGATGGTTAGAGGAATTGACGCAGATGAAGTATTACCGAAATGTGGCATACACATTGGGACTTTTTCTTTGTCTAGTTTCAATTTCTTTACGATCATATCGTTCATCTTCATATTGGCTTGATGAAAGATGAAATAATCTGCTGTCTGATAATCGAACTCATATCTTTCGGCCAAACGTTTGACCGACTTGGGCGCCGTTGAGATGCCAAATGAGAAGACATCCATCCCTTTCATTCGTGCAGTGAAACCTGTATAAGTTTTTCCGTCAATTTCAACTTCATTAAATGAATCTATCGACATTGGATAACGTGTACCACCTTGTGGTTTTATAATTGCATCGTAACCAGATCCATCAGTACCAAAGTGACACTTTATACCTTCATTACCCTTATCGTATTCAAGTGCAGTAACTGTGCCTGCATGTCCGAATAGAGGATCGTCTTTATCAGGTGTAATATGTTGACTACGGGCGTCCCCGCAACAAAGTAGAGCCTTTTTGATATCACCATTTTGTAACAATCCTGCCAGTGCACTGATTCCATATACCCAACCTGAACATCCAAGCTGAATATCCGTGGCATAGCATTCCTTTGAACATCCTAACCTGTCCTGTAATATACAAGCCGTTGCCGGTAAAATAAAATCTAATGTTTGTGAAACCATTATAATGGCATCCACTTCTTTAGCATCCCATTTCAAATCGGATAACAACTGCCTCGCGGCCTTAAAACATAAGTCAGACGTGGTTAATTCCAAGTCAAACCTCCGTTCAATGACCCCTGTCGTTGCAACGAAATCCTCATTATTATAGTTAGCAGAAATTTGTCTTTCTAACTTAAGATTGTTTATTATATGTTTAGGAACACCGGCTGAAAAACCAGAGATCTTAACATTTTTGAAACTAAAATAGGCCATTATTGTTTGGTTTTAACTGTGTTAAATAGGTCTTCAACAGTGATTGCATTCGAAATATCGGCACCTTTGAGGGTTACATCATATTCTTCATCAACCATGCCTATTACGGAGAGGGCCGTTAAAGAAGACCATTCTTCAAGGTCATGAAAAGCTGTCTCTGCAGTGATCTCTGACGGATCTGTTTCGTCAAACTGATTTGCGAAATTTTCGATAAACTCTTTAAGCTCCATTGTAATTATATTTTTATGAACTGATCAAATTAAAAAAATTTATAATTTTGACTGGACTGCATTGAATAGATCCCCAACAGTGATTGCATTCGAAATATCGGCACCTTTGAGGGTTACATCATATTCTTCATCAACCATGCCTATTACGGAGAGGGCCGTTAAAGAAGACCATTCTTCAAGGTCATGAAAAGCTGTCTCTGCAGTGATCTCTGACGGATCTGTTTCGTCAAACTGATTTGCGAAATTTTCGATAAACTCTTTAAGCTCCATTGTAATTATATTTTTATGAACTGATCAAATTAAAAAAATTTATAATTTTGACTGGACTGCATTGAATAGATCCCCAACAGTGATTGCATTCGAAATATCGGCACCTTTGAGGGTTACATCATATTCTTCATCAACCATGCCTATTACGGAGAGGGCCGTTAAAGAAGACCATTCTTCAAGGTCATGAAAAGCTGTCTCTGCAGTGATCTCTGACGGATCTGTTTCGTCAAACTGATTTGCGAAATTTTCGATAAATTCTTTAAGTTCCATTACCTTAATTTTTAAAGTTTAATAAATTGTCTTATTTCTTTTATTCTGTTTATATAAAATTTTCTATAATTCTTAATCAACGAGTCCTCCGAAATACGGTCTTCTTCAGCAACAGTATATTTTTGGAATTCTAATACTTCATCTGGAGAAAAATAGAACCCAATAACTTTTGCTGGACTTCCCATAACTACTGCATAAGGAGGTATATTGTTACGGACTATTGAGCAAGCTGTTACATGAGCCCTTGTTCCTATAGTTTTTCCCGGACATACCATTGACATGGTATCCACACCGCAGTATTTTTTCAGCGTTATGTTGCCATAAGCCTCTTTGTCAATATATCCGTTAGGATTTAGAGTTCCTTTATGGTAACCGGTGACGAGCATCGCTCGTGTACCCAACTTGGACCCTTCTTCCATTACAATCTTGCTTCCAGCTGCTCCCATCAGCATTGCTTCGTGGCCGATCCAACAATTATCACCTATTACCAAATCAAACTCACCGAGAATTCTTGGGGTAAAGAGTGAAACGTTTTTTCCAACTTTTGCGCCTGCCCAGCGAAGGAGGCGGACTTTCATGCCGTTGCAGCGCGATGGCGGCACTAACTTGACAAAGAGGTTGAAAATATATAGTTTGGTTGTGTTCATTGCTCTATGGGTTAATCAGTTAAGTCCTAAGGCTTTTTCGTAGGCTGCGACGACATTTTCGAGGGTGTAGGGTTGCCACGCCTGTTTTGGTGCAGCGGGTTTGGGATTGCTTATCTGGGCTAAAATCGCGTCGGCCATAGCCTTGGCATCGTTAACAGGCACTAATGTGCCGTATTTTCCTCCTTGAAGTAGCTCGGGAGGGCCGTACGGACAATTAGTAGAAATAACCGGTACGCCGGCAACTAATGCTTCAACTAACACGACAGAGAAACTTTCTATGTTAGAAGAAATCAGGAACGCATCCGCTTCTTTTAGTTCGGCCGGAAGATTATCTGTATGTCCGGCCAAGCATATTACTTCCTCCATACCATTTTCCTTGATCCACTGTTCGTACTCGTCTGTTAATTCTCCCTTTCCGAATAAAATAAGTCTGGCAGGTGTAACTTGATTTACGCGCATGAAGCTTTCGAACAGAAGCTTATGATTCTTAAAACCACAGTGGGCTCCCGCGGCAATAAAGGTTGGCATAACTTTATCTGCAAGCCATGGATGTTTTGGCTTATCCTGCAATTTTTTGAGATAAGTATCATCAATCACAGGATTATAAACTGGAATCACTGAATCTTTTTTTCTTCGCAATATGAACTCTACGGCGCGACTTGTTCCCTCAGAGACTCCCATAATTACATCATAAACCTTATTAAAGAGGAGTGTCATCAAATAGTGCTGCGAAAATACTTTTGGTCTTTGTAACTTATCTAACCCGGGCATACTTGAATGTTCCACGTACGCCAACTTGGGCTTTTTACGCAAACCTATGCTCGCCAATGCAAGTGCTTGGTTATAGTTAGAACTCATTGCTATAATGGCGGCTGAATCTGTTGTCTTGAGGTATTGTCTTATTTCACGGATATTTTTGCTTGCTTTCCTGTCTTTAAGGACAATTATATTTGTTTTGTCCGGCACCTCGAAGGGTTTGATGTCTCCCTTGGCCAGCAGATCGCTGTGCACCTTCGAAACTATCAGATCGACATCATAGCCCTTGGCGATAAAGCCGCGAATCATCAAGGCCGTTACATACTGCGCGCCTTGCTGGAATAAATCCTGTATGATAAATGAAACCTTCATTATTTATATAAAAATTTGGCTCAAATAGCGAATTATTAATCAATTTACCCCCCCCCATTTGCATTTGTAAACAGCTTTTGCCTTATGCCTACACCATGCAATGATTAATGATGACAAATAGACGGCCGGAACAATGATAAGGATATAGAGGAAAAACTGTTCCTGTGTACGGTAGAAGTGCGACTTGAACCAAGGGTAGTACAGCGAATCGAAGATCCAGCAACAAAGGTAGACGTCGAGCGTATACAATGAAGCTTTCTTCAGCGCTTTCGAATGAACATCAATATTGTAAAATAGGAGGAAAATGGCCGTCGCGATAGCGGCATAATAAAGCGAATAGATATTGCCGCCGACAAAGACAAATTTACCATGGGTCAAGTATGCGACAATACCATCCAAACTGCCTAACGCCAGGATAACTCCGGTCAGCAACCATTTGTTGAACTGGGGCCTGTGAACGGCGATATAGAAGCCAATGGCATAATATCCGATAATGCTTGGTACGATGGAGAATAACTGAGGGAATACCTGTACGCCGGCTCTGTTAAAGAGCATAGGCATAAATCCACAGAAAAGACAAGCAGCTACAAACATAAGATGATTTCGCTTGGTGCCAAGGCTATTCATCAGGATGTTTATAAACGGCATGAACATAAATAGGCTGATATACAATTCGATGTACCAACAGTAAGGCGATATAGTATAGTTGAACAGCATAAGTACATATTCACGCACACTATGATGCTCTCCAAGATGAAGTTCTTTATATAATACCGAAATCACTGCGTAAACAAGATATGCGCCAATCACCTTACCCAAAGGTTTATAGGTCTTGAACGATATATCCTTATAGCTCTTGTAGCTGTTGAAATATCCTGTGAGTATTATAAATAGCGGAACGGAGACATAAAAGATGGACATGCAAACGCTCTGCAAGAGCAGATTGATGTTTGTCACCGGAATCTGCCTGAACGGGGTGTGCAAGAACAGGAAATGGCCTGCGATAACAAACAGTATTGCCGTCACGCGAATGATGTCGGGGCCGGATTCGTATCTTTTGTTTGCCATTGAATAACGATTAGTTCGTTCTGATCAGTTCGTCCCATGCGGATAACAGAACTCGGTTATCCATGCTCCCGATTGTGGCACGGGCCTTGTCACCGGACGTCCGAAGCATCTCCGGGGTGCGCATAAGCATGTCCACATTCTGACTCATGTCGTTGATGTCAAAGCGACGAGTTATATATCCGTTTTGCTCGTGGTCAATCATGGTGTGAACCGCGCAAAACGTATCCATCACGACAGGGACCGCTCCGTATGCCATCGCCTCGTAGATTACCATAGGGGTACCTTCGTAATTGGATGTCATCAGCAATATCTTTGCCTTTGCGTAATATGTGTCCGGCTCGACATGTCCGACAAACTCTACTCGCGGCAGCTGCATGCGTCGGCACAGGGCTTTTAATCGAGCCTCGTCATCTCCGCTTCCGATGATGGCCATTCGCCAGTCCGGATTCTGTTTGTACACTTTCTGCCAGACGCGAAGAATACGGTCAACACGCTTGCTGTAACTCAGACGTCCGACAAAAACAATCAGGTTTTCTTTTTCTTCCGTTACTGCATTTTTCGCCTCGACACTGACCGGATTCGTCACGTACACGATATTATTTGCCTCCGGTCGACCAATAAGGTTTTTGAAATCCCTGACATGTTGAGGCGTCAGCAGTACCACCTTGTCAGTTTGGTCTGCGATATAGTTAAACCGAGCCTTTTTCCAACGGATTGCATTCCGCTTATTATAAGGAGCCTTAATCCATTTGAGCCCGTTCTTAATAGTCTGACTTGCGCTTAAGCCTGTCAAAGAGAGATTTAGGGAGCGGTAGAACGAGTTTAAGTCGCCGAGAACGTCGAAATGGATGTGAGTGATGATATTGACATTCATCGGTATATGCTCGTGCGACAACAGAAATACCGAGTCGCCGTTGCCGGCTTCGTTTATAATGACATCAATTTTATTGTCCGCAACGAATTGCTTGATGAAAGCTACATTTCGCGAGGTAGGCAATTCGCTCGGTTCGGGCAGATAGACAACATCTTCTCCATACTCGATACCACGCTTTTCGCAAGCTAAGTGCGTCACTTTATGCCCCTGTTCGCGCAAGTGCGTCGCCAGCAGATGGGCCACTCGCTCCGTACCCCCGCTCTGCGGATTAACCGGCGTACTAAAGTAAACCAGAATATTCACAATTTCACAATAATGAAAGTCTATTTCCTGGTGAACAAGCGCTGAAACCTGAGAGCCGACTTAATTCCGCACACACACAATATGAAGATACTCAATCGAGTCTTTGCCGAATATGCACTGAAGTCCATTTTTCTCCAATCCCGTAGTGGAACCCTGATAAAGAAAGGTTGGTTGATAAAATCCTTCAATTTATCGGGATAGTTCAGCCTAACGGTAGAAGCGTAATTCCAAAATACTCGCGTATAAATAGCCAAAGCTTGTTCACGTAGCCGCGGAAATCCTTGTGCGTACGTCAGATACTTGCTATAACTTCTTAGAATCGAGCAAATCTTCCAATACGGTAATGCTGAACAGGAAATAGACCCTTCCCTATATCGGTAACCGTAATATCCTATTTCCGTGGTGCGAATCGAGTTCATTCGCTCCAACATATCAGGGATGGTCGCTATGTCTTCACTTATTTCTTTCAGAGGGAATCTAACAGTCTCAAATATTTTCGTTCGAAATATTTTGTCACAACAGCTTACATGAATGTTTTCGTTGAGGTAACCTTTGAGAATCTCCTCGGCTCCGGTGTAAACCTTAAAGGGATATCTTCTCGTATGCTCGTATGGCGACAGGTATTTGAAAAGCACATCGTACTGAACTGCATCCAAAGTTACATCGTTTTCAAGAATCTCGAGTAAGCGAGAAAATGTGTCATCGCCTAAGATAACATCATCGCTGTCAACAAACGTTACATACTCTCCGCTCATGACGTCTAATCCGGCATTACGAGCCGAACTAAGGCCACCATTTTCTTTATGAATTACTTTTATTCGTGCGTCCCGGTTCTTAAGGTCGTCGCATAGTTTGTCGCTTCCATCGGAACTACCGTCGTCTACAAGAATAAGCTCCCAGTTATTATACGTCTGTCGCAAGATGCTTTCCACGCATTCAGTCAAGAATTCTGCAACGTTATACACCGGTACGATGATACTCAACTTCGGACTATTCTCAGAGTTGTTCATGACATTTGATACCATTGCGTTTTACGATGAATGCCGGTACGCCCACCACTACTGAATCGGCAGGAACATCCTTAACTACCACTGAATTCGCGCCTACGACAACATTATCGCCTACTTTAACTCCTCCAATTACCTTAGCGCCACATGTTACGGTTACATTATCTCCTATCACGGGGGCTTCCGTTCCATTATAGCCGATTGTGACCTGTTGGTTAACGAAACAATGGCGTCCTAATCTGCGCGCGGCAATTACCGTTGCAAAGCCGTGTTGGATGAATAGGCCTCCACCTATGTCCTCCGTCCATATATATAGAGTGGGTAGTGGAGGAAAATAATACTTAAATACGCTGGAGAGAACCCTCATTCCACCTAACCGATAATACAATAAATTACGGAATTCCTGTTTATCCTTAATCAGGCGCTTTAAGAGATCGTTGACGGATCCATGCCAGAGAAGGATTTCTTGCCAATGCTGAATATCTTCTTCGATCAAGGCCCATTTGGGACTTCGATGAGCGGCCCATTTAATTAGACAGAGAACAAGTTTTTTCATAAATTCACAGGCCGGCTGCTTCTAAAAAATCATCGAATGATTTATAAGGTGCTTTGTAGTTTTTAACATAATTCATATAGCCCCCCCCCATTTGTCGTTTAATTGGTATAGTGGGATATTCTTCGACTTGATTCCCCGAGACAAACAACGGGAATTCCTCCCAGAAATCTGCAGGTACCGGACGTCGACCAAATCGTTCCTGTATGCTACGTGCATAAACAAAAGCTTCTTCTATGCACTTTTTCTTCCGCTTTTCATAATATTCTTCCAAAGTGCAAATAACTTTGGCCGGACACCCCGCGGCAACTGAGTTAGCCGGGATCTTCCCCATGACGACACTCCCAAATCCAATAATACAATTGTCCCCGATATCCGTGCCTTTGAGACAAGTAACGTTCATACCAAACCACACGTTGCGACCGATTGTTACTTTGCCTGAGCACGGGACAAATTCACCGTAACAATTCAAGAAATTATAAGTTGCGTAGTCGTGTGTCAAGATAGTAAGATTTTTGTGCAAGAAGGTTTTACTGCCGATACTTATTAAAGACGGACGAGTTAAATCGATATTCAATGTTTCGGGACTGAATATGACCACATCGTCGGCGATGTCAACGCCCTGCTCTCGGTAAGATCTGATCAATACACCAGGGTCCGATTTAATCGCGTTAATCCTAACCCGATCACGCAATAAAGACCTAAAGGCACTACAATACGCCTTTACTTTACTCACATAATCAGCAATTGAGCGCATGTATCAAATAATCCTTCGAATATTTGCGTAATTCTTCAATTTTCTTCTCTATCCTTTTGTCGCATTCCAAATTTGTTGGAACACATTTGCTGTCAATAGGTATGCCGAATCTTTCTGCTCCGTAATCGGCTAACAATGAAGGAATACGCGTATCTGTAACTGTGGTATCTAATGCACAAAGAAATGGAATAGAAAAGTTTAATGCAAATACCGAGCCATGGAAAGAGGTCGTTACCATAAATCTAGCATGAGATAAATAATAAATGAAGTCCTTTGGATCTGCAGTTGCAATGAACTTTGCGTCATTTAATTTCATATAATCACTCATTTCACCATGTAAAACGACCATCTTTCCTCCATAAATTTTATGTGCTTGTTCGATTATGTCAAAAATCTTAGGATAAGGGTTGAATTTGTAATTGAGGATAAATATGACAAAATATTTTTTTTGATTGATCAAATCCGTATTTTCGTTCAGAACATTTCGTATCCATTCCTCACGTGAAAGCAATAAGGTCGGATCACAAACCTTGACAACCTTTTTACCTGAAAGATTTTCCACAATTCCAACAGCGTCCTTTTCTCTTACTGAAAGAAATGAATATTCTTTAAGACGATTAGAATATGATTCACGAAACTGATCCGGAATTTTAGTTACGGATATACTTGGAGCGTATGCAATCTTTTTTACCTTCTTATCACGTACAAAACCAAGCATAAAGCTCGTATCATATCCTACATAATTCGGATTCCAAACCTGATCACTCCCGGTGAGATAGATGTCATATTGAGGAGCCAACTTATCTAAAATGAAACGATTTTCGTATCGAATATTGGATAAGTTATAAAAATCCGCCATGAATTTCTCGAATTTGTGTCGGCGTATAGAATCATTATTATTCTTACCCTTTAGAATTAGAGACTTTATCTTACTAAAAATGCGATGAGATAGTGACAGAGTGGGAGGGGGTGCGGAGTCCAACCGGAGATACATCTGATGCTCGACATTAGGATAAACGTAGTCAACAATCTCCGGACTAAACCCTGCAGCACGAACACTCTCCTGCAAGGCGTATGCCTGCAGAATGGAACCCATATTGAGTACCCGGTGCATAGTTATGATACCAACCCGTTTCACTTTTTCAACTTGAAATACTGCGATGCTTTATATTTTAGCATTGCAAAAGGTCGCATTACTTGAGGTACTAATCGATTTATCTTGGCGATCGTTGGAAGAGAAAGAGATGTTTTAAGCAAAAAGCAATCCAATTTAGCAATAAAGTCACGTTTTGGGCCTCGTTCCATCTGACCTTCCATAACAATATCCAAAGGTTGTTCGACTAAAGAAATGGTCGGTACTGATTTCAAAACAGACAATCCGGTTTCTGTTAGCGCTAATATTCCGTTTACGCCTGCTTGATTATCCTCGTAATGGCTTCCCCAAAGATCACCAACTCTTATATCTGCCGATGAACTCTCTTTCTTAAACTTACAGTCATCGTAACAACATTTGTTCAAACAATGATTGCAGAGAAACATGTTATAGAATAAGTCCCCGTCGTGCAAATTTGAAGTATAATAATATGATGCGTTCGGCTTATTCTTAAAAGACATAACCCACGAATCATGCCAACCATTTGCCTTATTACGCCAGTCTATTTTTTCGGGGATGGTATTCGTTTGCGATAAGACCTCCTTGAGGTATTTCCGCCACATGTTTGCTGAGGGCACCCCGTGACAGAAGAAATCAATTAATATGAAATTGTCTTCTATTTTAACGAGTTTGATATATTTACGTAAGGAAGCAATTTGGCACGGAGTCCCAACAACTACATATTTCTTTTTTCGAGCTAACTGCAAAAAAGCATCGGTGGTGTAACTTTGTAAGTATTTGGACCCGATACTTGGTACAAACTCTTCCGGTGATTTAGCAATAAAATGTTCGGCGCGCACATGTGCAACATCATATCTTACGCCACATGCCTCAAACCCTTCTTTTAATAAATGACAGGCTATTTCAAAAAGAACACCACCGGTAGAGCATCGTTGTCTAACTGCGATATTATTACTCCATCCGGCAAAACCTCTAATTTGATATTTTGAGGACCCTAAAGTGTGTTGCTCATCACAAAACGAACAAACATTATAGCATAAACCACATTCTGTGCATTTATTTTCATCCTTAATAATTGGAGAATAAAAGCCGTCGCGATTTTCCTCCAAACTTATAATTTTCTGAGGACAAACTTTAACACAAACCCCGCAGCCGTAACAATGATTTAAACGACAGATGTTTTGCTTGACCATTTTTGTTTGAGTTTAACTAATAATTGTCGTATCTTCAGACGTACATACTCTCGCTCATCCCGATTTAAGCCTATAAAGTATATTGCTGCTAAACACGAACTAACAGAGCATACGGACGTACTGATCAGATTTATCCAACCTTCAGGTTGAGCTTTGTAAATCAACAATGGTATTATAGCGGCTACAACAGCAACTAACAATACCTTCAGACACACTAATTTGACAAATTTGGCAGTGGACCATTGGGGTATCGTTTTGCAAAGCAGACGCATGCGCGCAAAGAAACACATTACAGACACCAATATAAAAGCGACATAAACCCATTCAACAGGAGCCCCCATCTTTAATCCCAAATAGGCGATGGGTATAGCCAGAAGTTGGATTCCGCCAACGATCAACTGGTAGTTGCGTATCTTTCCCGTAGCATTTTGAGCTGTTATCAGAGGTACTGAAATTATATCAATCAACGACACCATCAATATTAACCGGGCAAACGTAGTAGCATGTTCCGGAACTTTTCCGAGCCAAAGCTCTAATATAAAATGTGTATTTAATAATATAGGCAAAGCTACCAACAGTAGCATGAAGAAAGAAAACTTGGCTCCATAAATTAGCAGCCTGTGTAAAGAAACAAATTGGTTCGCCGCATATTGTTTTGTAATCTGAGGGTTGAACGATGTAGTAAAGCAGTTCACAAAGTTATTTGCTGCTGAACTCAATGCGCTTGCTACGGCATTTGCCGTGTTTACTACCGGACCTCCAAAAATATTTAGCAAAACTGTCCCTCCTTGTGATTTAAGGATCCAACCGGAGGTGCCAATAAAGCTCCATCCGGCAAAACCAAACATTCCTTTCAATAATTTTTTATCAAGACGTATGACTCCTCTTGATTCTAAGAAATTCCTTCTACAATAAATGACATATACCAACGATACGATTAAACTGACACTGAATAACAAAATTGCAAAATAAACAAGTCTGTCAAACGGAGATCGTAGTATCAGATAGCAAATTAGTAACTTACTGAATACTTCGAATAAAGAAATATAAGCGAAAGTATCTAATCGTTCATGCGAAACTATGCAGGCATTATATGGAATAACTATTAATCGTACAACAAAAGTTACTAATGCAATTTGAAATACCCAAAAAGCTGCGTCTTCACGGTATTCCGGTATAACTAGTTTATTCTTCAGAAACCAAAGTCCAAATGTTTCGCCAAAACATAAGACAATTAACCCTAATATTATTAAGACAAGTACTGAGGTGGAAAATACTGTTTTTAATGCTTTTTGATCGCCCCGTCCAAGTTCGAAAGTTAGGAACCGGCTGATAGAACCTGTTAACGCGCCTGATATTAAGGAGAACATAGCGACAAATCCGCCTACAACATTATAAATTCCATAATCTTCCTCTCCTAAAGCTTGTAAAAGGACGCGCGACGTATATAAACCTACCAACAAAGTAACAATCATTCGAAAGTAAAGAATGACCGTATTCTTTGCTATACGTGAATAACTTAATTTTGCGTCCTTACTTACGTTAACCTTATCCTTATCCTCACATTCTGTACTCATTTCAACTCGTTAATTCCAATTATCATATACTATGCCATGCGACATTAATGCCCATATTATATTTCACAAAGTTTTTCAAACTCACTTACAACGACCTTCTTCGTAAATGGATAGCCCTTGGCATTTTGTTCCACGGAGAGACGGAGGCCTCGGTCAGATAACACTTGCTTGATAGCTTCTGCAAGTTTTTCAGGCTTGGCTTCTACCATCAATCCATTGACGCCATCGGAAATCTGTTCCTTAAACACTGGGATATCGGAGGTGATCACGGCCTTTCCGAGACATAACGCCTCGGAGACAGTCAAACCCCAGGCCTCGAAACGGCTCGGGTTGACAAATACGTCGCATGCCTTTATCCACGGCATCGGATTGGGCATTGCTCCGACGAAAAACACGCAGTCGTCCAGTCCCTCTCTATGAGTCAATCGTCGCAGTTCTTCCAATTTATCACCGTCGCCAATTATATACCATTCAAATTTCACCCCTCGATCTTTCATTTCCTTAGCCGTTGGGGGTATAACATCAAAAAATTTGGGGGGGGTCACCCTACCGACAGAAACAATGAGCGACGTACCCTCTTTGTGGACGTAATCGCAGGGAGCGTTCGCGCGCTTGATGCAATCGTTAGCATCTACTATATTGTGAATAACGGTCTTTTTAACTTTGCAACCGAGAACGCGATCAAGATCGTTTGCGGTATCCATGGAAACCGGCACACAGATGTCAGCTTGTTTCAAAGCATCGTAAACATACTGCTTTTGGGGTGAGCGTGAATACGGAATATGCACCCAGCAAGCTTTGCGTTTGGCACGTACCTTCCTTAATATCATCGGTGCGACAAAACCATCGGAATAACTGCACGCCAGATCATATTCACCTTCAATCTTAGGTAGGAATGACCACAGGTGGTATTCATAACCCTTATATCTCCTCACCGACTCAGCCAGACGATACAGTGCTAAGTCAGGTCGCAAATGTGCAAAAGCCCTCTTGACGGCATGCTTCATCTGCATCCGATGGATCGAATAGGGCAACGACTCCGGAAGAACATGCACATGAGCGGGTATCTCATCGAACAACGCCCCGCCATGCTTGAAGACAAACAATGAAATGTCATAACGCTCTGACGGTAGAGCCTTCAGCAATGCCAGCAGACTAATCACAGCCCCATTAATCTGCAGTTCCTCAATAACAAACAACACCCTAATCCTTTCTCTCATCATCAAAGATTGTCCACTCAAAAATTATAATCAACTCTCGGAACGCCCCGGAGCGTCCCGGATGTGTTAGACGAAGCGGATGTAGTCGGGGCGGACTTCGACGGCGGCGGCGATGAAGCG
>CAZNGJ010000018.1:0-27307 GCA_964572615.1 uncultured Bacteroides sp.
GCGGGATCGTAGATGTAGCCGTCGGGGCCGGAGATGGTCACAACCTTGCCGCCGAGTTCAGTAGCCTTCTTGGCAGCACCCCATGCAACGTTGCCGAAGCCGGAGATGGCGATGGTCTTGCCCTTGAGATCGGTGTTCATGTCCTTTGTGAGGAGGTTCTGAACATAGTAGAGTGCGCCGTAGCCGGTAGCCTCGGGACGGATGAGTGAACCGCCGAAGGAAAGACCCTTGCCGGTGAATGTGCCGGTGTTCTCGCGGGCGAGTTTCTTATACATACCGTACATGTAGCCAACTTCGCGGCCGCCTACACCTATATCGCCTGCGGGAACGTCACGGTCGGGACCGAGGTTCTTCCACAAGTTAAGAATGAATGCCTGACAGAACGCCATGATTTCGCGATCGCTCTTGCCGCGGGGAGAGAAGTCGCTACCGCCTTTGGCACCACCCATGGGGAGAGTAGTCAGAGCGTTCTTGAAGGTCTGCTCGAAGCCGAGGAACTTAAGGATAGACAGGTTGACCGAAGCGTGGAAACGGATACCGCCTTTGTACGGGCCGATAGCGTTGTTGAACTGCACGCGGTAGCCGATGTTGTTCTGAACCTCGCCTTTGTCGTCCACCCAGGTTACACGGAAGGTGATGATACGGTCGGGCTCGACCATGCGTTCTATGATTTTATTACGTTCGAATTCGGGATGTTGGTTGTAGACATCCTGCACTGTCATCAGGACTTCCTTGACGGCCTGCAGGTACTCTTTTTCACCGTGATGCTTAGCCTCCAGGTTGGTCATGATATTGTTAATATCCATACCGTGTGAATTTAAGTTTGTTAGGTTTAATTGTTATGGTTATGTCTTAGGTTAGGTGAGGGAGCGGCACTGCCGACCCCCTCGTCATGGTACGTGTTTGGTCACGGCAAAATTATAGTAAAATTTTGGGTTGACCGCACAAAACGGGATGAAATTATGGCGTTTTGATGTTAAATATTCTTAAGAGCTTTAGTAGCAATCTTTAACCGCCAAATTTGTCATAATGGATGGAGGCCGGATCGACGCCGAGGTCATAGAGCATACCGTTGACAGCCTTACTCATAGGGCCGGGTCCGCACATGTAGTACTCGATGTCTTCGGGGTTCTCGTGGTTCTTGAGATACGTGTCGTAGATGACCTGATGGACGAAGCCGGGAGTGTACTTCACGCCCGCAGCATCGGCAGCCGGGTCAGGACGGTCGAGAGCCAAGTGGAAGTGGAAGTTGGGGAAGTCCTTTTCGAGCTGCAGGAAGTCGTCGAGATAGAACACCTCGTTGAGGGCACGCGCACCGTAGAAATAATGCATTTCGCGGTCGGTGGTATTGAGGGTGCGGGTCATGTGCATAATCTGGGCACGCAGGGGCGCCATACCGGCACCACCGCCAATCCACATCATCTCGGCCTTGGAGTCGAAGATGGGATGGAAGTCGCCGTAGGGGCCCGACATGCGCACCTTGTCGCCGGGTTTGAGCGAGAAGATATAAGTCGAGGCTATGCCCGGGGGTACGTCCTGGAATCCAACCTGGGGTTTCGGTTTGAAGGGAGGAGTGGCGATACGGACAGTCAGCATGATACGGTCGCCCTCGGCGGGATAGTTAGCCATCGAGTAAGCGCGCACCGTCGTCTCGGTGTTCTTGCACTTAAGGCCGAACAGACCGAACTTCTCCCAAGCGGGCAGGTACTGCTCGCCGATAAGGGCCTTGTCGATGTCGCGGTCGTAGTCGATGTCGTACGGCGGAATCTTGATCTGCGCATACGAACCGGGCACGAAATCCATGTGCTCCCCGGGGGGCAGTGCTACGATGAATTCCTTCATGAACGTAGCCACGTTACGGTTTGAGATCACCTCGCAATCCCATTCCTTGACGCTGAGCACCGAAGCGGGTACGGTGATGGCCATGTCCTGCTTGACCTTAACTTGGCAACCGAGACGCCATCCGTCCTTAATCTCGCGACGAGTGAAGTGGACAGTCTCGGTGGGCAGTATCTCGCCTCCACCGCTGTTCACCTGAACCTTACACTGGCCGCAACTGCCCTTGCCGCCGCAAGCCGACGGCAGGAAGACATCTTTGGTGGCAAGCGAGGAGAGCAGCGATGATCCGGCCTCGACATGAACCTCGGTTTCGTTATTGATGGATATGGCTACATCGCCCGACTTGACCATGAAGCGCTTGGCGATGAGCAGCACGATGACCAACAGTATGGTGATGGCCAGGAATATTAGCACCGTTGTCACCACAGTGAGCGACATTACACTTTCGGCGCAGAGTAAACTATTGAGTAGCATACGGATGTGTCTTAGATTTTAATACCGAGGAAGCTCATGAAGGCAATACCCATCAGAGCGGTAATGATGAAGGTGATACCTGTGCCGCGGAGAGCCTTGGGGATGTTGGAGTGCGTCTGCAGACGTTCGCGAATGGCGGCAATGCCGACAATGGCAAGTAACCAACCCAATCCCCAGCCCGCTCCGGCGAAGATGGCTGTACCCACATTGGGGAAATCACGCTGCTCCATGAACAGCGAGCCACCGAGGATGGCGCAGTTAACGGCAATGAGCGGCAGGAATATACCAAGCGAGGCATACAGCGCGGGGGTGTACTTCTCGACTGCCATCTCGACCAACTGAGTCATCGACGCGATAACGGCGATGAACATAATCAGCGACAGGAACGACAGATCGACCTGAGCGTATTCCTCGCCAAGCCAGGCAAGCGCCCCGGCCTTCAGGACGTAAGTTTCGAGCAGGTAGTTGATAGGTAGTGTGATGGTGAGCATGAATGTCACCGCGATGCCAAGTCCGAAAGCCGTGCGGACGTTCTTGCTGACAGCCAGAAACGAGCACATGCCAAGGAAATAGGCAAAAATCATATTGTCGACAAATATCGACCGTATAAAGATATTAAATTCTTCCATTTCGTTGTTCTTTCATTGTTGGCCGGTCGAGCGACCGGCGTTATGCATCGTTTCTATATTACTCGGATAGGTGTTTGTTCCACGAACGGTGAACCCAGATAATGCAAGCCACAACGATGAGCGCCATAGGGGGCAGAATCATCAGGCCGTTGTTGACATAGCCTGCGTCATACCAAGACTGAGGCACGACCTGCATGCCGAGCAGTGTACCGCTGCCGAGCAGCTCGCGGAAGAAGGCCACGATAACAAGTATGATGGTGTAGCCGATGCCGTTGCCCACACCGTCGAGGAAGGACGGCCAGGGTCGGTTGCTCATTGCAAAGGCTTCGAGACGGCCCATCAGGATACAGTTGGTGATGATGAGGCCGATGAACACCGAAAGCTGCTTGCTCACGTCGTAGGCGTATGCCATCAGCAACTGATTGACCACGACCACGAGGGCTGCGACCACTACGAGTTGCACGATGATACGGATATTGGTGGGTATAGTGTTGCGTATCAGACTGATAATGACGTTCGAGAACGCCAGCACGGCAATTACCGACAGACCCATCACGATGGCGGGTTCGAGCTTGGCTGTAACGGCCAATGCCGAACAAATACCCAGTATCTGAACAATTACCGGATTGTCCTTTGAGAGCGGATTAAGAAATACCGCACGATTATTAACTTTCTCTGACATAATATCTTAGATAAACAGGGTTTTTCTTTATTTATGAAGGGTCTCGAGGTAGACACGATAAGGTTTGAGACAATCGTCGAGCATAGCGCTTACGCCCTTGCTGGTGATGGTACCACCCGAAACGGCGTCCACGTAATCCTCTCCATTGGGAGCCTTCTGGCCCTTCTTGACCACAGCGATAGGCAGGAATTGGTCGTTCTTGAACAGGTTCTTGCCGTCAAACTGGTCGCTGAATGCAGGTTTCTCGATTTCGGCACCGAGACCCGGGGTCTCGCCCTGATGAGCAAAATAAGCGCCATATATCGTCGAACCGTCGGCGTCGACGGCCACATAGCCCCATATCGGTCCCCAGAGGCCGCTGCCATAAACGGGGAGAATATACTTGGTGCCCTTGTCGCCGAGGTCGCAGACATAGACGGGGAGCAGACGCTTCGAGGCGTCCTTGATTTTCGACTGAGCCTGTACGTCGACGTCAAAACCGTTATCGGCCACAATCTTGCCCTCGGAGTCAACCACGGGCTGAGCCACGATAAGACGATCGTAAGTTTCGACTACATCGGCATCGGTAGTGGCGACGTGAACCGAAGCAAGTATCTGCTTCATCTTGTCGGCGTCGGCATTCTCCTGCTGTTTGCTCTTAAGCGACATAGATGTCACTGCGAGCACCGCACCGACAATCACTACCAGCACCGTTATATAAATTAATGTATAAACGTTGTTCTGCTTGTTAATCTTCATAGCTGTAGGTATTGATGTCGGTTAGCTTTCGAGATTTTTTTGCACCACTCGCTTGAGACGGCGACGGATATTGCTCTGCACTACACACCAGTCGATGAGTGGTGCAAAGGCATTCATGAGCAGCACGGCCAGCATGGCACCTTCGGGATAACCGTTGTTGTATGTGCGAATCAGTATCGCAATCACACCTATCAGGAAGCCGTATATCCACTTGCCGGTGGTGGTACGCGCGGCTGTGACGGGGTCGGTGGCCATAAATACAGCAGCAAATGCCAGACCACCGAACAGGAACTGGTCGCCGGGGGTCAGGTACGAGTTGGGATAAGTAGGGGTAGCGAAGTGGTGTGTCACCGTGCCCATGACGAGGGCACCGAGAGCGACCGAAACCACTATACGCCAGTCTACTATGCGCATCAGCAGCAGGAATGCCGCGCCGATGAGGATGCACAGCAGCGAGGTTTCGCCGAACGAACCTGGGATTAGTCCCACGAAAGCGTCCCACTTGCTGACAGCCTGTCCGCCCGCGCCGACCAACTGAAAACCGCCGTCCGAGGCAGTTGCTATCTGACCGAGGGGTGTGGCACATGAGTAACCGTCGACGGCCACAGGACCAAAGCCGAGAGCCTTACCGACGGGCACGAATGCGTGGTCGCCCGACATGCTTGCCGGATAAGCGAAGAACAGGAATGCACGTGTTACGAGAGCGATATTAAAGATATTGTAACCGGTCCCGCCGAATACCTCCTTGGCGAAAATAACGGCAAAGGCTGTAGCCACGGCCACCATCCACAGAGGCGTCTCGACAGGTAGAATCATCGGTATCAGAATGCCGCTGACCAAAAAACCCTCCTGGATTTCCTCGCCGCGTATCTGAGCCGAGGCAAACTCGATACCCAGACCCACAATATAGGTCACGAGCACCATGGGCAGCACGGCCAGGAAGCCGTAGAGTATCAGCGACCAGAAGGGGAACACGGTTTCGCCGCATGCCAGCCAGTGCTGATAGCCGGTATTGTACATTCCGAAGAAGAAACACGGTAAAAGCGCAATAATGACCATCGTCATGGTGCGCTTGGCGTCCATAGTGTCATGGACATGCACGGAGCCGGGTGCGCCTGTCTCCTTGGGTGTAAACAGGAACGTCTCCATGCCTTCGTAAACCGAGTGAAACTTGCTCAACTTGCCACCTTTATCGAAGGCAGGCCGCGCGCGATCCATCAGCTTTCGCAAAAATTTCATATCGTGATTGGTTTTTTGATTGCTGTTATTGTAGTTCTTTGCGCAGGTAGTCCAAGCCCGAGCGCACTATCTGCTGCAGGGGCTGTTTAGACGAGTCGATGACTTCGGCGAGTGCGAAATCCTCGGGAGCGACTTCGTAGATTCCGAGCTTCTCCATACCTTCTATATCGTTGGCATTGATGGCCTTAAGCAAATATTCAGGCAGGATTTCCATGGGCATTACCTTGTCATACAGACCCGACATGATCATGGCGCGACGACCTCCGTGTATGCGGGCGTCGGGGTTGAACAGACGGTGCAGGAAACGACCGGGGAAGGTGGGGCTGACGCTCATCTTCGACGGAGACAGCGATGCCCAACCCATGAACTCGTCGACATCATCGCCTTCCGGGATTACAGTCAACTGAGTAAACGGATAGTGCAGATAGCCGTCTGCGGGGTCAACCTTGATACCGGTCAGCACATTGCCCGATATAACACGGACATGCCTGTCAGTAGGGGCCTCGTGACCTTTGAGCAACGCAGCAACCGGAGCTCCGATGACGGTCTGTGCCACGTAAGGTGCCGTTACACAGCTACCGCAGACTGCGACAAAGGTCGTAGCATCGAACACCCCGTCGGTCATCAGGCGACCTATACGCCACATCGTCTCGACGGTCAGTGTCCATACGGTCTCGCCCTTGTTAACGGGTGCGATATTGGCTGCTTGCACTCCTGGCAACCCTGCGGGATGGGGACCGCGCACAGTTACGTCGGTCACATCACGAAGCACGGGCAGCGTCGAATCCGGGCGCCTCGACACATAAACCTTACCCTCGGTTATCTTGGCGAGTAACGATGCACCCGCTTGCAAGGCAGCGGTATCAGCAGCTGTCCACACGCGGTCGACAGCAAGAGGCGCGCTGTCGAAGCCCGTAACAAAGATGTCGCGAGGGCACACATCGACCGACGGCACATCGGCATACGGACGGCGGCGTATCAATGCCAGCAGGCCCGACTCGGCAAGCAGTTGCATTGCGCCTTCGGGAGTAGTAGCAGTAGTAGTATCAAACTTATGTGAATCATTGCCTTCGACTTCGACCACAATGCGGTCGATATGACGACGGGCGCCGCGGTCGACAGCCGATACGGTGCCCGATACGGGGCTGACCAGCTTGACACGCGGATCGTTCTTGTCGTGCAGCAACGCATCGCCTGCGGCAACCTTGTCGCCCGCACGGACATCGGTCTTGGGGACGAAACCCTCGTAGTCGTCGGGGCAGACGGCCACTTTGGCCACCGATACCTTAACAGGAGTAACAGCCGAATCGACGGCTCCCTGCAGACGCAAATCAAGACCTTTCTTGACAGTTATTTCCATGGGTAGTTAGTATTTTTCACCGCAAAGTTACAAAAATATCCTTAAAATGCCAAATAAAATATAAATAGGTATATACACACACTCACACAGTCAGGAGGTTAGGTTATGGTGAACTTTCGACCGCATTTTTTGTTATAAAAGGCAGTTAAAACCACGTTTACCGACACCTTTGGCAGGTTCGTGACTATCCACGTTTATCAACTTTCATCACATGAAATTACTAACCAAACTATTGGTACTTAGCGGATTGACCGCAGCGGTAATACCAGCTGCAGCACAATCCGATTCCACCTATCTCGACAGCAGACTAAGCGGCGACTGGGGTGTTTACTCCGAGACGGCTCAGGTAAAAGAAAGTCCCGAAGGCCGCTGGTGGAAACGTTTCAACGACCCGCTGCTCGACTCGCTTATCGAGGTGGGGCTGCAACGCAATTACGACGTAGCCATGGCGACTCGCCGTATCGATATTGCCCGCGCTGCCGTAGGTACAGCCCGTGCTTCGTATTTCCCCACTTTTAACTTAGGAATCGGTTATACCCGCGACCGTGCTTCGGGTCGGTTGACCGGAGCGACCGGTCAGGCGGCCACTACGTCATACATGAATGGTACTGTCAGCATGAGTTGGGAGATTGATGTGTTCGGCAAGATAACCCAACAGGTCAAATCCAAGCGTGCTGCAGTCCAGGTGAGCCGCGCCGAACGTGCCGGTGTCAAGGTATCACTCGAAGCACAGATAGCCGATGCGTATGTAAGTCTCCGCGTCAAGCAAGCACAGATTAAAGTGGCTAACGAACACTCCGCAAGCCAGTTGAAGGCTCTCAAGATTGCCGAGGCACGTTTCGAAACCGGTCTTGCCTCGATGCTCGACGTCGACCAGGCGCGCACCGTGTATTATAACACCATAGCCAGCATACCGATGCTCGAGAGCTCGATTCATACATCCATAAATGCCATTGCTGTCCTCTTGGCTGAAAATCCCGAGAACCTTTACGAAGAGTTGAGCACCCCCGCTCCCCTACCCTCGTATATCCAACTCGTTGCTACGGGTGTTCCGGCCGACCTGCTGCGCCGTCGTCCTGACGTCGTACAAGCCGAGGAGGAGATTGCAGTCTATGCCGCCGAACTCGGCATTGCCAAAAAGGACTACCTGCCGACACTCACCATCAACGGTTCGGTAGGTACTGCCGCACACCGCCTCGGCGATCTGTTTGACGGTCCGGCATTTACTTACAATGTTGCTCCAACTCTGTCGTGGACCATATTCGACGGCATGGCACGTCGACACAACCTGGTAGCAGCCAAGCAAAACATGCAGATAGCAATCGACAATTACAACCTGACCGTCATGACTGCGTTCCAGGAAACCGACAACGCTCTGTCGACCTACTTTGCCAATATCAAGTACATTAAGGCCCTCGACGATCTGGTAAGTTCGAGCCGCGACTACGACCGCCTGTCACTTGACCAGTACAAAAACGGTCTGACGGCATACATCAACGTAGCCAACGCCCAGATGTCTTACCTGACATATCAGAACACCATCCTCGAGGCGCGCGGACAGGCGCTCAGTGCCCTTATCGACCTGTACAAGGCACTCGGCGGTGGCTGGCATGACACCGAACTGCGCGACAACAAATAATACACTCAAAATCAGCATAAAAACATACATCCATGATACACACCAAAAACCTCGTGAAGAAATATATCGTGCCCGCTATGGCTGCAGTGGCCGGATGCATGGCATTCAGCGCATGTTCGTCGGACAAAGCCAACACCGACAAGACTGCCGATGTACCGGTGATCGACGTGGCCGTTCCGGTTGTCGACTCGGTAACTATCTACAAGACCTATCCCGGCTATCTGTCGGCCAATGCTGATGTCGAGCTCGTGGCCCGCGTCAACGGTTACCTGCTCCAGCACCCGTATAACGGTGGCGATTTCGTTCGCAAAGGTCAGGTGTTGTTTGTCATTGAATCCAAGCAATATCAGGATGCTGTCAATCAGGCCAAAGCACAGCTGACCACAGCGCAGTCGCAATATGACTATGCATCGAAGAACTATGCCGCCATGCAGAAGGCCCTCGAAAGCGACGCTGTCAGCAAGATGGAGGTCCTCCAGGCCAAGAACTCGATGGAATCGGCAGCCGCTGCCATCAATAATGCCCGCGCTGCTCTCGAAACTGCCCAAACCACACTGAGCTACTGCACGGTACGCGCGCCTTTCGACGGCCATGTCACCCAGACACCGTTCAGCGACGGAGCCTATCTGGCCGGTGCCGGCAGCCCCGTATCGCTGGCACACCTGTACGATGACGCCATCATAACAGCAAACTTCAATATCGACGACGAGGACCTGATAAATATGGTGAACAACGGAGGTTACACCAAGGGCAATCTCGACTTGCAGCACATCCCCATCGTGTTCGGCGACTCTCTGCCCCACACCTATACCGCCGACCTGTCGTACATGTCGCCCGTACTCGACGTATCGACCGGCCAAATGGTGGTACAGGCCCATATCAACAATACCTACGGCGAGTTACGTCCCGGCATGGTTGCCTCGGTCAAGTTCCCCTCCAAGTTCGTGCCCGACGCTATCTTGATTCAGGATGCCGCTATCAGCAAGGACCAGCTCGGCTCGTATGTATATGTCGTCAACGACTCTAACAAGGTGGTTTACACGCCCATCACAACCGGCGATCTCGTGACGCCCTCAATGCGATTGGTTACTAAAGGATTAACAGCAGGCGACCGCTATGTCACCAAGGCTATGCTAAAGGTGCGCGACGGCATGACCGTCAAGCCCCGCCTCGAATCGGCCTCTCCCGCCAAGTAATTCAATCCATCATCACGAGTAACCTATCAAACTTATGCTATCCAAATTTTTCATCGACCGGCCCATCTTCGCCACTGTCATCGCCATCCTGATGATTATCGTTGGCCTCGTGACAGTGGAGACACTGCCGGTGGCACAATATCCCGACATAACCCCGCCAACCGTCATGGTGAGCGCCTCATATCCCGGCGCCGACGCCAAGACGGTGGCCGAAACTGTCGGTGTTCCCATCGAGGAACAAGTGAACGGTATCGAAGGCATGATGTACATGTCGTCCACCAGCAGCAGCGACGGCTCGTACAGCCTGACCGTGACTTTCGAGAACGGCACCGACCTCGACATGGCGACCGTGAAGGTCCAGAACCGCATCTCGCTGGCCGAGGCGCAACTGCCCTCGTCGGTCAAGCAACAAGGCGTTTCGGTAATTTCCGAATCCTCAAATATCGTCCTGTTCATCGCCCTCAAGAGCAACGACCCGCAACGTTATGACGCTCTGTATCTGACAAACTATGCCAAACTGCACCTTGTCGACGACCTGGCACGCGTGGATGGCGTTGGCGGCGTTGGCGCCTTCGGTGCCGGCGAGTACAGTATGCGTATATGGCTCGACCCCGAACAGATGCGTGTGCGCGGACTTACGCCTCAGGATGTCATGTCAATGATCGAGAGTCAGAACATGGCTGTTTCGGCAGGTACCGTGGGCGCACCCCCGGTAGCTACAGGCGAGCAATTCCAGTACACCCTGACATCGCAGGGCCGTCTGACCACGCCCGAGCAGTTCGAGAACATCGTGCTGCGCACCGGCGACTCGGGCCAGATGCTCCGCCTGGGCGACATCGCCAAAGTCGACTTGGGTAGCCAAAGTTACGGACAAGTATCGCGCGTTGACGGCGAGGAAGCCGGCCTGATAGCCATCCAGCAACTTCCGGGCGCCAATGCCCTCGACGTGGCTAAACGCGTCGAAGCCCGCTTGGCCGACCTGGCGCAATACTTCCCCGAGGGTGTCAGCTACGACGTGGTCATGAATACCACCCAGGTGGTCAACGCCTCTATCGACGAGGTACTCGTCACCTTCCTCGAAACGACCCTCATCGTGATGATAGTCATCCTGCTATTCCTCCAGAACTGGCGTGCTGTCATCATCCCGATGCTCACCATACCGGTCTCGCTGATAGCCACTTTCGCGGTCATGAAGTTGATGGGATTCACCATCAACACGCTCACCCTGTTCGGCATGGTGCTGGCCATCGCCATTGTCGTCGACGATGCCATTGTCGTGGTCGAGGACTGTGCCCGAATCCTCGACGAAGGCAAGCTCACCCAGCGTCAGGCAGCCTTAAAAGCCATGCAGGAGCTCCAAGGCCCGGTTGTGGGCGAGGTACTTGTACTGCTTTCGGTATTTATCCCGACGGCATTCATATCGGGTATCACGGGTGAACTCTACAAGCAGTTCGCACTCACCATCGCCGTCTCTACCGCCTTCTCGGGATTCAACGCCCTGACATTCACCCCGGCCATGTGCGCCATCTTCCTGACACCGCGTAAACCGGCCAAATTCTTCCTCTACAAGTGGTTCAACAAGGTGTTCGACAAGACCCTCAACGGTTACACCGGCATGACCGGACACATGCTCAAACACCCCATCGTGAGCCTTGTCATCTTCGCCGGCATCATCTTTGCCGCTTTCTGGGGATTCACCAAATGGCCCACAAGCTACATCCCGCAGGAAGACCAGGGCTATTTCATGACCTCGGTACAACTGCCGACAGGAGCCTCGCTGGAGCGCACCGACTCAATCATGCGCCGCATCCAGGCCGACATTTCCGATATACCTGAGATTCAGAACATCATGACCATCTCCGGCCAGTCGTTTATTGGCGGCGGGTCGGGCAGCAACATGGGTTCGATATTCGTCGTCCTCAAGCCCTGGAAGGAGCGTAAAGGCAAGGACCAGTCGGTTGATGCCGTTATGGCTAAGGTGAACGAGAAGACCGCCGACATACAGGAGGCTATCGTCTACTCGATCAACCCGCCTGCAATACCCGGTCTCGGCATGACGTCGGGCTCGCAGATGCAGCTGCTCGACATCAACAACCTGGGCGCCGACGAGCTACATAAGGTTGTGGAAGACATGCAGGTCGAAGCGGCTAAGGATCCGCGCCTGGCATCGATTACGTCGATGTTCGAAGGCAATGTACCGCAGTACACCATCAAGATTGACCGCAACAAGGTCAAACTGCAGAAGCTCGTCCTGGAGGATGTTTACACAGCCCTGACAGCCTATATGGGCGGCAGCTACGTCAACGACTTTGTCGAGTTTGGACGTGTGTACCAGGTCAATATCCTCGCCGACGCCGCCTCGCGTGCCAACATCTCCGATATCTCCAACCTAAGTGTGCGCAATAGCGACGGTAACATGGTCAACTTCGGTTCGTTTGCCGAAGTGGTGCCTGTCATGGGTCAGGCCACCGTCAGCCGTTACAATATGTATGAGACAGCTGCCGTAACCGGTACTCCGGCCAAGGGCGTATCGTCGTCCGAGGGTATTCAGGCGATGAAGGAGATTCTGCAAAAGACTGCGGGTAACAACTTCGGCTACTCGTGGACGGGCGAGGCTTATCAAGAGACGCAAGCCGGCACGACCATCACGATAGTGATGATATTCGCTATCATCATTACCATACTGGTGCTTGCCGCGCAGTATGAGTCGTGGACTGACCCGCTCGCTGTCGTCATAACCACGCCAACAGCCATCTTAGGCACCATCATCGGATGCATCTTCATGTCGCAGAGCATCAGTATCTACACTCAGATAGGTATAATCCTGCTGCTCGGTATGGCGGCCAAGAACGCCATTCTTATTGTCGAATACGCTATGGACTTCCGTAAAGCCGGAGCACCGATACGTCAGGCCGCTCTCGACGCCGGCAAGATACGTTTCCGTCCTATCATGATGACGGCCCTTGCCTTCGTCTTCGGTGTAATGCCCATGCTGTTCGCAACAGGAGCAGGCGCCGCCAGCCGTATCTCGCTCGGCACGGCCGTGGTATTCGGTATGGCCGTCAACGCCATCGTCGGCACACTGTTTGTCCCCAACTTCTGGGAACTGTTGCAGCACTTCCAGGAGAAATACCTGAGTGGTCTGTTCAAGCAGGTCAAGCCTACCGGCGTCAACACCAACGTCACTTCGGCCGACCAACCCGGCGACCCCTCCGTCGACAACGTATAACACCACTTTTGCTATTGGGACTCTCGGAAAAATTGTGTAAATTTGCACAATGTTTGACTCAATAGGAAAATTTATAATCGAAATATCGGAGGTTCTCTGTGGTTATCCGCTGTTCTTCCTGCTTATCGGAGGCGGTCTGTTCCTGTTCATCCGTTCCGGTGCCGTCTCGGTACGCAGGTTGCCTGCAGCCCTCAAGGCATTGCGCCAGAAGAGCAGCGGCGACAAGTCGACGGGCGAGATCTCGTCGGGCGCGGCACTGGTCAGCGTAGTCGCCGCCACCGTAGGCCTCGGTAACATAGCCGGCGTGGCCATTGCCCTTGTCATGGGCGGCCCGGGTGCCATCTTCTGGATGTGGGTGAGCGCCATGGTCGGCATGGCCACCAAGTACCACGAAGGTGCATTGGCCATCATGTACAAGGGCCGCGACAAAAACGGCGCTCCCAAAGGTGGCATCATGTACATCATCGAGCAAGGTCTGGGCCGCAAGTGGCGACCTCTCGCGGTATTCTTCGCCGTGGCCGGAATGTTCGGCACTCTGTGCATCATGAACGCCAATCAACTCACCGAGGGCTTTATGACCACCTTCACTACCCCCGAAGGCGTAGCATCAAGCAACTTTCTGACTGCGCTCAGCGGGCCGATCGGCATGTCGAACGCGTCGATGTTCAAGTTGCTGTTCGGCCTGGCCGTGGCATTGGTGGTTGCCCTCGTGGTGCTACGCGGAGTGAAGCGCATAGCTCGTGTGGCATCGGTACTCGTTCCGTTCATGGTTGGCGTCTACTTCCTTATGGTGCTATACATCATCCTGACTCACTTCCATGCTCTGCCGGGTGCAGTTGCCTCCATCTTCTGCGAAGCATTCAGCCTCAAAGCCGGTTTCGGAGCCTTTGCGGGCATCGCCATTATCGGTGCCAGGAGGGCGGCGTTGGTAAACGACGCCGGCATAGGCACGGCCTCGATAATGCACGGTGCATCTAACAACACCGTTCCCGTCAAGGAAGGTCTCGTGGCCATGCTTGGGCCCGCTATCGACTCGGGCTTCGTTTGTACGCTGACAGCCATTGCCCTGCTGTTGTGCGGCGATTTCAGCAACGTCGAAGGCGTCAAGGGTCTCGAGGTGGCCATGCGGGCGTTCGACTCGGCTATTCCCGGCGGTGCGTACCTGCTGATGATATTGGCTGCGTGCTTCGCGCTGAGCTCGATGTTCTCCTACTCGTACTACGGTACACAATGCGCCACTTACCTGTTCGGTGCTAAGCGCGCCCGCCGGTACACATACGCGTTTATTGCGTCGTTGGTGGTCTTTGCCGTTGTGCCGCTCGAGGCTGCCGTCGGTATGTGCGACTTGTTTTACGCCCTTATGGCACTGCCCACCATGATTACTATCATAGCCTTAAGCGGCAGGGTCAAGAAGGCTACTGCGCGCTTCTTTGCGGCAAAAAAAACGGAGCAGGACGTTAATGATTCTGAAAACAGCCAAAGTAAGTGAAAGTTTGCGTAACTTTGCTACGTTAACCATATCTTTTCCACCCAAATGTTGACATATATCACCTGGGATCCCAATCCCTTGCTTATAGACTCGTTTGTACAGGTGCGCTGGTACGGCCTGATGTTTGCCATTGGCTTCTGGATAGGCTATAATATCGTAGCCCGAATATTCAAGCACGAGGGAGCGCCCGAACGTTGGCTCGGCTTGCTGTTGCTGTGGACAGTTGCAGGCACTGTCATTGGCGCCCGTCTGGGGCACTGCTTCTTCTACGAATGGAGCTATTACAGTCAGCACCCTGTCGAGATTCTGCAGATATGGAAAGGCGGTCTGGCCAGCCACGGTGGCACCATCGGCATCATTATCGGGGTGCTGTGTTTCTCGTGGATAACCACCAAACGCTCGCCACTGTGGACATTCGACCGTCTGGTAGTGCCCATACCCCTTGTGGGCGCATTGATACGCCTGGGTAATCTGATGAATCAGGAGATATACGGCCATCCAACCGACTTGCCGTGGGCATTCGTGTTCGTTCACGGCTCGGACCCCGCCACTCGCGGCATACCCTGCCATCCTACACAGTTGTATGAGGCCTTGGCCTACCTGGCGCTGTTCGCCCTCTTGATGTGGATGTACTGGAAGCGTAACGACGAGGAACGCCCCGGTCTGCTGTTCGGCACTTTCCTGACGGTACTGTTCTCCGAGCGTTTCTTGATCGAGTTTGTTAAGAACAACCAGGAAGCATTTGAGGACGGAATGGCACTCAACATGGGTCAGCTGCTCAGCATCCCGTTCATCCTGATCGGCATATTCTTCATCCTGCGCGCCTATATGCGCCCGCGTCTGAAACTGACGTTCCCCAATGCCTTCCCGCCGGAGAAGAAGTAAGCCTACGCTCCCTTCAATCTTTTAATCTGAATTCCCTTCACTCTAAGTTCGCTTCATCAGGTCGCGGAAGGACTTGCGTGTGCCCAGGCAGGTCACCACGTCACCCGGCTCAACCTGAAGGTTTTCGTCCCCAAGGTCAAGGGGTTGGGCCTGTTTAACTTTGACTCCGAGCACGTTGACATGGTCCGTTGGCCGCGTGGCAGCGATCAACCGTATATCCAGTTGCTCCAGAAGTCGCAAGTTGGCATAACTCTCGCCCACAAAATATTCCGGAGCCGTAAACTTGACTATCACCCTGTCGGCATCGATTGACAGGGTTTCGACTTTCGAACCCATGACCATCTCCATGGTCAGATCGGAGGCTGCGCGCTGTTCGGGAGTGAGTATGCGGTCTATGTCGAAGCACTCGAGGATGGAACGGTGCAAGGGGTCGATGGCGCGCGCGTAGATATGCTGCACCCCGAGCTGTTTGAGGATGGCGACGGTGCGCACACTTGCGCCAAAGTTTTCACCTATGGCTACGATGACAAGATCAACACTCTTGATGGGCAAAACACCCATCTGTGTCTCGTCGGTGGTGTCGAGACGATAGACGGTCGATACAAAATCCTTGACCTGGTCCACAGCTACTTCGCTGCTGTCGGCACCTATGACTTCGTTGCCCATGGCCGAGAGATCGCGCGCCAGGTTGCTGCCATAAATTCCGAGTCCTATTATCAGTACTTTCATATCATTTGGGGTTAAGTTTTTTACTGAATTGTCTCACATCAGCTTATTATCACATTTTCGTAGGGGTAGTGCGACGACATGTCGCGACGGGGTGTAAACATGCCGGCCATGAGCGACAACAGCCCCACTCTACCTAAGAACATCGCCAGAATCAGCACATACTTGCTGGCGTCGCACAGCGAGTCGGTGATGCCAAGCGACGTGCCGACGGTGAACACTGCCGACACAACCTCAAATACAACCGATCGCGTCGGCAGCGCAGGCTCGAGGAGCATCAGCACGGTGGTAAAGACTATCACGGAGAGTATCGAGAGTGTGACGATGGCATTGGCACGGCGCACCGACGGGATAGCGATGTTACGGCGGAAGGCCGTGACGCTGCTGTTGCCCCGCACGATGGAGCGGAGGTTGAGCAGGATGGTCCCCAGGGTATTGACCTTGATACCGCCTGCCATTGACTGACTGGCTCCGCCTATCCACATCTGTACCATGACGAGCAGCAGGGTAACGTTGAGGAAGTTAGCCGGATTGACCGATGCGAAGCCCGAACTGCGCGGTGTCGTGGCGTTGAAGAACGACTGTACGATGCGCTCGTAAAGCGACATGCCGTGCAGAGTGTTATTCGCCTCGAGGAAGAAGAATGCGACCGTTCCGATAACGAAGATCGTGCCGGTAGTCCACAGCACAAGCTTGGTGTTAAGGTCGAAAAGGTGTACACGCTTTTCGGGACGACAACGGTGGGTAATCCGACTCCACAGCAACCGCAGTTTTCGTCCCAAGGCTTCCTTGAAATTGACAAGCAACGGGAAACCGATGCCTCCGGCGACGACAAGGAGACTGACCACGATGTATATCACCTGGTTGCCGCGCATGAACGCCTCGTTGGACAATCCGTTCTCGACATTGGTAAAACCGACGTTGCAGAACGACGACATCGACTGGAAGACAGCAAATTTGGCCTTGTCCTCGAAGGCGGCCCCAATGGCATCGGGGACACAGAAGTAAATGGCGATGGCTCCCACGGCCTCGATGGTGAGTGTGAATCCGAGGATGTACAACAGCGTCGGCACCAGACTGTTCATCGACTTGGAGTAAATCAGGTCCTTCATCAGCAATTGGCTGTAGATGCTTTGGTTTCCGCTAAAGAAGATGGCGAAAAAGCTTGTGAACGTGATGATGCCGAGGGCGCCGAGTTGAAACAGTATGGCGAGAACCACCTGTCCCAACGGAGTGAATGTGGTGGCGATGTCGACCGAAGTCAGGCCGGTGATGCACACGGCGCTGGCCGACACGAAGAGACTGTTGACAAAGCTGATGCCATGGGTGGTGCACCGTGGCATCATCAGGACGAGGGCACCGACGAAAATGAGGATTACAAAGCTTGTGCCAAGCAGTATGGAGGGGTTGGTGCGCCGTCCGAGCAATCGGGTAACGCCATAGGAGATGTCGACGACAGCGTAGGCCGCCAACACGCCGAACTGAAACTTGGGGGAATACAGCAACTGCTCGAGCCATACTATCCAAGGGTGTTCGGGTTGCGGGTAAATGGCGGTAACCAAGAGCACGAGTACGGCGATGTCGACTGTCCACTTCAGTATGCGCGTTCCCTTGACGGTTGCTTTGAAATTGAGTATCAGGTTATATAGGATGCTGAATGTGAACACGCCTTGTGCCCAACGCAGGACAGTGCGCATGGTGCGCGTTTCGGCGTCGGCATGGTCAAAGCCCACCCAGACAAGCAGCGTCGCTATCACGGCAACCGACAGTATGAACGTCAATACCGACAGCACAGTAGCGCCCAACTGAATACGTCGGTTCAGCCTCATCGTCCCGTGCTTGAATCGAAATCGTAGACGTGTGATTATGTCGCTAACATCACTCATACATTTTATAACAACCGTTGATATACTAAAGTAGAAAAGAGTGTAAAAATATCCCGATTAATCAGGATAAATCAAGATAAATCGAGATTAATCGGGACTAATCGGGATATTCTTCGGGGAAGTTCCCCGGAGGGTATTAATAGTTCAGTTTCAGGTCGTCGAGGTACAGCGTCGAGTACTCACCGCCGCTGAAGTAGTCACCCCAGATGGACGACGAAGCTACCATCATGATATTCGATGCCTTCTTGTTCGAGCGATATGTCAGCTCGATGGTGAAGGGCACGAGGTCGTCGCCTGCAGTAGCCTCGGTTATAACGAGTTCACCGTAAGCAATGATGTTGGGCGAGTTGACGTCAAACAACTGCAGCGTCTTGGGGTTGGTCTTGATAATGAACGGGAAGTTCTTACCGTCGTACGAGTCGCACTGGTTGTCGGTGATGGCGATATAGATCTTGGCCTGGTCCATCACACCCTTTTCGACACCCGAAGGACGACCGTCACCAACATGGGTGACAGCCTTGGGGGTGTAGTGGTAGTAGCCCGAAACGCTGGTGGGACGGGTATTCCATCCGCGACCCCAACCGAGGATACCGTTAGTACCGTCAGTCTTGAGGTATTCGCCGATGAAGACGTTACCGGCCGCGAGTTTACCGATGAGGCCACCTACGCCGGCAAAACGGCTCTGCAGCTTGATCGACGAGTTGCCGTGATGTACCTTGTCGGTAGCGCGGGTAGTTACGTTGATGTTCATAGTCGAAGAACCTTCGTTACCCGAATCCCAGAACTTCTGGCCACCGGGAGCATAGATCAGGTGAACCTTGCCGCTCTCGTCCCAATCCTCGAAGCTCGAGTTGGGCATCTGGGTGGCAAGCTCGGTACGGAACTTCTCGACATCAGTACCGGTATATCCGTCAGCCACCGTGATAAATTCGTAGTCCGTGCCGGGTTCGAGGCCGGTTACTTCGGCTGAATAGGTGTTACCGGAGACAGTTACGTCGGCGACGGGAGTCCAGGTCTGTTCACCGACCTTGCGGTACATGAACGAGGGATTGGTCACACCGGCCTTAAGGATGGAGCCGTGCAGGGTAGCCTTGGTAGCCCATACGTCGTTTTCGTCAACTGTAGGCATTACGTCGGCATTGGTTACGATGACGGTCATGGTCTTTACCGAGGTCTTGTCGTTGGCGTCAGTAGCGATGAGTTTGATGTCGTTGGTGCCGTCAGGCAGCGATTTCATCAGGTCCTCGGTGAGCACGAGCGAGAACGAGCCCATGACTGCACCCGTCTCTTCGTCGGGAACGGGGGTGTTAGTCCAGTGGATGCCGGCGCTGTTAAGCTTGGCGGCCATATCGTCGTTGATGTTGAGCAGATCGTAGTCGTCGCCTTCGTGGCCGATCATGTTGCCAAGACCTGCACATTCGATTACGAACGACTTGAGTTCGGCTGCCGAACCAACATGTACCTGCTTGCGGGTAGCCTTGCCGGTCTCGACGAGCACGGGTTCGTCGATGTTGAAGCCTACACCCTGAATGACGGGAGCGATGGCCACGACAACGACATCGTTGACTTCGAGGGCGCTTTCGTCTACCTCGATAGTGAGGTAACCGCCACCGATATCGGGACCATCGCCGCCGTTGTGCTTGACGTTGAGGGTGTAGAGGGTGGCCGGATTAACGTTCTCGATAACGCCGGTGCGGGTATAGCTGTCGCCGTTGGCGAGTGTACCGGTCAGAGTCCAAGTCAGGTTCTTGTCGCTGTTGGGCATCATGAAGTAGCCCCAGCGTTCGTCGCGGCCTGTGTACTCAAGGGTGCCACGACTGTGGCCTACGGTCATGCTGTACTGGGGCATGACTTCGTCGATCTCGTCGGCGTAGTTGACGTTGGCTACCACGTTGGCAATCTTGCACACAAGGTTGACCTGAGTGACATTTTTGTTCGTCACTTCAAACTCTTCACGACCCTTGAACCAACGGTCGTCGAAAGATGCCGACACCGAGTCGCCTGCCCAAGCCTCGGCCACATAGTGGTCGCTGACCAGACGGATGCCCTCTGCCGGGATCTCGGATACGCCTTTATACCGGCGCACAAGACCCTTGGGATTATAGATATGTATAAGGCAGTTCTCGGTCAACTCGGACTCGATGGCGCGTGACTTGACACGCACGTCGGTGTTGATAACCGGTGTGATCTTGACATATCCTTCGCCTCCCGACAGAATCTGATCGTCGTGACAGGAAGCCATTGTGCCTGAAAGGGCTATTGCCACACCCAGACCCATCAGTTTTAAGTAGTTATTCATAACTTATAGGGGATTTATAGGGTTTGACATTATTTAACTACGATAACGAGTGACTTGATCGACTGCTGGTGATCGCCGTCCTCAACCTTGATTTCAAAGGTATGACGACCGGGGAATGCGGCCAACAGCGGCGCAAGCGTCGTGATAACAAACTGCTGGTTGGTACTTCCGATAACGTCCGCACCTGTCTTGAAGCCAAGACCCTGCAGTTCAACTGTCCAGTCTTTGCCGTCAATCACGGGGTAGCAGAGGTCGAATGTCAGCGGCAGCATTTCGCCTGCCGAAGCGATAAAGTCACCATTGTCCGAGCTGATCTTGACAAGGAAGTGCTCGATGCCCTTGGGTGCTTTAACGTCAACGATGAGGTCCTTGCCGTCGATGTCGGACAGGAGGTTGTCCTTGTCGAAGGTCAGAGGGTCCTGAGGTACGATTTCGATGGTATTAGCGGGCTTGGGATCGTCGGGATCAACCGGGCCGGGGCCGGGAGGGGTGACAGGGTCTTCGCCACCGGGACGGTCGTCATCAGGGATGATGTCTTCGTCGTTGTTGATGGTCGAGTTGAGGTCTTCGTCCACGACAGAAACGTCAACACCGATGCCTGTGCCGGGGTTGATGCCACCGGTAGGATCATCGGGATTGGGACCGGGTATCGGGGGTACGGTGTATGTGATGATGCGGTGCTGGCCTGCTTCGGCATCGGTGATGGGTAGACGCAAGGTCTCGTAGGTGCCGTTGACAGTGCCGTTGAACTCGACAATGATGGTCGAGCTGCCTTCGAGGGCAGCGAAGTAGCCGGAGCGCTCCTCGTCGGGAGTGAACTCGAGCATACCTTCGTCGTTGGCAACAACGGTTACCTTAACGTCATCGCCCATAAGGGCGCGCAGGGCATCGGTGTAACGGATGGACACCTTGATGTTGCCAAGCTTACATGTCACGATACCGAGGTCGGTGATGGTCTCGTTGCTGATAGTAAAGGTTTTGTCGCCCACAAAGTAGGGGTGATCCCATTCGGCCTTCTGAACCTCGTGGCTATAAACATGAGCGGTGTATTCACCTACGGGGAGCTCGAAGATTTCGGGCATCTCGGAATACTTCCACTGCTTGGTTACCACTCCCTCGGCATTCTTGATCTGGATGACATAATCCGACAGGTCGATAGATGCACGCGATTTGGAGTTGGTGTGTTCGATTATTTTTTCAGCGTTGGTGATGTCTATGCCCATCGAGCGCAGATTCACCGAGCCGGTCTCGTCTATGGTTCCGGGCTTCACGTTCGGATCGTCATGACACGACGACAGTCCTGTGACGAGCGCCATCGAGCCTAACAGAAGTCCTATAAATTTGGTTTTCATTGTTGGTTTCTTCAAAGATTGGTTTAGTAAACGAACTGGAAGTTGTCGACCACAAGAGTAGCGCCAATCTTGTAAGACTGGGTGCGCGACATCTTGTTGGTAGCCTTGATATTCGCTGTTTCTTCGGCCTGCGAGGCTGATGCATACTTCGACGAGGTCACCATGATTCGCAGCGCGGTTGCCTTGGGCGCATTAGCGATATAGTTGAGGACAACCTTGAACTGCTGATAGTCGGCCGAAGCGCCGAGGTTGGCAGTGCCTGTAGCAATGACTGTGTTGCCGTTGAGGAGCTCAACCTTGACAACGCCGTGATCCGACGAATCCTGTTCGTCGGCGGTGTACTTCCAGTAACCTGTCATTGCAGTGGGACGCGATGTGAAGACAACACCTTCGTTATATGTCTCGTTGCCGCCCGAACAGCTGTAAGAGCCGAGGAACATCTTGCCGGCGCTGACATTAGCCACATTCGGGGCGGTGTGGTTGTAATAATCCGACTTGTCGGCAAACTCCTTCTTCCATACCGAAGGAACGCTGCCTGCGGGATCCCAGCCTACGTTGCGTATCACCATTGCGTTAGAGCCACTCTGCGCAGCGATACCGCAAAAGTCTACCGAGTATTCGGTGCCACCACCGGTATTGATGAACTTGATGTTGGGGATAACGCTCTTATAGGGAAGCGAGGTATTGAAAACGGAGGGCTGGTAGAACCATGTGTTGGCACCGCTGCCGGACAGGCTGGTCTTGCCGTTCATAGTCTTTATGTTTGTGGTAGCCCAACCGGTAGCTTCGCTTACGGTATAGGTAGCCTTGTTCTGGTAGTTGACACCGGCCGAAATGGACCACTGTCCGCCTTGATAGATGTCGGAGGCTGTGTACTTCTGCTCGAGGGTCTCGAAGTCGCCGTTGGGGACACCGGGGGTAGCTTCGGTTGTGAACGATACCGGTGTGCAAGCCTGAGCCTCGTTGCCGGTCAGTGAGGCCTTGACATCATACTTGGTAGCCGGCTTGAGGCCGTCAAAGCTAAGACGGTTATCGGTAGTGCCGGTCACGTTAGCCTTGATATAGGCGCCACCGTTTTCCGACAGATAGAGTGTGGCGATGGTAGCCAGGAGGTTGGCATCGGAGGTTCCACTGGTCAGGCTGACTGTCGCATGGTTGCTCCAAACGTCGTTCTCGTTGACTTCGAGTGCGAAGTCAGTGACGGCTCCACGGTTGACGGTCAGGACGTTCGATGTCTTGATAGCCGACTTGGTGCGGATGTCGAGGGCACCGAGGGTAGCAGGCACCTTGAGCGACACGCGGTAAACCTCGTCGGTGGGTTCGGAGATAGACAGTACCTGGAGTGCATCCCATGTGCCGCGCTCGTTCTTGACCTCGAATGTCAGGTCGGTCTTGGCATCGGCGCCGTTGTATGCCAAGTCGACATCGAGTTTCGATGCGGCCAATGGCAGCTCGGAGGGGTTAGACAGGGTTAAGAGAAGTTCGGTTATGGTTACCGAGAAGTTGAATACCTCGCTGGTCTTACCATATTTGTCGATAACCTTCAGGTCGAACTCGGCAAGTTTTTCGCTTGTGCGTGCGGGCGAAATCAGCGACAGGGGGACCTGGGTAAAGTCGACCACGCCAAGACGGCTGCCATCAGTGAGACCGCGTACGGTCAGGCCGGTTTCAGCCAGACGTCCCTTAGTAGCCTCGTCCATGTTCATCAGGTCTACTTCCACCGGCCATCCCTTGGCAATGAGTGCCGAGCTGTGAGTGGTGAGCATGACCTGGCTCAAGCTGCCGCGAGCTATAATATCGAGGCTCGCCTTAGTGGGATTTGCACCCTCCTGATAGTTGAGGATGCCACCGTTCTCGAGACCTGTGCCATTGATTGTAGGTGCGGGGGCATTGAGGACTTCGTCGCTGAGGTCGATCTCAATGTCTTCCTTGGCCAGGTTTTCGTCGAATGTTATATTGAGCACAGCATCGCCCGAACCATGGGTCACATCTACCAAGATGTGGTAGTGATAACGGGGCTTGGCTTCAAAGGTTGTTGCACGCAGGGTAGCTCCCGAGCCATTGGGTTTTACAACTTCGATGTCAAGAGCAACATTGCCGGGCTTGACATAGATGGGTTCTGTCTCTTCGGGACCGTAATATAAGTAAGCGCCTCCGTCACTATGCAGCTGTGCGCTCCACGATTTCATGTAATTCTTGAAATTGTCAGTGTAACTCACTGTCACCATCGAGTTAGCCAGTGTCGCGGTGAGATTGACATCGGTTGTCTGCTTCTCGGTGACGGTGACGGTCGTACTGCCGGCGTACGCGGGACGATCGAAGCCTTCGTTCTCGATGGAACCATACCAGGCTTCGACAGTGTACTGACCCACAGGATACTCAGTCGAGGGGTCGTAATCGGCCAACGAAGCCCAAGAGCGGAAAAAATCGCCGTCAACCGCCGAAATCTTCAACGACAAATCGTTGGCTGTCACTGTAGTGGCACGGGCTGCGGCTTTAGCAGGCGATTTTTTGGAAGTATGCACCTGAGTGTCGAGATTGACAACCGGGTTGATACCACCATTGCCCGTGGCAGTCCATGTTGCTGCGTCGTGACACGACACGAGCACCATCGACGAGGCCAAAGCTGTCAAAAAGCCCAAAAACAAGGTCTTTTTTGCCATGATGTGAAAAAATTAGATTGGTTTAATAAAAAAAATTCAAATTTGGTGAGCCTCAAGGGTCTTTCGGAGGGTTACAACTCCCTCATGTCACGACACATTAAGGCCTATAATTCTGCAAATATAAGAAATTTTTCCTAAAAGCCAACACTTTCGCCGTAAAAATTATTCGACACACAACAAATTAGCAATTCAGGAAAACATAGCAAGGAAGTAATCTAATACTGCTGATATAAGAATTTGTCGGTAACAAAAATTAATTCCGTAGACGTCCGCCAGGACGTCGACTCTCAGTAGCCGGGTACGTCGAGCAATGCGAGACGTGCCCGGTTATAACCAAGTCTGCGTCCTGACGGACGCCTTCTCGAATACTAATGAGTAAAAAAATAATTATTACTTTTAACAGCAATCTAATAAGTAAGAAAGGCCGGCAAGGGGTTAGCTTGTCGGCCTTTCGGGTTATTGGAGTATGGAATTCAAAAGCTTATTGAAGTCTGAATGTCACGGGGAGCATGTAGGTTACGCGAACGGGAGCACCGTTGTTACGACCGGGGGTCCAGCGAGGCATTTTCTTAACCACGCGAACGGCTTCCTGGTCGAGAGCGGGGTGTTTACCGCGGGCAACCTTAACACCGGAGATAGAACCGTCCTTTTCAACAACGAACTGTACGGTAACCTTACCGGAGATACCTTCTTCGGCAGCTGCCGGGGGATAGTTGATGTTGCTGGACAGCCACTTCATCATTTCGGCGTCACCACCGGGGAACGAGGGCTTCTGTTCAACCATAGCCATCGAGACGGGACCTTCGTCCTTCTTCTCTACGACGGGTTCGGGTTTCTTTTCTACCACTTCGTTGATGACGGTAGCCTTGCTGAGGTCTTCGAGACCCTGCTTGTCGATGTTACCGAGGGTACGGGTGTCTTCGAGGATTTCGGACTGGTCTTTCATTTCCTTGTCCTTTTCGACTACATCAACGATGTTAAGCTCGGTGAGCTGCTGGGTAGCAGTGGTTTCGTCCTCCTGCTGAACTTCTTCGGGTTCGGGTTCGGGCATATCAGGGATTTCCTGAACCATTTCGTCCTCTTCGGCTTCTTCCTCGCCTGTGCCGACATCGACTGCGGTCATTTCGGCCTGTGCGTCGCCTACTTCGTCGTTAGCCTCGAAGACGCCGTTGATGGCGAGGATGAGGACGATGACGAGTGCGGCAAGGACGCTGAGCACGATCACAACAGCGGTGGTGTGACGTTTGGGCGAGTCTTTGCGGAGGGTATATGCACCGAAATCTTTGTTTTTGCCTTCAAAGACTATGTCGGTCCATTCTGATGATGAAAGATCTACATCTTTAGCCATAATTCTGTTCTTTTTGGGAGATTAGTTAAACATATCGATCTTTCGCTTATTTAGCTTTAGCCTTGCGTATGTCGTCCTTGATGATCTTGACACCGTTGGCCTTCTCGTAGTTCTTGAGCAGGAGTGTATCGGTGGCGTTAAGATGTTCGAACGAGTACTTACGGATCTGGTTGAGCTGCAATTCGTCGAAGGCGTTGATGACGTTCTCGTAGGTGGTGTTGGGACCGGCCTTGAGGATGATGGTCGCGGGCAGATTGAGAGTATCTTTGGCGATTTCGAGTGCCTGGGCGTTAAATTCGTCCTGGGAGATTTCCTTGTTGGCGAATTTTTCCTTGAGGGCGTCGTATTTGTCCATTACCTTTTCGTTGCGCTTGCGCAGGATGGAGCGGATGCCTTGGGGTTTGCCGTCGGCGTTGGCCTGGTAGGTCTCGAGAGCAACGGCGCCTTTGAAGGTGTTTTTGTTACCTACGTTAGCGTTGACTGAATCAGGCACACCTTCGTAATAGAAGATCTTGTGGAGGGTGTTACCGGTTTCGGGGTCAATCTTAGGCTTGCCGTTTTCGTCATAGTCGGTATCGAGAATGAGGGTCATTACGAGGTCTTTGTTCACCTGGGTCACCTTTTCCTGTTTTTCGTTGGGCTTGGCAGGGAGAATGATCTGTACGGTCTGCGACTTGATCATAGTCGTACAGAGCATGAAGAACGTAATGAGGAGCATGTTCATGTCCACCATGGGAGTAAAGTCCACATGGATAGACATCTTCTTTTGGGCGCCTTTTTTCTTTTTGCCGCCTTTGTCTGATTGTTCTATTTGAGCCATTGTTTACTTTACTTTTATGAATTGGACTTGAGAGCGGTCATCAGGGTGAACTTGTTAAGCTCCATGAAGCGGAGGTTTTCGAAGATCTGGTTGATGACGGAGAAGGGGGTGTCCTTGTCGGCCTTGATGGAGATTGACTGGCCCTGCATGAGAGTGTTGTACAGCATGTCGAGCGAGCGGATCTTCTCGAGGTCGTCGGGATTGGCGGGATCAAGACCTTCGGTTTCGAGTTTTTTGGTACGGGTGTCCTGAGCGACGAGCTTGAGGGCCTTCATCCAAACCTGGAAATCGTTGAGGTTGTTTTCTTTGGTGTTGTAGTTGATGGGTATACCGATCATTTTTGCACGAGCCGCGTCTTCCGTGGTGAGGTCTCCCATGAGCTGGTCGCGTTTAACGACGTCCATCGAGAGGACTTCGGGGAGGTACTGGAAGGGGGTTCCCAACATGTTTGTTTTAGCGAAAGCGTCTACCATCTGGGGTGTGAGGGTGATGGGTTTCTTCTGGCCGTGGCCTTCGGTGTTGTAGACGGTTACAGCCTTCTCCAGAATCTGGGTGCGGAGCTGTTCGCTGGGGAGGATGGAGTCACCGGCGAAGGAGATAAAGATCTTGCCTTCGGCTTGGGTGGGATCGTCCATCTTACCGCTTTTGTCTTCGCTTGACACCAGGATGGTGACAAGGTCTTTAACGGGCACCTTTTCTTCAGACACCGACGAAGGTGTGTAGACGATGGTCGGTTCCTTCTGAAGGAAGGTAGAAGTTAACATGAAGAAAGTAAGCAAAAGAACGGTAACGTCACTCATCGCGGTCATGTCGA
>CAZNGJ010000019.1:0-26102 GCA_964572615.1 uncultured Bacteroides sp.
TGATCACCATCAACGGCAAGAAGATGGGCAAGTCGCTGGGCAACTTCATCACCCTTCAGGAATTCTTTGACGGCAGCCATCCCCTGCTCGAACAGGCGTACTCGCCCATGACCATCCGTTTCTTCATCCTCCAGGCGCATTACCGCGGCACAGTGGACTTCTCGAACGAGGCGCTCAAGGGTGCGCAACGTGCTCTCGAACGCATGCTCGACGCCTACCGTCGCCTCGACGGCCTCAAGGCATCCGAAACATCGACTCTCGACACCGACCCCGCCGAAATCGAAGCCAAAGCCTACGAGGCCATGGACGACGACCTGAACACCCCTGTGGTTATTGCTCACTTGTTCGACGCAGCTCGCCTCATCAACCTCATCAACGACGGCAAGGCCATCGCTACCGCCGAACAGATCGAGACCCTACGTCGCACTATGACCACCTTCTTGGGCGATATCCTCGGCATCATCCTCCCCGACAACGGCGCGGCCGCCGGTACCGACTCGACCGACCTCAAGCCTCTGCACGACGCCGTCGACCTGCTGCTCGACATGCGCCGCGAGGCCAAGGCAGCCAAAGACTGGACCACCGCCGACGCTATCCGCAACCGCCTGACTGCCCTCGGTTTCGACATCAAGGACACCAAGGACGGCTACGAGTGGTCCATCCACAAGCAGTAAACCCCGATAGCCATGACAATAGGTGAATTTGCCGCCTGCGTCAAGGCGCAGCTGCCGTACACGCCCAACCCCCAGCAGGAAGCGCTCATAGGGGCGCTGGCACGCTTCTGCGCCGGCCTGAAAAACGACCCCTACAAGCAGACGCCCACCGGGCCGTCGGCCGATCTCACCTTTGTCATCAACGGATATGCCGGCACGGGCAAGACTACGCTCATGTCGGCACTCGTGCGTGCCCTGCGCGCCCTTAATATCAACGTCGTCCTCATGGCCCCCACAGGCCGCGCAGCCAAGGTGCTCAACGGATACTCCGGTTTTCCCGCTTCGACAATCCATCGACGCATATACCGCCACTCTATCGGAGGCGAAGTGCCCGGATTGAAGGAAAACCGCGACAACAACACCCTATATATCGTAGACGAGGCCTCAATGATCGGCTCGGCCACATCGGCAGGCGGCCATGACCTGCTGGCCGACCTCATAACATACGTTTTCGCCGGAACGGGCAACCGCCTTATCCTTATGGGCGACACTGCCCAGTTGCCACCCGTAGGCGACCTCGAATCGCCCGCCATGGATATAGCCAACCTCCGCTCGCTCGGCCTCAAAGTATCAGCGGCCACACTGACCCGCGTGGCCCGTCAACACTCTCGGTCGGGTATCCTGGCAAACGCTATCCACATACGCCGCGAGATGACGGAGCATCCCGACCGAGTGCCCGCACCGATCACCAACGGATTCGACGATGTACACGCCATCACCACCGAGGATATGGCCGAAGTCATCGACAGCGCCTATCGCAACGCCGGCATCGACGACACCATCATCATCACCCGCTCCAACCGCCGCGCCGCCGACTTCAACAAAGCCATACGCAACGAAGTGCTGTATTACGAGGAGGAACTGGTGCGCGACGAGCCCCTACTCATCGTCAAGAACAACTACTACTGGACACGCGCCGCACACCGCCGCGACATAGACTTCATAGCCAACGGCGACATTCTGCGCGTCACCCGCATCCTCGGCACCGAATCCAAGTACGGCTTCCGTTTTGCCGACATCGAGGTAGTCCCCGTCGACCCGTCAGGCACAGATGCCGAAGTGGCTCCCCTCCAGGTCAAGATATTCCTCGAAACACTGGCCGGCGACCAACCCGCTCTACCCTCCGACCGCCTGCGACTGCTCTACGAAAACCTGATGCGCTATGAGTATCCCGGCACCACCGAGCCACACCGCGTCCTGGCCAACGACCCCTACTGGAATGCCCTCCAGGCCAAATACGCCTACTGCGTTACCTGCCACAAGGCCCAGGGCGGCCAGTGGTCCCACGCCATCGTCGACATCGCCTATATCAACCCCGACGCCATCGGTCCCGACCTCTACCGGTGGATGTACACCGCCACGACACGCGCCCGCAGCATCCTCACCTACCTTACCGACACCCCCACCTACTGATAAACCCGAAGAACTGATACACAGAAAGGACGCCCCGTCGTGGAACGTCCTTTTGTTGATTTTTCTTCTTACTAAACCCTGTTTATTTTGTGCGGGTCAGCGAGTAGTTGAGTTCGGTATTGACAGATTTCTCGAGACTGCTGTTTACCATAGTGATGGTCGAGTCGTTGTCAATCAGGAAGTAAGCATCGGCAGTGTCTGCAGAAGCGTCCGAATCCTTAGCATCGGGCACCAGCTTGATATACTTGCTGCCATCCTTGGTGATAATGGTGAAATCACCTTCCGAACGAACATTCTGAACATCCTTCACACCGGCAGCAACCGTTGTGTCAGCCTGTTGATAAGTCTGAACCAGGTCGTAATCACCCTTGGTAGCATTGTCATCGTCATAGTCGAGAGTCAGAGTGTAACGAACCTGATCGACATCGGCACCGGGCAGAACACCGGTATAAACCACCTTTTCGCCGGCAGTCTTGGCTGCACATTCAGTGCTGTTACAATCCGAGTTGTTACAATTGCTGTTCGAGCAAGCGCCCAACATCACGAGAGCGGCAGCCGATACTGCCATTACCATAAATTTTTTCATAACTTATTATAATTTACAATGTTTAATTTCTATTTTCCAAGCCATTCTGCACAGCTTTAGAATTAAACAACCCAACCCACGCAAATGTTCTCTAAGATCCCGATTCACTATATATTTTCTCTCAAATATCTCGAATGTTGAGACTTATTGGCGCGTGGCTCTCGCCGTCGTAGATGATGGTGGAGGCAGATATGTTGTTTTTGGAGCGCTTGAGCGCATCTATGTTGTCATAGTAGTCTGGGCGGATAGAAGTCCCGGCTTTTATTTCGTAAATATGAAGCGAACCGGCAATGGATAAAACAGCGTCAACCTCCAACCCTGATTTCTCTCTGTAGAAAAAAAGATTAGGATCAAGGGCTTGATTTAAGCGACTCTTTAGAAGTTCTCCCATTGCAAGATTTTCAAATATAGCCCCTCGAAGCGGATGATTATCCAACATATCGTAGGTCTCTATGCCAAGCAGATAACATAATAATCCTGTGTCATAAAAATATACTTTAGGCATTTTCGTGAGTCTCTTGGTTAAATTGCTATAATATGGTGTCAGAGGATAAGCAATATAGGAGGTGGCAAGAAGGGAAAGCCATTCTGTAATAGTATGAGAGGAAACACCTACTTCTCGCGCCAGAGCAGAAGCGTTAAACTCCGAACCAACCCTTATGGCTAACATGCGCACAAATTTATCAAAAGTCAACAAGTTGCGTAATTTTAATAAATCCCTCAAATCTCGCTCAACGTATGTGTTATAATAATTTCTATAGAAATTATGTACCGGGAAACCTTCAGCTATTATCCCCGGATATTGCCCTTGCCACATTAGTTCATTAGTGGGTAATTCTTTTTGGACAGCATTAAATTCCATAAAAGAAAAGGGAAGAAGAGTAAACAGTGCGGACCGTCCAGCCAATGATTGGGTTACTGTCCGCAATAAAGAAAAATTGCTGCTTCCTGTAAGGATATATCGCAGGTTTTTATTTTCATCAACACGCACCTGAATCATTGACATTAAGTCAGGCAGATGTTGCACTTCGTCTATTATAGCTATATCACCTAATGTATCTAAAAATAAATTAAGATCGTTTGCTGCCTTGGCGCGAGTGGAAACATTTTCAAGATTGACATAGGAAGCCTCTGGATAAAGATGTCGGCATAGCGATGTCTTCCCTGATTGACGGGGACCTGTAACAACAAGAACAGGGTAATATTTCGCTGCCTCTTCAATTTTAGTAGATAATAATCTTGGAATATACTCACTCATAGTGTAGTTTTGGGAATGTAATATGATTTTATGACTTTACACTTCAAATAATTTGAAGTAATACTTCAAGAGTAAATAACTATCTAAAAAAGAGAGGAATATACCTCTCTCATTTTTTTGCGGAGTGACCGAGATTCGAACTCGGGATACGCTTTTGGCGTATACACGCTTTCCAGGCGTGCCTCTTCAGCCACTCGAGCACCACTCCGTTGGTTTGTGTCTGCAAAGTTAGGTATTTTTTTTTACTTTCCGTCACTTCAACCCTATATTTTTAGTATCTTTGTAGAAAATGCTCTATCATGTCGTTTTCCAAAGATAAGATTATAGGTTTTGCGTGGCAGCATACGCTGCTTATTTTATCAATGTTTTTCATGACGTTGGGTGTGGCTCTGTGTGTGCGTTCCAATCTCGGTAGCGGTGTCATCTCGTCGATACCGATGTCTTTTGCTCTTGCGGGACAGGTAGGTATCGTGCCCGAATGGACTATCGGCGGCTACACCAACCTTATGAATTTTATCCTTGTCGGGTTACAAGTCATTATCCTCGGACGTCGCTTTGAGCCTATACAGCTTTTTTCAGTTGCTAATAGGGGCAGTCTTCGGCTTTCTGCTGGATGTCAATATGTGGCTTACATCTTACCTGCCTTACGACACCCTGGTGGCTCAGATAGCCGCACAGTTTGCCGGTGCTACCATATTGGGTTGTGCCGTGGCTCTCGAGATCCGCTGCGGCTCCGTTACCATGCCCGGCGAAGGCATCCAGGTAGCCATAGCCCGCGTCACGGGACGCCCCTTCCCTACCGTCAAGATTACCGTCGATACCATCCTCGTCATCCTCGCCGTTCTATCGGGCTTTATCTTCTTCGGATCGTGGCCATGGACAGTCGTAGGCACCGGTACCCTCTTTGCCATGTTCTACGTTGGATATGTCGTTAAGCTTGTCAATCCTCACCTCGGATGGTTTGACCGTCTGCTCGCATACCGCCCCGGCTTCCGCCGCTATATTTACGGCCTGGCCCGCTACATCTACCCTCGCAACAAGGCCTGATCACATAAGTAAGGACTCAAAATACCACTGCAATCGTAACGAAAAATCGTCAATCTGCATTCGCAGTGCCTCGTCAATTAAGGCCTCGGTAGACATTGAGAAAGAAGGCGAACTTTGACTCTGAGTTCTTGCCAACACCTTTTTGGTAGCTCCCTCGACAGCACGCAGTTCGCACTCTACGGATTTCATTCTTCCTGACTGGGCCGTTGAGTAAGAAACCTCAATCAATATGTCTACATTCTGATCCTTATCTTCTGATGAAAAACGGGCAAGAGGCAAACCCCTTTCAGCCAACATCCTTTCTACTTTCGAAACAGCGTATGCCATGGTTTTGTCATCCTGCATAGATTTTTCGTTGTCCGGTACAACCATTGTAACGGGCATTTTGATTTGGCCTAATAAGGTCAAAGACAGAATAATAAAACTTAAAAATAAACAGATTTTCTTCATATAATGATTGTTTTAAGATAGTGCAAAAAAAAATTACTCGTCGTCCCGACGGGTAATCCTTTTAACCTTAAATCTAATACCATGAAAAACACGGTGCAAAGTTACGCGTTTTTATGTTATAAAACATAATTTTGCAATACCTTTTTACTTTCCCTTAACTTTATTTAACTTTTACCGCCATTATTACTTTTCTTTTACTTTCTAATATACATGGAAAGTAGGTTGTCGATTTGGGGTTAAAAGAGCTACGAGGTACTAAGTTGTTTGTAACTTGTACCTCGTAGTTCGTAGTTAATTGCTTGTAGTTTGTAACTCGTAGCTCGAAGTTAGAGCTCGTAGTTTATTAGCGGTCGGTGTTGCGGGCGATGGCGCGGGTGTCGTTGGCGATGGCGCCGATAGCAAGGATCTGTTCGCCGAGCAGGCGTCCGAGTACAATGATGATGTAGCCACCGATGGCTGCGCCGACGGCTAAGCCGAGGCCGGAGAGGAATACTTCGCCACCGCCGTAGCTGACAGCAAAGGGTAGGATGATGGCGGTGAGTATGCCGACGCATACGCCGACGGCGGCGGTAATGATGCCTAACCATTCTGCAAAGGTGATTACGAGGCCACCAACTGCCGGTATGGCAAGGAAGCGGGCGTTCTCGGGTACGTCGCTGTTTACTTCGGAGGCGCGGCGGAACCAATAGAGTAGCGAGAATACTGCAGCACCGATGAGTACGATCGAAATAAGGACGGCAAAGACGTAGGCTATTCCTTTCATATACTTGATATAATCGAATGCTTCTGCAATGCCGGCCAGACAGCTCAGGCAGGTTAATACTCCGATGGCGTAATAGAGGATGCGGAAGGGCTGGCTGAACAGTTTGCCTCCGTCGAGGTAGTTGAACAGGGGATTGAGTGATTTGAACATAACGTGTAAGTGTTTAGGAATTAGAAAATTGGTTGGTTCGGTAGCAAAGTTAAGCATTATTTTACAATAGAGTATATACACATAATATTTTAATTAATTTTAACGTAATTACTCATACGGTGCTTCTGCCTATTATTCTTATTGGAATAGATTTTTATAAAAAAATAAATTTACAATAAGAATAATAAAGGGTGTAGATAAGTGCGATAACTTTTTTGGTGAAAATTTGGTTATGTCGTTCTTAACAATCTGTCGCCGGTTGCTTACACTTTTTCGACAGTGTAAAGTGTTGTTATTTTTGGAGTTGCAGTGGTTATCTACATGGTGTTGATAATTACAGTTGTTGAAAACTTGTGGTGGTAAAAGGGTGTCGGAGATGTAGAAAACCGGGGGTTTTTGGGTTGATAAGGGTATTAAAACTTATATGGCGATGTTGATTGTTATTTCGAAAAAATGGTTAGAGTGACTATTTTCGGGTTTTCCAAATTTTAGGTATATACAATTATAAACCAGTTATAGACGCATTTTCGACGGTTTTCGGACAGTTATCAACACTTTATCTACATCGAATTTTGCACACCTTGGAAAAATGTGTTATTTTTGTAGAGTTAAACCCAACAACGAGTATCATGAAAAAGAGCAAGGTAGAAACTTATTTCGATATACTGAGTTACGAAGAACTCTCGCCGGCTGAGGCAGAGTTGGTCGAGGCGGCCCGTAAGGCTACCTACCGTTCGTATGCGCCGTACAGCAAGTTTTGCGTGGGTGCGGCCATCCGGCTGTCGAACGGCGTAGTCATCGAGGGTGCCAATCAGGAGAATGTGGCTTTTCCGTCGGGCACATGTGCCGAGCGTTCGGCATGTTTCTATGCCCATGCGCAATATCCTGATGCCAAATTCGAGTGCATTGCCATAGCGGCACGTGGCACCGACGGTGAGTTTGTGCCCGAACCCATACCGCCTTGTGGTGCATGCCGACAGTCGTTGCTCGAGTACGAGGTGCTTGCCGGAGGCGATGTGCCGGTGTTGCTGGCCGGGCGCGACTGTGTGTACCGCCTTGCCTCAATACGATCGTTGTTACCGTTTGCCTTCACAGAATTTTAATATATATGAAAGTATCGCTGCTCATATCTACCTACAATCGTCCCGAGGCTTTGCGTCTGGTGCTGGAGAGTGCATTCGTTCAGACGCGGTTGCCCGATGAAATAGTTATAGGTGACGACGGTTCGCGCGAACCTACCCGTCTGCTCATAGAGGAGATGAAGGCTAAGAGTCCGGTACCAATCATACATGTGTGGCATCAGGACGACGGCTTCCGACTGGCACAGATGCGCAACAAGAGTGTGGCTGAGGCGTCGGGTGAATATATGATTGAGATAGATGGCGATGTCATCATGCACCGTCGTTTTGTCGAGGATCATCTGGCCTTTGCGTGCCCCGGTTGCTACCTCAAGGGAGGTCGTGCTAACCTCGGTCCGGAACTTACCGACAGGATGTGCAAGTCGGGAAAGTTGCGGAAACTGCGTTTTTGGACCAAAGGGTATGAGAGCAAGCCGGAGAACGCGCTGCGAATACCCTGGCTGGCGCGATACCTGGCACCCCGATATCGCCGCAACCGCGAGACGGCCTTGGGTTGCAACATGTCGTTTTTCAAGGACGACTTTATTGCCGTCAACGGATACGACGAGTTCTTCGAAGGCTGGGGTGGTGAGGATATCGACTTCGGGCACCGCTTACAGAAGTACGGGTTGCAGAAGCGGCATCTCAAGTTTGCCGCCCTACTCTACCACCTGTGGCACGAAGACAAGTACATGTACAACAAGGAAAAGAATTTTGCCTACTACGAACGCGACAACAAGCCGTACCGTGTGAAAGAAGGCGTCGATCAATACCTTAACATTGTAAATAACTATGACTAAAGACAATATAGTACCCGAAAAAACGCCTGCGCCGACAGTCGAAGGGCTACCCGAACGTTACGTCATCACCGTGGGTCGCCGTATGGGCAGTGGCGGTCGAGTGCTCGGCAAGATGCTTGCAGACAGGCTCGGCATAGCATTCTACGACAAGGAATTGTTGCTTGATGCCGCCAAGCGGTCGGGATTGTGTCCCGAGATGTTCGAGCGCAACGACGAGCGCCGCCCTCACTTCTTCAGCGGACTGTTTTCGTTCTCGATGGGGCTCAATATAATGTCGACCTACACCGCATCGTCCATCAATGACGACGCGCTCTATAAGGCGCAGTGCGACTTCATCCACGAGATAGCTCAGGCCGGTCCGTGTGTCATAGTGGGTCGAACGGCCGATTACGTATTGCGCGATCTGCCAAATGTAGTCAATATCTTTGTCCATGCTGACATCGAAGACTGTGTGGACCGAATCATGGAACGTGACCCTTCGCTGACCCGCGAGCAGGCACGTCGCCTGGCCGAAAAGACCAACCGGCTGCGGTCGAATTTCTACAACTTCTACACCGACAAGCAGTGGGGCGACTCGTCGGCATACGACCTTACCTTCAACTCGTCCACAATGCCCTTGGAGCACATTGTCGACATGACCGTCGACTACCTTAAGCGTCGCCTGGGCAATAAAAATTGAAAATTTAGAATTTCTAACCAATTATAAATATGCGCTTACTTGCACTCGCAGCATCGATGCTGCTCGCCGTGGTATCGGCAGCTGCCTTCACCACCGACACTCTGACCATCAAGACCGACGGCTACCTCCCTCAGCCGATGAAGGTTACAGTCATAACTCCCGACAGCCCCCGTCCCGAAAAGGGCTACCCTACCACCTACCTACTCAACGGCTACGGTGGTGACTACCGGTCGTGGGGCATTATCCGTCCCGACTTGGGCGAACTGGCCGACCAATACGGCATGGTGCTCGTCATGCCTTCGGGTATGGATACATGGTACTGGGATGCTCCGGCCAATCCCGAAGTGCGCATGGAGAGCTTCTTCACCGAGGTGCTCGTGCCATATATCGACAAGAACTATCCCACGGATACCCGCAGCGAGAATCGCTCGATAACGGGTCTCAGCATGGGTGGCCACGGCGGTCTGTGGCTCGGTATGCGCCATCCCGACATCTGGAAGAACTGCGGCGCGACCTCCGGCGGTGTCAACATCGTCCCTTTCCCCGAGAAGTGGAAGATGAAGAATGCCTTAGGCACACTCGAGGCTAATCCTGACGTGTGGGCAGCCCATACCGTCATCAATCTGGTCCCTACCCTCACCCCCGGCACCAACAACATCATCTTCGATTGCGGCAGCGAGGACTTCTTTGCCGATGTCAACGCCCAGCTTCATAAGGCTCTGCTCGATGCCAAGATTCCGCACGACTACACTTCGCGTCCCGGTGTGCACAACAACAAGTATTGGGCAAACTCCCTACCCTATCAGCTGCATTATTTCTCCACCAAATTAGTCAAGTAGGTTTGGTACTTCAGCGACTGAATATCACCAATTTCAAGAATATAGCGGGGGCCGACCTCGAGTTTTCCGACAAGCTGAACTGCCTGTTGGGCAACAATGGTATGGGTAAAAGCAACCTGCTCGACGCCATATACTATCTCAGCTTCTGTCGCAGCTTTACCGGCGCACCCGACACATTGGCCATACGTCGCGGCGAGGACTTTGCCTTGCTGCAGGCACGCTATCTGCGGCGCGGTGCCATCGAGGACCTCAATATCAGTCTGGGTGGCAACCGCCGCAAGTCGGTCAAGCGCGGTGGCAAGGAATATCCACGCCTCAGCAATCACATAGGACTGTTCCCGGCAGTGCTGATTTCGCCGGCCGACATGGACCTGGTGACGGGATCCGGCGAGTCGCGTCGGCGCTTCATCGACATGGTTATCAGTCAGGGTAACCCGACCTATCTGGACGCCCTCATCAAGTATAACAACGCCCTCGAGAACCGCAACAAGTTGCTGCGCGAGCACTCGCACGACACAGGGCTTTTCCTGGCTTACGAGACGGCCATGGATGCCTACGCCGCTGTCATAACGGCTGCCCGACGCGGGTTTATTGACGAGCTGGCTGACATACATCGTCAGTATTACAACGCTATAACGGCCGGCTCAGAGCTGACATCGCTCGCCCTGCAGACGCAACTCGACAACGACCCGGACGGCAGTCTGGCCAATATACTCGACCATTACCGCGAGCGTGACCGTGCCCTCGGTTTCACTTCGGCGGGGCCTCACCGCGATGACATGGCAATGACACTCGACACGTTGCCACTGCGTCGCACGGGCTCGCAAGGTCAATCAAAGACTTTTACGATAGCCCTGCGTCTGGCTCAATACGACTTTTTGGCGCGCACCATCGACCTAAAGCCGCTGCTGTTGCTCGACGACATCTTCGACAAACTCGACAGCCATCGCGTCGAGAACATCATTGACCTCGTGTCGACCAAGAATTTCGGCCAGATTTTCATCACCGACACCAACCGCAAGCACCTCGACGAGATACTGGCACGACACCCGGCCGAACATGCCCTGTGGACCGTCGACAGCGGCAATTTCACTCCCGACACGCTATGAAACGCCACAACGCCATACCCGTCGGACAGTTGATACGCCAATTCATCGAGGCATCGGGCAGCGCCGCCACCTACGATGCCCAGCGCATCTGCTATCTGTGGCCCGAGGCCGTCGGACCGACCATCAACCGCTTCACCACGGCGCGGTGGGTAGATCGCGACACTCTCCACGTCACCATAGCGTCCGGCGCCGTCAAGAGTGAACTCACCTTCATGTCCGCCGCCATCGTCGACCGCCTCAATTCCCTCGCCGGCTCCCCCCCGGCCTCCCCCATCATCACCCGCCTCATCATCCACTAAATACAAGGTACAATTTTTTTTGAACTAAGAATTGGTAACTATCAATGAATAAAGCACTTAAAATTAAGGCTCTGGTATTGGCATCGAGTTTACTGATGGCCTCTGCGCCGGCGATGGCCGAGGGGTATCAGGTGAATACCCTGAGCACGCGCCAACTCGGTATGGGTCACACCGGTGTGGCTCTAAAACTTGGAGCAGAAAGTCAGTTCTTCAATCCGGCCGGTATGGCGTTCATGAAGAACAAGGTTGAAGCGGATGCTTCTTTCAATGCCATTATGCCCACGGCGACTGCGACCGTGGATGGAAAGGATTATAAGACCGATTGCGACCCCTCGACACCTTTCAGCGTATTCGGGGCATTCAGTATCCTCGACAATCTTAAGGCCGGTGTGGCCATATATACTCCGTACGGCAGTTCGATCGACTGGACGGATAATTGGCCCGGAGCGACGCTTAACCAGTCGGTGAAGCTGTCTGCCTTTACGTTGCAGCCTTCTGTGGCATGGCGCATATTGCCGGGGCTGTCGGTGGGTGCCGGTCTTACATTGACAACGGGTTCGGTGGATCTTCACAAGGGCCTCCTGACGGGTCAGCAACTTGACCAGATTATACATATCATGGCGCCGGGTTTGCAGGTACCGTCCTTCGCTGCCATCACTCCGGCTTCGGTCCAACTAAAGGGAAATGCTGCGATAGCGTGTGGAGTCAATTTAGGCGCTATGTATGACATTTCGCGAAGTGTCACGGTCGGAGTGAATTTTCGATCAAAGAACATGATGAAGGTCAAGGCCGGTAAGGCTACCGTGGAGTACGCAGTGACCGAGCCTACTATCCAGGCTATGTTGGCACAACGTCTTGACGGACTTTCGAAAACCGAATTCACCGCGGAGATGCCCCTGCCTGCAGTATTGGGATTTGGCGGCTCATGGCACAACGACCGTTGGACGGCTGCTATTGATGCCCAACTTACATTCTGGAGCGCCTATAAGAGCCTTAATATAGAGTTTAAGGGCGCTGACGACCTCAACCAGAGTCTGGCAAAGAACTATCATAACTCTTGGCTGGTGCGCACAGGTGTGGAATGGAAAGCCGCCAAACGATTTGATGTGCGTGCCGGTATGATGGTCGACTTTTCGCCATGTAACAAGGAGTATTATAACCCCGAAACCCCCGGTATGACCAAGATTGAACCGACGGTGGGTTGCACATTCAATCCTACTTCATGGCTCGGTGTGAACTTCGGGTTTATGTATGTGGCCGGCTTGGGTGTTGACAACGCCTCCTACACCACCGAAAATATCTTCACCAAGCAACCCGTGACATTCACAGCCGATTATAAGGTACATTCGCTGATAGCATCCTTAGGCTTATCTTTGAAATTCTAAATAAAAATAAATATGTTGAAACAGACTATTTTAGCGGCAGCTATGTGCCTGACGGCCGTGCTGCCTTCGTTTGGCTGGGGCCAGAAGGGCCACGACGTGACAGCCGCAATTGCCGAGCAGCATCTCACCCCCGAAGCACAGGCCATGGTGGCCGACCTCTTCGACGGTAAGTCGATGATTTACTGGGCTAACTGGCTCGATAATGCCAGCTATACCCCGGAGTATCGCTACACCAAGACCTGGCATTACAAGAATATCAATGAGGGTGTGCGTTACGAGGAGATGGGTCTTAATCCCGCCGGTGATGCCGTAACGGCTGTCAAGAGCCGCATCGAGATTCTAACCGACCCGAAGGCTTCGCGCGAAGACAAGGTGCTGGCCCTCAAGATATTGGTACACGTAGTGGGCGATATGCACCAACCCATGCATATAGGTCACGCCACCGACCTGGGCGGAAACCGTGTGAAACTGAAATACTTTGACCGCGACACCAACCTGCACAGCGTATGGGACGGTGCGCTGCCCGATGCCGCACACAAGTGGAGCTACACCGAGTGGGTCAACCAGCTCGACCGTCTGCAGCCCGAAGCGCAAGAAGCCATAGTGTTCCCAGACACCACCGTTGTCGAAAAGGTCTACACCCCGGGCCTCATCGATACCTGGGCCAAGGAAACCCTCGGTATCACCGACAAGGTTTATAAGAAGATGCCCGAAAAGAGCAAGTTGGGTTATAACGACATCGCCTGGGCAGCGCCCATCATCGAACAGCAACTCCTTGCCGGCGGTCTGCGCCTGGCCTTTCTGCTCAATACAATCGCCGCTGCCAACACCCCGGCCGTAGCAAAGTAACAAGCCCCCTACCCCGCCGATGAAAGCCCTGACGATGTACCGCGAACTGGTCGGCCTGGCTGTGCCTATCCTGATAGGCCAGTTGGGCATGATCGTCGTGGGCTTTGCCGACAACATCATGGTGGGTCGCTACTCGACAGATGCCCTCGCCTCGGCATCGTTTGTCAACACCGTCTTTAATGTTATCATCCTTGGCATCATTGGTTTCAGCTACGGTATCACGCCACTTGTCGGCGCGCTGTTTGCAGGGCGACGCAGCCGCGACATTGGTTCGCTGATGCGTGCGGCCGTACGGGTCAATACCGTTTTCACCCTCGGTATGATGGTCTTAATGACCATACTGTATTTCAATCTGCACCGCCTTGGTCAACCCGAACACCTGCTGCCCACCATCCGCCCCTACTATCTGATCACCCTTGCAGGATTGTTGCCCGTGATGGTATTCAACGTGTTTGCCCAGTGGAGCTATGCCATCAACAACACCCGCATGCCCATGTGGATCATCCTGGCGTGCAACGTCGTTAATGTCGTCGGCAACTACGCTCTTATCTACGGCCATTTCGGGATGCCCGAGATGGGTCTCACGGGAGCCGGTCTGAGTACGCTTACGGCGCGTCTGCTTACTGCTGTGGCCATTGTGGCGGTATTCCTCATCGGACGCCGCAATCGCGATTACGTGGCCGGATTTCGCCTTCCTCGGGTATGGCGCACCCATACACGCCGGTTGCTCACCACCTCCTTCCCCGTATCTATACAGTTGATGTGCGAGTCGGGGTCGTTTTCGCTGGCGGGCATCATGGCCGGATGGATGGGCGCCATCGAGCTTGCGGCCCTTCAGGTCATTATCATCGTGGGCACGCTCGGCTTCTGTATCTACTATTCGTTTGGGTCGGCTGTATCGGTCAAGGTTGCCAACGCTGCAGGACAGGGCTCCCCTACTCTGATGCGCAGCTATGCCTGGCGCGGTTACCATGTCATGCTACTCCTTATGACCCTGTCATCACTCATATTCATCTTTCTTGGCCACGACCTTATGTCGGCCTTCAGCGACGACGAACGCGTCGTCTCCATGGCTACGTCACTCATTGTGCCACTGGTCATGTACCAGCTCGGCGATGCCACTCAGGTGAACTTTGCTAATGCCCTGCGCGGCACGTCGCACGTGCGCCCCATGAGCTGGATAGCCTTCGTCAGCTACATCATCATCGGTGTCCCCGCCACCTATCTTATGACATTCACCTTCGGCATGGGCATGACCGGCCTCGTCGGCAGCTTCAGCGTGTCGCTCTTCCTGGCCGGCGCCCTCTTCCTCATCTTCTTCGTCCGCGCCACCCGCCGTACCTCATGATCGAGGTAATGTGATGTGCCAGGTGGAGTTGTTTTTGGGGCCGAGGCGGGAGAGTATGCCTTTGGCTTTAAGGGTTGCGATGGCGCGGTCGACAGTGCTCGGCGATAGACCCGTATTGTCTGTTATACTTTCTAACTTTATTTTGGGATTGGCCGCAACCTGTTGAACAACCGACATTTCCTTAAGCGACAGCAGCTCGGAAAGCTGCTTTGAAGTTTCCAAAACCTCATTTTGGGGTTTAGCAACATTCAAAACCTCATTTTGAGGTTTTACCTGTTCCCAGCGGATATGTAAGGTGCGGTTGCGAAGGTCGGCAGCGATGTTGAAAACGGCAAAGTTCAAGAACCGCTCTAAGGGCTCGAAGGTACGGTGTATGCCATTTGGGATGTTTTCGTATTGTGAGCGTACGAGGGCGTTGCGGAAGAACCAAGAGTATTTCTCGAAGCTGACGTTGTTGACGTTAAAGCCGAAATTTCTTAAGTACTTGATTAAGAATACCGCGACTGTACGCGTGTTGCCCTCGCCGAAGGCATGTATCTGCCAGATATTTGAGATAAAGCGGGCTATATGTGCGATGGCATCAGCTGACGACCCTGTGCTGTAATCAAATTTCTTTTCTTCGGCAAAATCGAATGCGAGGAGCTCGGCGATGTTGTCGGCACTGCCGTAAGTGATGGATTCGCCGTCAAGAATCCATTGGTTTTTGGTTATGTTGTATTTGCGGAATTTACCGGGGTGATCTAACAGCCCGCTGAAGAGATAGCCATGGATGCGATTCAACTCCAGAGGGGCGAATGTAAAGGCTTGTTCGGCCAAAATGTTATTGATGCGTTCGGCTACGATGTCAGCTTCGAGTGTGCCGTCGGCCTGAGCCTGTTCGCGAACAGCTTTACTACTGTAATATTCTTCGAGACGTCGGCCGACTTCCTCAGCAGAGATTTGCCCCTCGATATTAGCCTTGGCTTGGTCGAGCAGGAATTGGGAGGGTTTTAGCCTATCGACGTCTTGGAGTCCTATGGCTATCGACCAGTTACGGGCACGTTCCTTAACGTCGGGTTCGCCGGCGGTAAGGTACTGTTCGAGTTGCATGTAGCTGTCTTCGTTAGCCATAGGACCTGTCCTTAGACGGTCATGATTTCTTTTTCTTTGGCGGCGTAGATGTCGTCGACTTTCTTCATGTAGCGGTCGTGGATCTTCTGGGCCTGGGTTTCGGCGTCTTTCTCGACGTCTTCGGGCATGCCTTTCTTGACGGCTTTCTTGAGGCCGTCGATGGCGTCGCGACGGGCGTTACGGATGCTTACCTTGGCCTGTTCGGCTTCGGCCTTACACTGCTTGGCCAGCTGTTTGCGGCGTTCCTCGGTGAGCGGCGGGATGCTGATGCGGATGATTTCGCCGTTGTTTTCGGGGGTTATACCGAGGTCGCTGTTGATGATGGCGCGCTCGATTTCGCGGAACATGGGTTTCTCCCAGGGTGTGATGGCGATGGTGCGTGCGTCGGGAGTCTGGATGTTGGCCACGTTGGAGATGGGCACAAGGCCGCCGTAGTATTCTACGCGGATGGCGTCGAGGAGTTTGGGGTTGGCGCGGCCGGCGCGGATGCGTGCCAGCGATTCGTCAAGATAGGCCACTGCCATTTCCATCTTCTCTTCGGCAGGCTGTAGATATGTCTTGGGTTCGGTCATAATATGGGTAGTTTTTTGTTGTTTAGTTCTTAACAAGTGTGCCGATGGGTTGGCCGGCGATAACGCGTTCGAGGTTGCCCGGGGTGTCCATGTCGAATACGATGATGGGCATGTGGTTTTCCTTACACATGGCTGTCGCGGTGAGGTCCATCACCTTGAGGCCGCGGTTGTACACCTCGTCGTAGGTAATCTCGTTGAATTTCTTGGCGTCGGGGTCTTTTTCGGGGTCGGCGGTGTATATGCCGTCGACGCGAGTGCCCTTGAGCATGACGTCGGCGCGAATCTCGACGGCGCGCAGGGCTGCGCCGGTGTCGGTGGTGAAGAAGGGACATCCTGTGCCACCGGCCAGGATGGCCACTTCGCCGTGGTTGAGGCTCTCGATGGCTGCGCGGCTCGAGTAGTATTGGCCCACGGGGTACATGTTGACGGCGGTATAGGTAGTGGCCGGAGCACCTATCGACTCAAGAGCAGAGCGGAGGGCGAGCGAGTTGATGACGGTGGCCAGCATGCCCATCTGGTCGCCGGTGACGCGGTCAAAGCCGCGGTTGGCGCCCGAGAGGCCACGGAATATGTTGCCGCCGCCGATGACAATGGCTACCTGGACGCCCATCTCGGTGACTTCCTTGATCTGACGAGCGTATTCCATCAGTCGTTCGGTATCGATGCCGTGTCCTTGTTTGCCCTGAAGGCTTTCGCCGGACAGTTTGAGCAGTATTCGGTTGTATTTGGAGTTCATGGTCGGTTAGGGTTGTATAGGGTTACTTGTTTTTGCAAATTTATACTATTTTTTTGGAACGGCAAAAGAAAATCGGTAATTTTGCAGACATATAAATCAGATACAGACTCCTATAAGACACACTAAATAACATGACACAGACTACTAACGTTTCGCTTGGCGCTGAACCGGTGTACGGTTGCGCCATCACTGTCTACGGTGCTTCGGCTGCCGATCTCGACCCTGTGTATCACCGGGCTGCCACCGAGGTGGCCCGCGAGGCCGTGCGCCTCGGGGTGGCCGTCATCACCGGCGGAGGCACCCAAGGCATGATGGGTACCGTCAATGATACCGTCCTCGGCGAGGGTGGGGTGGCCATAGGCATCATCCCGCAATTCATGGTCGACCGAGGCTGGGGACACAAGGGGCTGACCCATACCGAGGTGACTCCCGGCATGCATACCCGCAAAGCGCGTATGGCCGCGTTGTCATCCGGCGTGATAGCTCTGCCGGGCGGGGTAGGGACCATGGACGAGCTGATGGAGATCATCACCTGGCGCCAGTTAGGGCTGTTCCGAGGCAATGTCGTGATACTCAACGTGGCCGGCTACTGGGACCCGCTGTTGGCCATGCTCGAACGAGCCGAGAGCGAGGGATTCATGCGCAAGGGCACCCGCTCCGACCTGTGGCACGTCACCGCCGACCCCGCCGAAGCCGTCCGCCTCGCCGTGCAGTAGCCGGCTACCACCTTAAGTATTCGCAAAAAAACAGGCTGGGTCCGTGGGGACTCAGCCTGTTTTATATTCAGCCTGTATAATATCAGGGGTAGGGGATTATTCGGCCGACGAGAGGGGAGCCGACGAGAGGTCGATTTCGAAGCACATGCCCATGGCAGCGCCAAAGATGTGCTGGTCGGCGGTGAGGGTTTTGCCCTCGTCCGACACGGTGTAAACGATGTCGGTGGGAACGGCAGTGCCGTAGGGGTTCTGGTCGGGATAGGTGGGCACACCAACGAGAGTGAGTGTGTTGCCGTCGAGAGTGTAATCGACAGTCGAGTTGATGATGGGAGTACCCATACCCTTGATGAGAAGGGTAGCCTTGCCATCAGCAATGGTGAGGGTGGTCTCGGTGGGGGCTGCGCTACCGAAAGCAAGCATGTTGGGCTTACCGGTGTAGACGGGAGCCAGGGTGATGGCAGGTGTAGGTGCGGGCACTTCGCCAACGAGATTGTCTGACGAGAGGTCGATCTCGAAGCACATACCCATGGCAGCGCCAAAGATGTGCTGGTCACCGGTGAGGGTTGTGCCATCTTCCGACACGGTGTAAACGATGTCGGTGGGAGTAGCGGTGCCGTAGGGGTTCTGGTCGGGATAGGTGGGCACACCAACGAGAGTGAGTGTGTTGCCGTCGAGAGTGTAATCGACAGTCGAGTTGATGATGGGAGTACCCATACCCTTGATGAGAAGGGTAGCCTTGCCATCAGCAATGGTTAGGGTGGTCTCGGTGGGGGCTGCGCTACCGAAAGCGATCATGTTGGGCTTACCGGTGTAGACAGGAGCTAAGGTGATGGGCTTGACGGGAGCAGGAGCAGGAGCTGTCATGGTGTTGACAGTGCCGGTCAGCAGGTAGCTGCCGTCGCGGCCGGTGCCGTAGATGCGGTCGGAGGTGCTGTCGTCAACCCACATCGATAGCTTGTCGTCGGATACCTTGAGAACGAGGTTGCTTCGACCCGAATAGGTAGCCGAGGTGCCCATGTATATGTTGGTGATGATGATGGTGTTGGTCTCGGCGTTGTAGATGTACGAGCCTTCGTCGGCGATGCTGCCGCTGCCGGACGAGAAGCCGTCGGTGCGGGCGATGGTGAAGCGTACGCAGGCTGTGCCAACGGCGTCGTTACCGCCGAAGTCCTTGTCCATATCGATAACCATGGTGTTGAGGTTGTTGATCTCGTCGCCGCGGAACGAGCCTGCAGCGCCTTCGAGCGAGTAGTGCGACTGACCGTCCCACTTGTCGGATACCATCTCGGTGTATGTGTGGGCCACCTTGTCGATGACGAAGATGTGTGTCTGCTGGCCTAACTTGGCGGTGATAAGGCCGCCCTGAACGGAGTAGGTGCCTTCGGTATCGCCGAGTTTGCATTTGCCGAAGCCGTCAAGGCTCAGGTCAGCGCCGTCGCCATTGTAGGTGCCGTATTCGCTGCCACGGAAGGTGAATACGGGCGAGCCGCTGCCGGTGTACTCATACTTGAAGAGTTTTTCGCCGTTGACCACGCAGAAACCCGAGCAGTCGTTGCCGATATTCTTGCCGTACGACCATTCCATGGTGGCTTCGGCGGGATAGTTGGCATACTCGGAGTAGTAGAAGTAGCGGGCTGCGCTGCCGTCGGCCGGAACGTACTGCACGAGGACGTTGTTGTTGTAGACATCGGCTGCGGCTACCGACACTTCGCCATCGCCGAGGGCGGCGAAGTAGCGGACGTTGTTTTCGTACTTGTCCTCCATGATGTCGTGCATGGTGGCGAACAGGATGCCGCCGTCACCGAACTTGCCGACCAGGCCATACTTGACGTCTACGGTATTGTGGTTTCGGAGTTCGCCTTCGTAGGGTACGTAGGCCACGGTATTCTTCTCTTCGTCCCAGACATAGAGGTCGAGCACGTCATACTTGTGCTCGTCGGTGCTGGTGATGACGTATGTGGTGTTGGCCTTGAATTCGGCCGACAGAGTGGCCTCCTGCTTGTGGGCGATGCGGTTGGCACCGGGAGTGAGCAGATAGCCCTTGTAGGTACCCAGGAAGGGAGCGTCGGCGTATGTGTCGAGTTCGTACGAGCTGGCCTTGATTTCAACGGGTTCGTAAGGCATGTCGAACGAGTACGAGTTGATGCCCAGCAGGTTGAACTCCTTCATGCTCCAGAAGATGAAGTTGGGATTGTCGCTGTAGACGGTCTTGGTGTAGCCACCGATCACCTGGAATTCCGAGGCAAAACCCTTGTCGGTGTCGATAAGGAAGTGGGGGTTGCCGTCGGCCCAGCAGCCGCGCCAGTCGGCGGGTTTGGTGGGGTCGATCTGTGCGGTGCCGTAGACGTCGGTGTTGTTGCGCCAGTCGAGCAGGCGAATCTTGGCGTTTTCGGCGTTGGTGATGATGATGTCGTGAGCCTTGCTGGGGATAACGGGCGAGTACTGGATGTCGGCGATGTCCTCGATGTCGCGCTGAATGGTCAGTGCGGGGGTTACGACATTGACGGTCGAGAAACCGTTGCCGGCAGCGCTCTTGCCTACGGTGATTTCCTGTATATTGTTGACCATGATGGAGATCATCTCTCCGGCCTTGTTAAATACGTCGATACGGTCGCTCGCTGCGTATACGGCCATGGCTGCGGCGCATACGGCGCCAAAAGTCAGAATCTGTTTTTTCATTTCTTCGTAGCGATTTTATATGCGACATTGTTGACTTTCACGATAACGGGTGATGCGGCGATACCCGACAGGTCGAGGGTGTACGAGCCGGAGGCAGTGGCACTCATCAGGAGCTTGCCGCTGAGGTCGAACACAGCGATGGTCGAGCCGTCGGGCAGGTCGTTGAACGACAGCATGTTGCCCGATACGACAGGAGCTGCAGTATCGGCGTTGATGTCGTTGACAGCCGAATTGTCGGTCGAGAACTCAAACGACTTGATGCTTTTGCGGGGTACTGTGACATCGGTGTCACCGCCGGTGATGATGAAATTCTCGGCAGTAAACATGGCCGAGAGTTTCTCGGACAAATCGACCGATACCTTGGAGCCGTCGGTGAGGTGTACCTTCACCGAATAGTAGTCCTCGGCCGACGCGCATAACGACATAGCCAGCATGGCCACTGCCGCGTAGAAATGCTTCATAATTGGTTTAGTTGCTTAATAATCAAGGATTCCGATTGTACCTATTGAGAATTGATAATTAAGGTTGCGCAGCAGGGAATCCGATACTGCTGCAGATTTAGTAGTCTGCAAAAATAGTGATTATTACAAGATTATATACCGATTTGATGAGTTATTTAACAATAATTAACATTCGTGCATGAATATAAGGTTAATTGGTAGCATTTTGCTATCCAACTCAGGCGGTCGGATTTGGGCAAGACGCGATTTTAAGCTATCTTTGCACCGAAATTAACTTTTTAGACTTGAATTTTTAGACAATGCAATTATCACATTTACTCAAATTGTCGCTGTCGGCAGCGCTGTTTGTCGGCGCTCTGGGTGTGCATGCCGCACAGCTGAGTCCCGACGAGGCTCTGCGCCGCGCGACCGGTAGCAAGACCTTTGCTCCGGCTATGAGCCGTGCCGGCTCCAACTTTCAGTTGAAATACACCATGTCTGCTAATGGCGACAATGCCGCCAAGGCTCTATATGTGTTCACCCCCCGCGACGGTGGTTATATCGTGGTCAGTGCCGACGACTGCGCCGAACCTCTGTTGGGTTACTCCGCCACGGGAACGTTCGACCCCGACAACATGCCTGCCGCCATGTCGTGGTGGCTCGGCGAGTATGCCCGACAGATAGAAGCCGCACAGGGACAGCCTGTACTCAAGGCCATCGAGCGCCCCGAGCGTGCCCCGATAGCACCGATGGTACAAACCAAGTGGAACCAGGATGCGCCTTACAACGCACTGTGCCCGGTCTACAGCGGGTCGCGCTCCGTGACCGGCTGTGTGGCAACGGCGATGGCCCAGGTGGTCAAGTACCACGAATGGCCCGCAACCGGCATCGGTTCGCATGAATACTTCTACAATAACGCCTGGATATCGCTCGATTTTTCCAAGATAAACTATGACTGGGCCAATATGCTCGACAGCTATGCCGACGGCGCCGGATCGGAGCGACAGAAGATGGCCGTGGCACAACTGATGTATGCCTGCGGCGTAAGCGTCGACATGCAGTATTCGCCCATCGAGAGCGGTGCTGCCGACGTCCTGGTGGCTGCCGCTCTTGTCGACTACTTCAATTACGATAAGAACGTGCGATATGCCGAGCGCGACTACTTCGGACTGCTCGACTGGGAGAATTTCATCTACAACCAGTTGCGCGACTTCGGTCCGGTGCAGTACTCGGGTTCGAGCTCGTTGGGAGGTCACTCGTTCGTGTGCGACGGCTACAGCGAGGATGGCTACTTCCACTTCAACTGGGGTTGGGGTGGGATCAGCGACGGTTACTTCCTGCTCACCGCCCTCGACCCGCCCATGCAGGGTATCGGCGGCGCCAACACCGGCTATAACTTCGACCAGGCTGTAATCGGTAATATCCGTAAGCCCAAGGCAACGTCGCAGATGTATCTCAACCTTATGATGGACCAAGGTTTCCTCGTTTCGCCGGTCAAGACGCAGACCTCGACACGACCCGGCGACCAGATACATGTCGATTCGCGCATCATCAACATGTCGATAGGTACGGCCAACGGTTCGCTCGGCGTGAAATTCACCAATCAGGAGACAGGTGAAGTAAAGTACGGCACTGCCGCTACGCGAATCAGCATGCCCTCGCTCACTATTATGCAGGGCTATACCACTCAGATACCGTCGACGCTGCGTACCGGCACCTACGACCTTACGCCGGTAATGTGCGGCACCGACGGCGTATGGAAGGATCTGCCCGTCAAACTGTCGACCGTGCGTCGCGTAGTCATGACCATCAAGGGCGGTGTCTGCACCTTTGCCAATGCCGAAGACGGCAATGTCAAGGTTACCGACGTGCAGCTCCATACACCCGTTTATCTCGGTAACCTGTTCCGCATGACGGCCACCATCACCAACCCCAGCGAGGATGAGTTCGTTGGCAAACTCGTGCCCACCCTTGCGCAAGGCAATACCCCCGTGGCCAAAGCCAATACAATCCCTGTCGATCTGATGCCCGGCGAGAGTATGCCTGTCGACATCACCGACATCTTCAACCACTTTGCCACGTCGAGCATGCCCCCGGCCGGCAAGTACACGCTCTTTATCGTCAAGGAGTCGACCAACGAGATTGTATCGCAAGGTATCGAGGTCGAGCTCCATGCCGTACCTGACACAAAGTTGACCATCAACAAGTTTGCTATCAACGGGACGGCACAGAGTGTCGAGAAGGACAAGGTCTCCTTCGCTTGCGATCTGACATGCGAGTCGGGATATGTAGGCCGCAACCTAACGGTGGTTATCTTCCCCTATCAGGCCGGTAATGTGATGTCGGTAGGTTTCTTCAACACGCCCGACATATTCCTCAACGAGGGCGAGAGCACCAAGTTTGACGTCGGTGGTAACTTTGCTGCAGGCGAGCCCGGCAAGACCTATTTTGCGTTGCTCTACGACGGTCAGACAGCCCTGACCTCGACTTCGCAAGCCGTGATCTTCACCTTAGCCAAGCAAGACGGCGTGGAGAGCGCCGAGAGCGAGTCGGACGTTGTCGCCACCCGCGTGTACAACCTGCAGGGCATCCTTCAGCTTAATGCCGAGGGTAGCGTCGACCTCAACGCCACCGCCCTCCCCGCCGGCCTCTACCTCATCGAGGTCACCCGCGCCGACGGCACCCGCACCGTCACCCGCTCCCTGAAAAGATAATATCCTGCTCACCATCTCTATAGGTCCTATATGACCTATAAGACCTATAAGACTAATAAGAGAGAGGCGCTCGTCCGGGCGCCTCTTTCTTAGTCCTGTTAATATTAAAGTAAGTTAATTTGTGTACCATATTGGTTTCTTTTTGTTACCTTTGTAAAAAATACGATTATGCAAGTAGTAACAGCAAGAGAATTCCGTGCCAACCAGACAAAGATTTTAAGTGCGGCACGTAGTGGGCAATCGGTAATGCTGACCTCAAGAGTTGGCAATTTCAAAATTGTGCCCATAACCAGTGATGATGAGATAGTAAGGCGCGATCTCAAAGCTTCTATAGAAGAAGTCCGCGCCGATATTGATGGTCTTATTAGTCTCCCTAATGCGCGCGACATTGTATTCTAATGGAGATAAAGGTAACCGAAATATTTCTCAAGTGTGCAAAGCCTTTAGCTAAGCGTTATAGGAGTTTTAGACAAGACTATTTAGCTCTGCTTGATGAACTTGAGAAGAATCCCCAATTAGGAACAGATATAGGAGGGGGCTATAGAAAGGTGCGTATGGCTATTGCCTCCAAGGGAAAAGGTAAATCCGGCGGTGCAAGAGTCATCACGTTGGATCTGGTAGAAAGACAAGGTTGTCTGTATTTGATCTATGCATACGATAAATCAGATGCAGACAGTGTCAAGCTGGAAATAATCAAAGAATTTGTAAGAGAATTGGGTTTACCGTAGGGCGGTGAAGAGGGTCCAGAGGGCGAGGGCGGCAGAGATGGAGACGTTGAGGGAGTGTTTGGTGCCTTCCTGGGGGATTTCGAGGCAGATGTCGGAGGCATCGACTACGGATTGGTCGACGCCGCTGACCTCGTTGCCGACAACGACAGCGTAGGCGCCGGAGGGGTCCGGCCGGAATGCGTCGAGACTGACGGAATTATGCACTTGTTCGAGACATGCGATGGTGTAGCCTTGCGCCCGGAGCGCGCGTACGGCGTCGAGCGTCGTCGGATAGTAGCCCCAGTCGACGCTCTGCTCGGCGCCGAGGGCCGTCTTGTGTATCTCGGGGGCCGGTGGCGTGGCCGTGATGCCGCACAGGGCGATGTGGGCCACGCGGAAGCCGTCGGCCGTGCGGAATATCGAGCCGACATTGTTCAGCGACCGGATATTGTCGAGAATGACGGCTATGGGTAGCTTTTTTTTGATTTTGAAGGCCTCCAGACTGTCGCGTTCCATGTCGGCGATAGTTTTCTTGTCGTGGGTGCCTGCGTGGCTCTGAGAGGCCCCGGGGCGCCATTGCGGAGCAAGGAAGGCCATCGGCTCCATGACGAATGCCCGAGCCTCAGCGCGGGGATGTGGTATGATGAGGGTGGGGGAGTCGACCGTGACCCCGTCCATGGCGATGATGTCGATGTCGACGACGCGGTCGCGGTACGACCCGTCGGGGTTACGGTGGGGACTGTCGGGTGCAATCTCGCGCTCAATGGCCTGCGTGGCTGCGAGTATGTCGTAGGGATCGGGCAGCGTGGCCGTGTCGGGGTAGTCGAGGGTAATGCCGAGGTTGGCAAATTCGGCGTCCGAGGCGTAACCGGCCGGCTCGGAATACACAATAGGGGCACGGCGCAGCCGGGCCTCGCTTAGCAACGGGTGCTGAACGACAAGGGCGACTGCCCTCTCGATGTTCGAGAGGCGGTCGCCCTTGTTGGAACCTATGTTGAGGTAGATGCTTTTCACCGCTTAGAGGGTGCGTTCCACTTCGACTTCTTCGAAGCCTTCGATCATATCGCCGACTTTGAGGTCGTTGTAGCCCTGGATGGACATACCGCAGTCGTAGCCGGCCTGAACCTCCTTGACGTCGTCCTTGAAGCGTTTCAGGCTGCCCAGATCGCCGGTGTAGCGCACGATACCGTCGCGGATGAGGCGCACCTTGCAGCCGCGCTTGATCTTGCCGTCGCGGACCATACAGCCGGCGATGGTGCCCACCTTCGAGATGTGGTAGGTCTCCATGACTTCGGCTGTGCCGATGATTTCCTCCTTGATTTCGGGTGCGAGCATACCGGCCATAGCGTCCTTGACCTCCTCGATAGCCTGGTAGATGACGCTGTACAGGCGGATTTCGACGCCTTCGCGTTCGGCAGCTTTGCGGGCGGCCAGGCTGGGACGAACCTGGAAGCCGATGATGACGGCGTCGGATGCGGCGGCAAGGGTGACGTCGCTTTCGCTGATCTCGCCGACGGCTTTGTGGAGCACGTTGACCTGGATTTCCTCGGTCGAGAGCTTGATGAGCGAGTCGCTGAGGGCCTCGATGGAGCCGTCGACGTCGCCCTTGACGATGATGTTGA
>CAZNGJ010000020.1:0-25775 GCA_964572615.1 uncultured Bacteroides sp.
GCGCACACTGTTTGAACCGCCGGCCTAGAAGCGTTTCTCGAAGGGCACCATCGACGAGTTGCCGTAGGGATATTCGATACCGAAGCCGGTATGGACCGCAATAGCCTGGCGGTGCGTCAGGAAGCGCGTGTACGTGTAGTCCACCTCGCCCTTGACGTACTGGGCGTACTGTATGCCGAAAATTTTGTAGGCGCCGTCCGACTTCTTCTGCCCGATCATCGACGAGATGGCATAGAGGACGTTGCCGGCCATCTCGGCAGATGCGCGGAAGGTGGTCACCGACGGCTGAATCGAGAACGAGTTTTGATTGACTGTCGGGATGCGGCGGTTGGTAATATAATATGTATAGCCCATGCGCATTATGAAGTGGTCCTCGTAGCTGTAACGCAACAAGGGATTGTCCGGGGCTATCATATCGATGAAGTTGATGGTCGAGCGCGGCAGATATACGTAGTTGATGTCGACAAGGTCAAAGGTGCGGTTGTTGGTGAAGCTGCGCGAGCGGCTCGCCCAACGGTACTTCCACGCCGCGCCGGCAATAACGCGGGTGTACTCGGGGCGCTCCTGGTAGGTGGCTGTCAGAGTCAGTTGAGTTGTGGCTCGCGACCGCTGCTTGAACGCCTTCGTCAGGAACGGCGCTTTGAACTTGGGGAAGGTGATGCCTACCTCGCCGGCATACTCGCTGTAACGGTTGTTGACAAAGCCGTCGAAGTTTCCGCTAAGACTCTCGTAGGAGGCGCGCAGCTTGCCGGTGAACAGCTCGCTGCGTTTGCCCAAGTCGCGGTGTTGGTACGAGAGGCCGACACCGAAGCCGAGGTCGCCCTCGCTGTTGGTGCCCTCCACCTCAACGCTGATACTCTGCTTCTTGTTGCGCGACAACAGCACGTATGCATCCATCCATACGGTGCCGTCGATGGTGGTGACGGGCTGCATCTCGATGTTGATGAACTTCAGGATAGGCAACTGACTCAACGCCTGGTATGTACGGTCGACGTCCTGCGCACTGTACGGCTGCCCGGGACGGATAAAGCATTTCTCTTCGAGTATACCGGGCTTAATGTAGCGGTCGTGGCCATACAGGACGGCGATGTCCTTGAAGCGCACTGTGTCGGTGTCGGCAAAATTGAGGTCAAGGCCATTGCGACGACCGTCATAGTCGGTCACAAAGTAAATCTTGTCGACGATATACTTCAGGTGCTCCTTGGGGCCGACCGCCTCACCCGTCGAGAGCTTGACACCCTCGGGACGGTGGATACGCATGGTCAGGTCGACATCCTTGCTTCCGGCCACAGTATCGGCAATGAACGATATGGCCTCCTTGTTAAAGGCGTAGTAACCACGGTTGCGCAAGGCCGCCGTCACACGGCCTCGCGTCTCGTCGAGAGCCGTACGGTCGAGTAGCATACCCTCGGCCACCAACGGTTCGGTGAATGTTTCTTCGACAATCTTGGCAATTTCGGGGTCGTCGCTTTCCATCCTGAATGTCGATATGATGTGCGGGGCTCCGGTCGTTATATTGTAGGCCACCTCAATGCGCTTTTTATCTTGACGCACTATGGTATCAACCTCGACTATGGCATCCATGAAGCCGCGGTTCTCCATGGCTGTTTCAAGTTGGCGGCGCGAAGCATCCGTTAGCAGCGAGTCGTAGATTACGGGCGGCTGGCCGATACGTCGCAACCACTTGTTGTACCATCGCGTACTGTCCGAACCCGACAAGTTGTACAGTCCAAGCTGTAACTTGGTAAAACCCAGCACTTTGTGGTTTGGCTGTTGGCGCAGGTAGTTGATGAGCGTTTCGCTTTCAATGGTGTCATTATCGGTCACATGGATTGACACCTTGTCGAGCAGGAGAGAGCCGTCGGGCACGTGGCGCACCGACGAACATGCAGCGAAAGCCAGCATCAAAACGACACTGACACACACGCGGACTGCGGTACGCACTATACCTTGATTTTTCACGGCACAAAATTAACAATTTTTCCCCGAAACAACAAAATAACTACGAAGTACGAAAGGCCCCTCCCCGACCCTCCCCGACCCTCCCCGAAGGGGAGGGAGGTACAAACTTCGAACTACGAGGTACATACGACGAAGGGACGCGAAATCGCGTCCCTTCGAATAATTAGTCGCTGATACTTATTTAGTAACTCGTAGTATCCCCTCCCCTTTGGGGAGGGTCAGGGAGGGGCCGTTCGTGGTTACTTCACGGCAACTTTGGTGGTGGCGTTGCCGGCGGTAACGAGGATGAGGCCGTTGGCGGGAACGGTGGCAGTCAGTGTGGTGACGCCCTTGGCGAGGATACGGCCCTGGATGTCAGCCACAACGAGGGGTGTGCCCTGCGGAGCAGTTACGGTAAGAACGTGGTCGACGCACTCGATGCTGACACCCTCGGAGATCTCGAGGACACCATTCTGCTTAGCGTTATACTCGACGCTGAAGGGCGCTGTTGCACGCGACTCGCCGTTGTTGTACACTGCGGTTACGCGATATTCGTAGGTGCCGTTCTCTTCAGGTTCGTGCTTATGGGCAGCCTCCTGAACGTTGGCGTGGTGCTTGCCGTCGACGTGTACGTTATAGCCGATCAACTCGGTATCAGCGGGCAGTACACCTGCAGTCTCGAAAATGAAGTCGTCGAGGAAGAGGGCGTACGAGTCGTAGGCGTCGTGGAGAATGCCGAAGTACTTGGTACCGGCAGGCACGGTGATGCTGAATTCGGTCCAATCCTCAGGTACGAGGTTAGTGGCGTCGTAGTTTGCGAAGTCCTTGAACTGGGTGAACGACTTGACTTCCTTGTCGGTATCGGAAATCCAGAACGAGAAGGTCTCGTTCATGTAATTTGCAATGGTGAATCCGCGTGCCCAGAAGGTGATGGTCTGCTCGGCGCCGGTCAGCTCGGGCGAGATGAGCAGGTTTGCGTTCTGACCTTCGCACGACCAAGCCACGAGCATCGACTCGCCGCTATGTGTGGGGCAGTCGGGCAGATAGCTGGCGGGGACACCGGCCTTGTCGGGATTAAACAGCTGGTAAGCCATAGGCATCGAGCGGTAGGGGTTGTTCACATCCTTGAGGAAGGAGTAGTTCACCTGGCCGTCCATGTCAACGAACGTAAATCCGGCGAAATCGTCGTAAGTGAAGGGTTCGTACTCGGGATTTTCGAAATCCTCGTTGACAACCTTAGCCTGTGTGAGGTCGGTGTAATCGGGAGCGCTCCATGTCAGAGCCACGTGCCTCTCCTCGCTGTTCTGCAGGCCATAGAGGTCTGTGGGCATGGGATAGGCGGGGAACTTGACAGCCACCGACTTGTCAAAGCTGATGCCGCTGTCGGCAGTGTTAGCCTTGGCCACAGCCTCGACCTCAACCTTATCCTCGGACAGGAGCGAAGTGGGGATAACCGCCTTTGCGGTAAACACCTTGCCGGGGGCAAGTGCACCGGTAGCTACGGGCTCGAAGTCGTCGCCGTCAACACGAACAGCCATCTGAGCGTCAGTGAGTTCCTTGGTGCCTATATTCTCGATGGTGAGGGTCACGGGGATTTCCTCGCCGGCGGCTACGGCATCGGGTATCTTGGAAGCCGAAACACGGATGGCTTCGTCCTTGAGGTCGATGACGCGCATATTGTCGAAGGGAACGCTCCAGATATTCTCGTCGGTGTTGTGGATGGCGCGCATCATCACGCCAACCTGGATGTAGTTGGCCGACTTATAGGGCGCAAGGTCGATACGGGCCAGTGTCCAGTCGTCGGTGGGATTCTCCTTCAGGTCGATGGAATGGACTGCCTGCATTTCGCCGCCGTCAACACCGAGGGTGGCGTCGATGACGCTGCCCTTGCCCTGATACCAGAATTCGAATACGGGATTTGCAGCATCCTTGATGCTGATTTTGGTCGAATAGAAGCCATACGACGCGTTCTTGTCGATGGGCATGAAGAAGTAGAAACCGTTGTCGGCGTCGTGCGAGTTGAGATACTCGGGCTCGACACCTTCGTCGGCGTCGGCGTTAGTCTGCAGTTCGTTGTCGTAGACGGTGCCCTGCATCACCTGACCTTGGCCGGCAGGATCGACCACCCACATCTGCGAGTAGCGGGCGTCGGCAAAGCTTTCGTAGAAAGGCAGCTGCTCGGGCTGACCGATAACGAGGATGTTCGACGAGGCATCAAGCGAATAGTATTCGTCGACACCGGCGGTAACCTGGTATGCCACGAAGTCCTGCTCGACAACGTCGGAGTAGTCAAATGTAGCCGAGGTCTCGGTGGTAACGGCGAGTGCGGGGTCGTAGTACGAACCGAAGGCATCGAATACGTAATATGTTAGCTTGGAGGTGTCGACATAGCCACCCTTTTCGCCTACCGGGCCAACGGGATCCCATGTTACGGTTACGGTCTTGAAGTCGTCGGACATCACTGCCTTGACATTGGTGGGAGGCAGGGGCGTATCGAGTCCGAAGAACATGTCGGTGAGCAGAGTGGCATCGCCGGCAACGTCGCCAACGTACGCAACGGCCTCAAAACGGTTATAAGGGTTGTTATACACGTCTGTGGTTTCGAAGGTATATTCGCCGCCGGGCACAACATCGGTCAGTTCGGTCTTGAACGCCCAGTTGGTGGTCACAACCACCTTAGTCAGCGAGCTAAGCGCCTCACCGTTGGCATTGAGTGTCGGTGCAGTGTATTTTACAGTAGCCTTGAGTTCGCCGAGAGGCGCCGGGGTCACTTCGAGTTTGCCGGCGGCCGGGGGCACAATGTCCTCGGTACTCTCCTTAATGGCAAAGTTGCACACCTTGAGGTTGCCCGACTTGGCCTTCTCCGAGGTGCAATGCAGACCGAAGTAGTAGTAACCTTCGGCAGGCACGGTGAAGTCGGTTTTCTTCTCGGTGAAATCCCTGACGGTCACGGCGTGGGCAGGTACGACAGCCGTAGTAAGTGCCGACACCTCGGGGGTTGTGCCGTAGTAGATGGCGAACTGATCCTCCTTGCCACTCGACAGGGCGAAGCCTTCCTCGTAGCTAAGGGTGTAGTTAACGCCCGGCAGCAGGTGAACGGGCAGCGAGATCAACCAGTCGTTGTTGGCTTCGACAGTACCGTTGGCATCGGGCTTCATGCACACCGAATAGCCAGTGAATGCACCGGGCTTCCAGGTCTTGGTATCCTCGTCAGCGTCGACAAGAATGTACTCGGTAACCTCGGTGTTCTTGCCGAGAGTGTGTACGAAAGGTACCTCGACAAACTTGTCGGGCACCACGATGGGATTCTCACAAACTTCGATCGAGAAGTTGCACACCTTGGGAGTACCGCTCTTGGTGCGCTCCGAGGTGCAGTGGAAACCGAAGTAGTAGTTGCCGGTCTCGGAAACAGTGAACTGTGTCTCCTGCTTGGTAAACACCTTATTACTATAGGCGAAGGCGTGTTCGGGGATAACGGGAAGCACCATACCCTCGGCTGTGCGCTCGGTGCCGGCATAGAGGCCGAGCTTGTCTTCGGTCTTGCTGAGGGTCATGTCTTCCTCGTACGACACCGTATAATACTTGCCGGCTTCAAGGTGAACGGCGGGCGAAATCATCCAGTCGTCCGCAGCATCTACGGCTTCATTGTTGGGAGCCATGCATACCGAATAACTCGAGAAACCGCCGGGCTTCCATGTACGGCCGTCATCGTTGGCATCGATAATTAGATAATCGGCGACTTCGGTGTTTTTACCCAAAGTGTGGGTGAAGGGCACCGAGATGGCTGTCTCCGACTCGGCAGCGGCAGCGCGGCGCTTGGCGTTCTGACGCTGTACACGCTCGGTGGTAGGGCTGAGAGTCTTCTTCATCTGAGCGGAGCCGTCAATGGTGCGCAACGGCAGCGATGCACCGCCGGCCAACACGACCGACACCGTCAGAGCAAACAGTAAGAACTTTTTCATCTTTCAGAAATTGCAATAATGATTAATAATACCTAATTGGACCTCCAATTCGAGCTGGAATTACAAATTGGATTTGCAAAGATAAACATAAAATCCGACATAACATTAGAATCCTGGAAAAACATGTAGTATGGGGTTGAACAATGGGTGAACAATGAGTGAGGGATTTTGTTAATTAAAATAGAATTTGTAACTTTGTGCCGCAAAAGTCAATACTTGGTACATACCTGACAGTCGATTTGTGGCATTGCCATGACCACAAATCGTTCCAAATTCCTAATTCCCTCACATTATTTTCATTTTTTCTTTATCGCCGGTTTTGGTCTCAAAGCGCCAAAATATTCCATTATGTATAACATCACCGAACTTGAATCGATGGATGATGCAGCACTCAAAGAAGTCGCGCAATCTATCGGCATCAAAAAAATCAACATAGAAAACCGTCAGGAGGTGATCTTTGACATCCTCGACCAACAGGCCATAGTGAAGGCTGCAGCCGATGCCGCCAAACCGCCAAAGAAGCGTGGTCGCAAATCGGCTGCCGAATTAGCGGCTGCCGCTGAGGCTCAGACTCCTGCAGAAACCGCACCTGCCGAAGCTACCCCCGCAGCCGAGGAGGCCGCTCCCGCTCCCAAGAAGCGCGGTCGCAAAAAGAAATCGGAAATCGAAGCTGCCGCTCAGGCCGACGCTCCTGTCGCTCAGACCGAAACACCTGTCGAGCAACCCGCAGCCACCGAAGAGCCTGCTCCCGCTCCCAAGAAGCGCGGCCGCAAAAAGAAATCGGAGGTCGAAGCTGCCGCTCAGGCCGAGGCTCCCGCCGTGCAGACCGAAATCCCTGCCGAACAGCCCGCTACTGACCCCGTACCCGAGGAAACACCCGAAAAGGCCGAGGAGGCTAAACGTGCCGTCGACAACTCGTTCACCGACTTCTTCGGTGGAAGCTCGAGCGGTCGCACCTTCGTTCCACGCAGCGAACGCGAGCGCCGCGAACAACCCCTGCAGCCCCGACAGCCTGACGATCAGCCCCGCCAGCGTTTCGAAAAGAAACCCAAACAGAACAATCAGAATCAGGGCAACCAACCCGGCAATCAGCAGCCCGAAAAACCGCTGTCCATCCAGCTGATCAACCCCACCCAGAACAACCAGGCAGCTCCACTGGCACAGGGAGGCAAAAAGAACAAGAAGAATCGCCAGAACAACCGCATGGTCGACCCCAACTACGACTTCAGCGGTATCATACAGACCACCGGAGTTCTCGAAGTCGAGTCGCAAGGCTGCGGCTACCTCCGTTCGGCTGACTACAACTACCTGCCCTCGCCCGACGACGTGTTCCTGACTCAGCAGCAGATCAAAGCTAACGGCCTCAAGACCGGTGACGTCGTTACGGCCACCCTGCGTCCGCCTCGCGAAAACGAGAAGTACTTCCCACTGACTGGCATTGTCAGCGTCAACGGCCGCTCGCCCCAGTTTGCCCGCGACCGTGTACCCTTCGAGCACCTCACACCGCTGTTCCCCGACGAGAAGTTCGACCTTACCGGAGGCGTGACCACCAACAACCTCAGCACCCGCGTAGTCGACATGTTCGCCCCCATCGGCAAGGGTCAGCGCGGTCTCATCGTGGCACCCCCCAAGACCGGTAAGACACTGCTCCTTAAGGACATCGCAAACGCCATAGCCGAGAATCACCCCGAGACATACATCATGATTCTGCTCATCGACGAGCGTCCCGAGGAGGTCACCGACATGAGCCGCAGCGTCAATGCCGAGGTGATCGCGTCGACATTCGACGAACCTGCCGACCAGCACGTGCGCATCGCCGCCATAGTCCTCGAAAAGGCAAAGCGTATGGTCGAATGCGGTCACGACGTCGTCATCTTGCTCGATTCGATAACCCGCCTGGCTCGCGCTTACAACACCTGCGCTCCGGCTTCCGGCAAGATCCTGTCGGGTGGTGTCGACGCCAATGCTCTCCAGAAACCCAAGCGCTTCTTTGGCGCAGCCCGTAATATCGAAGGTGGCGGCTCGCTGACCATCATCGCCACGGCGCTCACCGAGACTTCGTCGAAGATGGACGAGGTGATTTTCGAGGAATTCAAGGGCACCGGCAACATGGAGCTGCAACTGGACCGCAAGCTGTCGAACAAGCGTATCTTCCCCGCTGTCGACATCATGTCGTCTTCAACACGCCGCGACGACCTGTTGCTGCGACCCGAGACCCTGCAGCGCATGTGGATTCTGCGCCGCTTCCTTGGCGACCGCAACTCGATCGAGTCGATGGAATTCATCAAGGACCGTATGGAGCGTACCCACGACAACGACGAACTACTGCGCACCATGAACGAATAATCACGGGGCCTCGTTCCTACTGTTACACCGAGGGTGTATCGCGACATTGCGGTACACCCTCGCTGTTTCTCAACATTCCGTGTACATATCTGTGACAATAATGTAACTAAGAGAGAGAACAAAACAGCAAAACGAGTCCCTGGCACAGAAAATAATAAATTTTTTAGAAATATAATTCAATCGTTTCCCACTGTTACTCAGTTGTTTAACACAATGGAAATCAGCTCTTAACTTTCTTTAACCTTATATCATTTGACAAAATCACACTTTGTAATGTTATAATATCAAAGTCACCGAGGTGACAAGGCCGGCTCCCGGCAAGATACTTCAAACAGAACAGATTTTTCATACAAGATATATTGATTGGTTTATTTGATTGGTTTTTAATTATGCACTAACCTCATCAGGTCTAACGACTGAAAAACACACACTGCATACGCCACGCTTCCGGGCGCACAATAGGAAGCCTAAAGATTGGTTAATTGATTGGTTCAAAAATTGACAATCCCTACGATGCGAATCGCGGGGATTGTCAATTTTATAGCCCATACCTAATCATAATATTGGTAGAGTCGCCAAGTTTTTGTACTTTTGTATCGTAATAACGCATACTATATGTACAATTTTACTTTTGAAATAACATCAACACCTCTCATACTGTTCGGCAGCGCGCTTTTACTCGCTATCGCACTTGTATTTATCTACCTGCGTCCGTTATGGCGCGTACGCAATGCTGTACGCACCGGACAGACCGACACCACCGAGCCTTCGGGCACATGCCCCGTATCGGTGATAGTGTTTGCCAGCGACGAAGCCGAGGCACTACGCAAGTTGCTGCCGTCCATCCTCGGGCAGCGCTACAACGGTCCCTTCGAGGTAATAGTGGTAAACGAAGGCCAAAGCGACAGTACCTCGGAGGTAGTGGAACGCCTCAGGCTGATTCACGACAACCTCTACCTGACCTTCACCCCCGACGGTGCACGACAGCTCAGCCGCAAGAAACTCGCACTGATGATCGGCATCAAGGCTGCCCGTTACCCTGTAGTGGTCCAGACCATAGCAAGCAGTACCATCGACAGCGACCTGTGGCTCGCTCGTATGACCGAGCCCTTCATCAATCCCTCGACCGAAGTCGCCCTCGGTTGCTCAACCATCGATTGGAGCAAGGATACGGGAATTGGCAAGCGCAGCCGCATATTCAACGCTGTCGCCGACGATGTCGTATGGTTGTCAGCAGCGCTCGACGGCCATCCCTACCGAGGCACCGAACTTAGTGTAGCATACACGCGTGAAGCTTTTTTCAACAACCGAGGTTTCTCACGTTCGCTCAACTTGAAATATGGCGACGACGACATTTTCATCAACGAGATAGCCCGTGGCGACAACACTGCCATAGTGCTCCACCCCGAGGCACGGGTGGTCCGCAACGCGTGGAATGTTCCGCGCCTGTACCGCGAACTTCGCTCGCGCTACCGCTTTACGGGGCGTCAGCTGCCCAAATTCCCCCGCTGCCTTCAGGCAGCAGGTTCGTGGATGCTGTGGGCAATCTTGGGGTTGTCAGTTGCCGGGGCGCTCGTCATGCTGCCAAACATGTTAGGAGTTGCCGTGGGCGCGTTCATTGTTCTCGCTACCTTCATCACCGCGGCTATTATTTGGCAACGCACCATCATTGCTCTGACCGGACGTCGCTTACTTCTGACCGTGCCATGGCTGATGCTGATGCGTCCGTTTGCCAACATAACGGCAGCCGTCAAATCGTGGCGCCACCGCAGCCGCAATTACACATGGGTTAAATAAATTTGATTATGGCTAATTTTGACGTTCACATACTGGGATGCGGTTCGGCGACACCATCGCTGCGACACTTGCCCGCCTGTCAGGTCATCGACTTCCGCGACCGACTGCTTATGATTGACTGCGGCGAAGGTGCCCAGCTGTCCATGCGCCGTCAACGCCTCAAGTTCTCGCGCCTGACCGACGTCTTCATATCCCACCTCCACGGCGACCATTTCCTGGGGCTGCCGGGCCTGCTGTCAACATTAGCCCTGCAACAGGAGGGCGGCACCGTCACCATTCACACCACCGCCGAAGGCGAACGCCTGCTGCGCACGATAATGAACGTACTGTGCCGCGACACGCCCTTCGACCTGCGCTACAACGTATTCGACGCCTCGAAAGGAGGCGTCATCCTCGATGACAAAGCATTGACCGTCACCGCCTTTCCACTCTACCACCGCGTACCGTGCTGCGGGTTCCGATTTGACGAAAAACCAAAGTTACGGCACATTAAGGGCGACATGGTGCGTTTCCACAACGTGCCCCACTATCGACTGAGCGACATCAAGGCCGGCGCTGACTACGTCACCCCCGAGGGTAAGACCCTACCCAACGCAATGCTGACCACCGATGCCGACCCTTCCGGCAGCTATGCCTACTGCAGCGATACCGCCTTCGACCCTCGTGTAGCCGAGGCTGTCCGGGGTGTCGACGTACTGTACCACGAATCCACCTACGGCGACGACTCGGCGTATAAGGCCGCCCCCCGAGGGCACTCCACAGCCCGCGAAGCTGCCGAGATAGCCCGGTTGGCCGGCGCCCGAGAACTAGTTCTCGGTCACTTCTCCAAGATATACCTCGACGAGACGCCATTGGTCGAGCAGGCTCGCGAGATTTTCCCCAACACCATCGCCGCCACCGAAGGCATGACCATCCACGTGTTATGAATCCGGCTTCCGATCCCGATACCGATACCGACCATTACTTCATGGGCTTGGCCTTGGCCGAGGCACATCGCGCGTTTGCCGAGGGCGAGATCCCAATCGGAGCAGTCGTTGTAGCTGCCGACCGCGTGATAGCATCGGCTCACAACATGACCGAGGCCCTCACCGACGTCACCGCACACGCCGAGATGCTTGCCATAACTGCCGCCCAGTCAGCCTTGGGCAAATACCTCGAAGGCGCGACGCTGTACGTAACGGTCGAACCATGCACCATGTGTGCCGGTGCCATCGGCTGGGCCCGACCGTCCCGTGTGGTATATGGTGCAGCCGAGCCTCGCATAGGCTACACGACAGTGACGGCCCGCTCGCCGTTCCACCCCAAGACAGTGGTCACCACTGGCGTCCGCGCCGACGAAGCCACCGAATTGATGCAAACTTTTTTCCGCCAACGACGCAGATAATCATGCGCTTATGAAGTATATGCTTATAGCCGGCGAAGCTTCCGGCGACCTCCACGCATCCCACCTGATGAAATCGATGAAGGAACTCGATCCTTCGGCCGGGTTCGTCTTCCTTGGCGGCGACCTGATGGCGGCTGTCGCAGGTCATGCCCCCTTAGTGCATATCCGCGATATGGCTTTCATGGGATTCAGCGAAGTGTTGCGTAACCTCGGAGCTATCAATCGCAACCTCAAGGCTGCCAAAGAGGCTGTTATCCGCGAACATCCCGATGCTCTAATCCTCGTTGACTACCCGAGCTTCAACCTCAAGGTAGCCAAAGTGGCCAAACGCGCCGGTATACCTGTTTTCTACTATATCTCGCCCAAGGTTTGGGCATGGAAGGAGCACCGCGTGAAGGCTATCAAGCAGCTCGTCGACAAGATGTTTGTCATCTTCCCGTTCGAGGTTGCCTTCTACCGCGACCGGCATGACTACGCGGTTGAGTTTGTCGGCAATCCGTCGCTTGCCGAGGTCGATACTGCCCTCGACTCGCTACCTCCGCGCGCTGACTTCCTGGCGCGCCATCGACTGCGTGACCGACCTATCATAGCCCTGCTCCCCGGCAGCCGTATCGGCGAAATCCGCAACAACCTCAGCGTGATGAGCAGTGTGGTCGAGCGCTTCCCGCAGTATCGCGGTGTCATAGCCGGTGCTCCCAACATCGACCTTGACGTTTACGGCCGTTTTACCGACCTGCCCGTGGTCTACGACGACACCCTCGCGCTGCTTGCCAACAGTCGTGCCGCACTCGTCACGTCGGGCACCGCTACACTCGAGGCTGCGCTCGTCGGCACCCCGCAAGTAGCATGTTACCGCAGCAACGGACGCCGTGTCGCCTACGAGATCATGAAGCGTATCCTCAAAGTACCTTTTGTCACGCTTCCCAACCTCATAGCCAACCGTGAGGTCATACCCGAGATGCTACTCCACCAGTGCACACCTGAGGCCGTCGCCGACCGCTTGACGCCACTGCTGCGCGACACCCCCGAACGCACCGCCATGCTTTCCGGCTATGCCGACATCCGCGCCGCCCTCGCCGCCCCCGGTTCCGCCCCCGCCAACACCGCCCGCTCCATCCACACCCTCCTCACACAATAAAATTAAGAACGTAGTGCTGTTTTATCGAAGATTTTCAGTATCTTTGCATTGTCACTCCTTCTATTATGAAATTAATTGAACTCAACCTCCAACGCATTATCGACCTTTGCCGACGCCACAAGGTTAAATCGCTTGCAGTCTTTGGATCTATCCTTACAGACAGATTCAACGACCAAAGCGATGTCGACTTACTAATCGATTTTGAGCCGACAGATCATGATAAGTTTGACTATGTCTCCAATTTCTTTGATTTGCAAGATTCGTTGGAGGCACTTCTGAAAAGGAAAGTGGATTTAGTAGTTGGCAGTGCCTTACGTAACAAATACTTCATCAACAACGTCAATCGCACAAAACAAGTTATTTATGGATGAAACCACACTGAAATATCTCGAGGATGTACGTATGGCATGTGAGGATGTCGAACAGTTCTTTGTCAATTATCCTAATCGCTATGATGTATTTGCCAATGACCGCTTGATGATCCGTGCTGTCGAACGCTCTGTCGAAATTATGGGAGAAGCGATTAACCGAATACTAAAAAGAGACCCTGATTTTAGCCTTCCCAACGCAAAAGCCATTGTGCAAACTCGTAACAGAGTTATCCACTTGTACGAAAAGGTGGAAAACGAGTTTCTTTGGGGGCTGATAAAACGACATATTCCCCAACTAAAGAAAGATGTGGAAGCTCTTATCAAGGAGTATGAAGATTTGGAATAATAGTTTGAAAGGAGGGCAATAATTAGGGGGTGGGATGCGTTTATATATAGGTTTTCAAGTATTTGTTGCATAAAACACCTATCATGTAAACGCCAATCATGAATTTCAAAAGATATATCTCCTCAATTTTCTCGCCCGTTATAGCGATAGTCGCAGTAATGCTGGCTTTGGCCGTTACCTCGTGCATCGAGGACGGTTACACCTCGTCGCCGTCCGACCGACCGACATTCTCGACCGACACCCTCGACTTGGGAACGGTCATCACCACCGATGTGTCGAACACACGCCGTTTTACAGTACGTAACCCCCACTCGAAAGGATTGCTTATCAGCGATATATCGCTCGAAGGCGCCAACGCCGGTTACTTCCGGCTAAATGTCGACGGCTTCTCGGGCGAACGCTTCAGCAATGTCGAAATCCGCGCCAACGACTCGATATACGTCCTTGTGTCGTGTACGCTGCCCGAGAACAAGGTTGATGTGCCAGTTGACCTGGACGCTAACATCCGTTTCACCACCAACGGAGGCACCGAGCGCGTCGTCGTGCGCGCTACCGGGCAGGACGTAACACGCCTGAACGCCGTCACGATCAGCGAGAACACCACCCTGAGCGCCACCAAGCCCTACCAGGTGTTCGACTCGCTCGTTGTAGCAGAAAATGCTACACTAACTCTCCCCGCAGGCGCACGACTGATGTTCCACGACAAGGCATATATGCGCGTGTACGGCACCTTGATAGCCGAAGGCACCAAGGACAAACCCGTCGAACTGCGCGGCGACCGCACCGGCGACGTTATCTCCGGAATCACGTTCGACCTTATGGCCGGCCAGTGGTACGGACTCGACCTGATGCCATCATCAAAGGGTAATCGTTTGACTCACACCATACTGCGCAACACCGTTCAAGGCGTAATAGCCCTCGACACTGACCTCGAATTGGTCAACAGCCGTCTGCGCAACAGCCAGTACCGCGCTCTTACGGCTATCGGCTCGGACATCACCGCCGTGGGTTGCGAATTTGCCGAAGCTCCATACGGCACGGTCAACCTTACCGGAGGCGTGTCGTCTTTCGACCACTGTACATTCCCTAACTACTACCTGTTCAGCGCAATATACGAACCCGCTGTAGTGGTGTCACACCTCAATGCCGAGTCGGCCGATCCCGACTATGACGGTGACTACACCCGCGCTACGTTCTCCAACTCGATCATCTACGGTCTTGGCTCGGACATCAAGCCGGGCAACCTGGACGGTACCGACGTCTACGTGTACAACTGTCTGCTGAAGAGCAACGGCTCGGACGACGACCACTTTGTCGACTGCGTATGGGATAAAGACCCGCTGTATTATACTGTGCGCGAGGATTATATCTTCGACTACCGCATCAAACCCGAATCGCCCGCCATCGGTGCCGGCAACGCCAAACTGAGCCGTCATCCCGCGGCCGCGACAGATGCCTACGGACTGAAGCGCGGTTCGGCGCCCGACCTCGGGGCATACGTTTTTGACCCGTCGCTCGCCGAACCCGGCAAAAATATGTAATTTGTTTCATTATTCCCTCAAAATTGCGTAACTTTGTGGGAAATTAAACCAATCATACTCAAGGCGACGCATCAGCGTCTTCCGAACCCTCTAAGGACTTCAATATGAAAGCTTGTTTCATAGGATTAGGCTACATCGGACTGCCCACCGCGATTATCGCCGCCAAACATGGCGTCGAGGTTGTCGGTGTCGATGTAAACCAAGCAGTTGTCGACAAAACCAATGCCGCTCAACTCCATATCGTCGAGCCCGGGCTTGGCGACTTGCTTAAGGACGTTATCTCAGCCGGTTCTCTCCGGGCGCAGACTGTGCCCGAGGAGGCCGATGCTTTTTTTATAGTGGTCCCCACCCCGTTCAAGGGTGACCATCAGCCCGACATCAGCTACGTCGAGGCCGCCACTCGCTCCGTGCTCCCCTACCTCAAGGAGGGCGACCTGTTTGTCATCGAGTCGACATCGCCCGTGGGTACCACCGAGGCCATGGCCGACATCATATTTGCCGAGCGCCCCGAGCTGAAGGGCAAGATAAGCATTGCCTACTGCCCCGAGCGCGTTCTACCCGGCAACGTCATCCACGAACTGGTTCACAACGACCGCGTTATCGGCGGTATCGACGAGGCTTCGACAGCCAAGGCCAAGGACTTCTACGGCCGTTTCGTCAAGGGCGAACTCCACGCCACCAACGCCCGCACCGCCGAGATGTGCAAGCTGACCGAAAACTCGAGCCGCGACGTCCAGATAGCCTTTGCCAACGAGCTCTCCATGATTTGCGACCGCGCCGGCATCGACGTGTGGGAGCTGATACGTCTCGCCAACAAGCACCCCCGCGTCAACATCCTGTGGCCCGGCGCAGGTGTGGGCGGTCACTGCATTGCCGTCGACCCCTACTTCATCACGGCAGCCTTCCCCGAAGAGGCACGCATCATCGCCGATGCACGCGCCATCAACAACGGCAAGGCCGACTGGTGCGCCGACCGCATCGAGAACGCCATTCTGCGATTCCGCGCTGACAACCCCGGCCGCAAGCCCCGTGTAGCCCTGATGGGCGTGGCCTTCAAGCCCGACATCGACGACCTGCGCGAAAGCCCCGCGCGCCACATCATCGACCGCGTCGTCGAGCGCAACCCCGAAGCAGACTACCTGATTGTCGAACCATACGTCGAGTCCGTCAAGGGTCTCGCCCCGCTCACCGACAAGGACACCGCCTGGCAGACAGCCGACATCGTGGTGTTCCTCACCGCCCACACACCGTTCAAGAGCCTGGACCGCAACGATGCCCGCAAGGACACGCGCGAGGTGCTCGACTTTGCCGGTGTTTTCAAGTAACTCCGCACAGTAACTATCAATGACCCAACCCGATACCGAAACCCAAACTTCGCACGCAGCGCCCGCGGCTCCCGACCGTGTGTCGCTGCATGGTGTACAGGTATATCCCTTTAAGTGCGTGGACGACCTCATCGACTACGCCGACGCCCGCAAGGGCATCCTCGTAGCCGTAAACGCCGAAAAGATACTGAATGCCAACGAGGTGACGCTGCCCATCCTGAACAACAACATTGCCTACCTCGACGGAGCCGGTGCCGTGATGGCCGCTCGTCAGAAGGGAGCCGTCGACCCGGTCAAGATTGCCGGTTGCGAGCTTTGGCTCCACATAGTGCGCCGCTACCACGACTCGAAGTCGTTCTACATCATCGGTGCCAAGCCCGAGGTGCACGACGCCACTGTAGCCAAGTTGCAGCGCGAGTTCCCGGGCATCAACATCGTTGGTCACCGCAACGGCTACCTGCGTGACGATGCCGACCGACAGGCACTCATCGACGACGTGGCTGCCAAACGCCCCGACGTGGTCTTCGTAGCCATGGGTTCGCCCAAACAGGAGATCTTGATGGCCGACATGAAGGCTCGCCACGAGGCTATATATCAAGGCCTTGGCGGCAGCTTTGATGTCTACACCGGCAATGTTCCGCGCGCCCCCAAGTGGTGGATCGACCATAACATCGAATTTGCCTACCGTCTGGTGCGACAACCCAAGCGCATCAAACGCAACATCAAGTACCTCAAATTCGTATGGTGGCTCGTTAACCACAAATTCTGACTCATCCCCCTCACTGACACCCCGATATATGGAACAAAAAACTGTAATGCTCGTGTTCGGAACACGTCCCGAAGCTATCAAGATGGCTCCGCTGGTCAAGGCTTTCCAGAGTCGCCCCGACCGGTTCCGCACCATTGTGGCCGTCACGGGTCAACACCGCAGTATGCTCGACCAGGTGCTCGAGCTGTTCCGGATAACCCCCGACTACGACCTCGACATCATGAAGGCCGGTCAGGACCTGACCGATGTCACCACCCGCATCCTCACCGGCATGCGTCCAATACTGGCTGAGACTCGGCCCGACATCGTGCTTGTTCACGGCGACACGTCGACTTCGACAGCTACGGCGCTCGCTGCCTTCTATGCTCACATCCCCGTAGGTCATGTCGAGGCCGGTCTGCGCACCGGCGACATCTATTCGCCATGGCCTGAGGAGATGAACCGCCGTCTTACCGGTCGCCTGGCCACCTACCACTTCGCGCCTACTACCCTGGCGCTCAACAATCTGATGGCCGAGAACGTCAAGCCCGACAATATCACCGTGACGGGCAACACGGTTATCGACGCACTGTTCAGCGTGGTCGACCGTATCAAGGAAAACCCCGAGCTGGAGGCCGGGCTTGCCGAAACGATGCGCGGATTCGGTTACGACCCGTCGCGTCTCGACGACGGCAACCGTCGCATGGTACTCATCACAGGTCATCGCCGCGAGAATTTCGGCGAGGGCTTTATTAATATATGTAATGCCATCCGCGACCTGGCGCTGCGTTATCCCGACGTGGACTTCGTCTACCCGATGCACCTCAACCCCAACGTGCGCCGTCCCATCACCGAGGTGTTCGGTGCAGACCGTCCCGACAATATATTCTTCATCGAGCCGCTCGACTACCTGCCGTTCGTCTACATGATGAACCGCTCGTACCTCATTCTCACCGACAGCGGCGGCATCCAGGAAGAAGCACCGTCGCTGGGCAAACCGGTGCTCGTCATGCGCGAGGTCACCGAACGTCCCGAGGCGGTCGAAGCAGGCACCATCCACCTGGTAGGCACCGACCGCGACAAGATTGTCAGCACGGCAGCCGCATTTCTTGACGACCCCGAACGCTATGCCGCACATGCACTCAAGCACAATCCCTACGGCGACGGCAACGCCTGCAACCGCATAGTCAACTATCTCGATTACAGATTATAACCCGCTAACTCGCCCAAACTTTGGAACCTCAGAATACTCCCAAAAAGGACTTTAAGACTGACTTTAAGGCTCGCTGCGCCGAGATTCGCCCCACCCGATGGTGGCGATTCGGCATCGTGGCCCTCATATATATATTATGGTGTATCTGGATGCAGAATGCATGGCTGTTGCTCGGCCTCGTGCTCCTTTTCGACATCTATATCACCGGATATATCCCGTTCACATGGTGGAAGAAGTCGAATAACAAGGCCGTACGCGCCGTCATGGGTTGGGTGGATGCCATCGTCTACGCCCTTATCCTGGTCTACTTCATTTTCAACTTCCTCGGCCAGAACTATCAGATACCGTCGTCGTCGCTCGAAAAGACTCTACTGACAGGCGACTACCTGTTTGTCAATAAGGCAACCTACGGACCGCGCGTACCTATAACGCCGATACATTTCCCGTTGGTACACAATACTTTGCCCTTCATCGGCACCGACAGCTATCTTGACAGTCCCTCCAACTCCTACCACCGTCTGGCCGGTCTGCGCGACGTCGAGGCGGGCGACATCGTGGTGTTCAACTTCCCCGCCGGCGACACCGTGGCCACCAAGTACGAGGAGTCGCCTCAGTACTACGACATGCTCGTCAAGGAGTACGGCCGCGAGTATATCAAGGCCAATCCGCAGCAGTTTGGCGAGGTGAAATACCGACCCGTCGACCGACGCACCAACTTTGTAAAGCGCGTTGTCGGTTTGCCCGGCCAACGTCTCCGCATTGTCAACGACATCATTTACATCGACGGCGTACCATACAAGCAGCCTGCCAACGCCCAGTTCAATTATGCGATAGCAACTTCGCGCCCTCTTACAGAGGACTATATGCACGATCTCGGTATCACCCCGAGCGACGTCGCCTCCATAGAGGCGCCCGCAGGCAGTTACGGCTACTATCTGCCGCTTACCCAGGCCATGCTCAAAACCATGAAGAACGACGGCATCATCGTCGAGTCTTACCGCGCCGCTGCCTCGCCCGACGACTTGCGCGGCGTCCTCTTCCCCGACGGTCTGTCTGACTCCTGGAGTCTGTCGAACTACGGTGGTCAGGCCGGTATATGGATTCCCAAGAAAGGCACGACCATCCGTATCACCGCCGACGAATGGCCTCTGTACGAGCGTATTATCCGCAACTACGAGGGTCACACCGACAGTTATGTTCGCGACGGTCAAGTGTATATCGACGGCAAAACCGCCGACACCTACACCTTCGCCATGGATTATTACTTCATGATGGGTGACAACCGCGACAACAGCCAGGACAGCCGCTTCTGGGGCTTCGTCCCCGAGGACCATATCATCGGCACACCCATGTTCGTCCTCATCTCCTTCGACCGCGACCGCTCCCTCTTCGACGGCGGCATCCGCTGGAACCGCATCCTCATCGACGCCAACCCCGACAAATAACCGCTGCGGACGTCCGAAGGACGTTGACTTCCTTTTAACCGGGTATGCCGAGCGTTCCGGACGTCCGAAGGACGTTGACTTCCTTATAACCGGGTATGCCGAGCGATAGCGAGGCGTGCCCGGAAAAGACCAAAACAAAAACCAAGGCGTGCCGAAGGTACGCCGACTAACTAACAATCCCATGAGTCACACCAAACTCGTATATCACCTCGTTTTTGCCACTTGGCACAGGCAGCAGACCATAACGGCTGAACACGAAAAGGCATTGTACTCATTCATTAACAACTTTTCGTCAAATAGAGGCATTAAATGCCTGTGCATCAATGGCATGCCTGACCATGTACATATATTGTGCAACATTCCTCCGCAGGTAGCTGTTGCTGACTTTATACAGATTCTGAAGTCAGAATCGAGCAAGTACCTTGCACAAAACCCTAATTTCCCATTTTGGGTTAAGTGGGGAGCGGGATACTACACAGCTACGGTTGACCCAAACAATTTTGATAATTTGTTTAACTACATAAAGGAGCAAAAACAGCATCATTTGAGCAAGCCTTTTGCCGATGAATATAAGGAGTTCCTCAAATCAATTGGTTTGGAAAAAGAGCTATTCATCCTCGGTGATACTTGACCGCTGAGTCGGCGTCCTTTTCGGACGCCAATTACATACGCCACCTTAACCCCGCACGCCTCGCCTCCCGGCTCGGCATACGGGGCTATAACTCAGTCTGCGTCCTTCGGACGCACGATGTCCGACGCGACGGCGTTGGACATGGTTAATGACCCGTCCGGCGTTTGACGTCCGAAGGACGTTGACTTCCTTTTAACCGGGTATGCTGAGCGATAGCGAGGCGTGCCCGGAAAAGACCAAAACAAAGACCAAGGCGTGCCGAAGGTACGCCGACTAACTGACCGACAGATGCGATCACAACAAATTCAGTCGGCGTCCTTTTCGGACGCCAATTACATACGCCACCTTAACCCCGCACGCCTCGCCTCCCGGCTCGGCATACGGGGCTATAACTCAGTCTGCGTCCTTCGGACGCACGATGCCAGACCCAACGATTCCTCCACTATGACCCACGGCCCCACCCCGGCCCTCCCCAAAGGGGAGGGGGATTCCAAACATCCCGCTGTTCGGAAGATTGTGGTGTTGGGGGCCGGGTATTTGCCGGCGGCGGGGTATTTTCGGGCGATGGCCGAGGCGGATTTGGCGGTCATTGACACGGCGATGCGTTACGACAAGCGGCGGAAGGCGGTGCATCGCACTATCGTGTCGGGCGCGGACGGTAAGCCGTCGCTACTCACCGTGCCTGTATCGACGCCCGGCACATCGCGGTGCCGTTGGGACGAGGTGCGCGTCAGCCCCCACGGTGAGTGGTGGCGTGTGCAGCGCATGACTCTGGCCACGCTCTTTGGTCCCACACCATGGTTCGACCTGATGCGCCACGACATTTTTCCCGCCATCGACGAACGCGCCGTCGGCCGCACCATCACCGACCTCGACATCGACCTTATCCTGGCCATCAGGCGTTTAGCCGGTATCACTACTCCGCTTTCGGTGGCCCTCGACCCTCGGTACGTCGACGACCCCGACGTCACTATCACCGACCTGCGCGACCACGACTTCTTCGCCGACCCTGAGGCGCGCTCGGCCATCGAAACCTTGTTTAAGGAGGGCTCGTTATGACCCGTCGCGATCGTGAACGCATCCTCGACCGCTACACAGCCTATCTCGAATTGGAGCGGGGTGTAGCGGGAAACACCGTGTCGGCATACCGCGCCGACGCGACACGTTTTGTCGAACAAATGCCTGAAGATATGGGATTTGCGGACGTCACCACCGCCATGCTCGGCGAATTCATCGGTGACCTAAACGACCTCGGGATAGCCCCGCGCAGCCGAGCCCGCATCCTGTCTGGGCTTAAATCATTTTTCGGATTCCTCACCCTCGAGGGCGACATCCCTGCCGACCCGACGCTGCAGCTCGACGCGCCCCGTGTGAGCCGTCACCTGCCCTCGGTGCTCAGCGTCGACGAGATCGACGCCATCATTGCCGCCATCGACCTGTCGACACCCGACGGCCGACGCAACCGCGCCATCATCGAGACGCTGTATAGTTGCGGGCTGCGTGTCAGCGAGTTGTGCAGCCTTACCCTCAACCAGTTGCATCCGTCGGAGGCATTCGTCATAGTCCACGGCAAAGGCAGCAAGGAACGCCTCGTCCCCATGTCGGCCGATGCCGTCGAGTATATCTGTGCCTACCTGCGCGACGACCGCCCGACTCCGCGCCCCGGCCACGAAGACGTGGTATTCCTCAACCGCTTTGGACGAGGACTGTCACGCGTCATGATATTCAAGATTATCAAGCAATTGACTGCCATGGCCGGCATCGACAAAAATGTGTCGCCCCACACACTGCGCCACAGTTTTGCCACCCATCTACTCGAAGGGGGTGCCAATCTGCGCGCCATCCAGCAGATGCTCGGCCACGAATCGATAGCCACCACCGAAGTCTACCTGCACGTCGATACCACCCGCCTGCGCGACGAAATCATGTTGCATCACCCCCGCGCCACACGTTAACATTTCGTCCGCTAAAATTTTTAGGGATTTATATGTGAAAATCAACAAAATATATGTACTTTTGCACCCGAAAATGCGGCCACTACAGTCGCGCCCATCATTGCGTCATATCACCAACGAATTAAAAACCAATAATAAACCATATTTAAGTATGAAAAAACATCTACTTCTCTTCTTACTGACACTCTTCACGCTCGCGCTACCCGCCGCAGCCGTTGAAAAGTCATACACCATTAGTTTCAAAGACAATGGGAACAATTCAGATGGCTCCGCACTAAAAACAGCTTTGGCTGACATTGTAGCATCCGGAACAGAATATGTTTCGGGTGTAGAAACTGCAACTAAGATATACCTCGGTAAATCAGGTTACGGCTTAAAACTGGGCAGCGGTAGCGGAAATGGCGTAATTGCGCTTAATCTTTCTGATTTAGGCAAAGTCAACGCCACCAAAATCACAGTCAGCGCTGCTAAGTATGGTTCGGATACTGGTACACTAACAATAAATGGCAAAACCGGCTATGCATTAAGCTCTACACTGTCTGACATCACTTTAGATCTCGACGGATCGCAAATTGAGACCCTTTCGGTTGCCACTTCTGCAAAACGTGGCTATGTTGCATCAATCACCGTATATTACGAAGAAGGCGAAGCCACGGAGCCGGTTGCGCCCACAGCGCTGACTTTCGACCCCGAAGGTGGCGATATTGAAGCAACTACGCCTATTACGATTTCGGTTGATGCAGCTGCCGACCCCGCTTGCACCATCGAATACAGTATCGACGGAGCCGACTATGTTGCTTACACCTCAGCGTTTACCCTGACTCCCGGCAGTCACACCGTAACCGCCAAGGCTTGGAACACCGCCAACGCCGACGCTCCTCTTACAGCAACCGCAACTTACAATGTAGCCGAGCCCGAAAAATTCAATGGTTACACCATCGTATTCAAAAACGGTACCGGTAATGATTCCTCCACTGCTTATACTGCAAGTACCAGCCTTGCAACTGTTATCGAAGAAGGCGCGGAATACGTTAGCCATATTACCTCTACAAATAATGTCTACTCTGGCAAGGCCGGATATGGCATGAAATTTGGTTCAAGTAGCAAAGCTGGTGCAATCTCCTTTGCTCTTGCGCCCGAAGCGCAAGTTAAGGCCTCCAAGGTAGTTATCAAAGCTGCAACTTACGGCAGCGACTCGTCAAGCTTGTCTTTTGCAGGTAAAACCCAAACTCTGACAAGTTCTGACCTTACTGACTACACTTTCGAACTCGACGGCACGACTCTTACCGATCTTACACTTTCCATCACCGGCAAACGCGGCTATATCAAGGCCGTTACAGTCTATGCTGCTGAGGAGGAAGAGGTTCCATCGAAGCCGGTTATTACTTTTGAGCCGGCAAGCGGCACTTACGCTTACAACACGCCTGTGACCATCACGGTGGAAAATGCCGAGAGCGATGACGTTATCGAGATCACAAAGCTGATTGCCGATGGCGACAATCTCGATGTGACTCCCCTTGGCAACGGCAAGTACACATTCAACCTCACTGCCGACGTTGATTTCGAGGTTGTGGCGATGTCGGCTGACGCTGAGATGACTACCGCCGAGGCATCCTACATCGTGAAGCGCCCCGAGGCTCCCGTGCTCAACCCCGCCGGCGGCGAGGTCAAGAAGGGCACCAAGGTAACCGTTTCGATGGCCGACGGCAACGCATACATGTTCGAGTATGACATCACGACCGAAAGCGGCGAAGGCGATGAAGAGGTTCTGACCGACGAAGTCAAGTCCTTCGACTTTACGGTCAACGAGTACACCCTCGTTTCAGTTAAAGCCCTGCTGCCCAACGGCTACGAAGGTCCCGTCACCGAGGCTGAGTACACCGTGGCTATACCCAAGGCTCCCGAAGCGCCCGTGTTCTCAGTTGTCGAAGGTGCCGTCCGCGAAGGCTCGACCACCGCGATCACATCGGTTGGTGCAGATAAGATCTACGTCGCCACCTACGCAATCGACGGCGAACTCGGCGCATTCGAGGAATACACCGAACCCATGACCATCGACAAGATGAACCGCCGCTTCGTGGCATACGCCGAAAACGAAACCGGCACCTCCGACCTCACCGAAGCTTTCTATAGCATCTCCGCTGCCAAGGAGGGATATGTGCTTGTGAAATCTGAAAACGAACTGTATGACGGTATGGAGTTCGTGTTCGGAAGCTATAACAGCATCAGCAACCCGACCACATTCTACACCATGGCCAACACTTCGAACAATTACAGCCGCCTGTGGGACGCTAAGGAAGGCAAATGCGATGATGATGTTATCACCGAGCCTGGCGAAAACGTAATGTACCTCGTTCTCAAGTCGGCAGGCGAGGGCAAATGGTACATCATGACCCGCGATGAAGTGACATTCAAAGTTAGTGGTTCGAAGAATGATGTAACTACAGCTATCGGCTACTTCAAGTCGGGCGGTAATAACAACTACTTGTATATGGATACCAAAGTCTCTGACGATGCTTTGGCAACAATAGCATTCGAAGAAGGCGGTGCAAAAATCACATTCGGTTCCATAACGGATCGTTGGCTGTGCTACAACAACAATAATAAGGTATATAGCTGTTATACAAACACTTCCTACCCCTTAGTTGGATTGTATGCCAAGCAGAGTGGCGGTGCTACCGGCGGATCGGCTGCCTACACCATGACGATCCATCACACCCCTGTGATGCTGAACGGCCAGGGCTCGGCAGGCGATGACAACCCCATTGTCCGCATTGCTTCGGCTGACCACACAAACGCTACCGAGATGGAGGCTGTTGAAAACGAGGACGGCTCGACCACCTACACTGCCACCGTGCAGAACCTGCAGGGTCAGTTCGTGCTCAACCTGGAGGGTATTGACCTCGCCGGCCATATCGACCAAGCCAAGACCGACTTCCACGCTCACCAGACTGCCGAGTCGAAGGATCCTTGTGACGACGAGCATGCTCCCTACGTATATGTTGGCGATGGCCAGGCTCTTAAACTCGTGGCTGCTGACAACGAAAAGGCAGTGCCCCTGTCGACCAACCCCAACGAGTACCACGGCATGACCGAGCACCACGCCAACTCGACCGTCAGCGTCAACTTCACGCCCTTCGTCGGCGCCACCATGGCAGTCTCGGCCCCCGACGGTACCGTTACCGCCGTGGCCAACATCAATGTTGACGCCCCCGCCACGACCGACACATACTACAACCTGCAAGGCATCCGCATGGACGGTCGCACCCTCGCCCCCGGCGTCTACATCCGCGTCAACGGCAACCAAGTCACAAAAACCATAAAGTATTAATGGTCCCAACCCGACCCTCCCCAAAGGGGAGGGCCACGGGTGGCAAAACCTGTCGTGTCACTGAAAACGAAAGGACGAAATAAAATCTCCTGTGCTCCTGTCTTCGACTCTGCAAGACAGACACTTTCAAGCCCAAATAACTTTTTTTCACACAAGTAATTGCTGAAAAATTTCTTTATTTCGCCAAAAATTGTTTACTTTGCACCGCGAAAAAGTCTATTCCAAAACTTACGAATATAAAATCAAAAAACAGAAACTATTATGTCACAGATCGCAGATCAGGTAAAAGCAATCATCGTCG
>CAZNGJ010000021.1:0-25106 GCA_964572615.1 uncultured Bacteroides sp.
ACAACGACCTGCTCGACCAGGACGAACTGACCCGCTTCGACAAGAAAAAGAAGAAAAAGAAGAAGGCCAAACCTGCCGGTCAGGGTGACCGCGCCAACGCCAAGACCGAAGGCGCGCCGTCGCAACCCAAGGCCGATGGTCAGCCCAAAGAGCCGCGTCCTTCGCAACCCAAAGCTGAGGGTCAGTCCAAAGAACAGCGTACGGCCGGACATAAGGGCAAGAACCGTCCGCATAAAAACCGAGGCGAGCAGTCGCCCAAGCCAAACGCTTAAGGTTATGTCACGGGTTATCCTCTTCCTCGTTGCCGTAATGGCGACAGTGCTGTCCGCCTGCGACAAACCAACGGCCGTGCCGGCCACGTTTGTCACCGTCCCCGACTCGGAGTGGCACTATGGGCGTGCGCTCGAGTTCAATGCCGCCGGCGACACCCTCGGCCGCATCGATGCCGTGGCTGTCTCGGTGCGCCACACCAACGACTACCCGTACTCCAACCTGTGGCTCGAACTGGCCTACAACTCGGGTGACAGCTTAGTGGCCGACACGTTCAACCTGCACCTGGCCGACGAGTACGGCAAGTGGCTCGGCGCAGGTTCCGGTCCCGTGGTGATGCTCACTGACACTGTCCGTCCCCGCCGATCGCCCGATATTGACACCCGCTTCGTCGTGCGCCACATCATGCGCATCGACGTCCTTCCCGAGGTCGAGCAGGTTGGCCTTACATTTATAACCGATTCATTACAGGCTAATTACAATGCATACTAAGCCACCCGTTGACTCTATCATATTCGATATGGACGGCACCCTGTGGGATGCTGTCGACAGCTACGCCATCATCTGGAATACAACCCTCGACGAAGCCGGAATAGCCCACAAGACTGTCACCCGCGACGACCTATTGGGTCTGATGGGTTCCTACCTTGACGACATTCTCGCCGAAATTGTGCCTCACCCCGACCATCGCAAGGCTCTGTTGGCCAGACTGATGGATAACGAGACAAACATGATGCCGCGCTTAGGCGGTCGGCTCTATCCGGGAGTCAAGGAGGTGATAGCCGAGTTGGCCAAACACTACCGCCTGTTCATGGTGAGCAACTGCGGTGTCCATGGCCTCGACAACTTCGTCGAGTACACCGGCCTTACCCCGTACTTCACCGACCTGCTGTCGCACGGTGCCACCGGCGCTTCCAAAGCCGAGAATATCCGCACGCTCATCGATCGGTACGACCTTAAGCGCCCTGTCTATGTCGGGGATACACAGGGCGATGCAGACAATGCCACCCGTGCCGGCATACCTACCGTCTGGGCTGCGTACGGATTCGGACACATTGATCATCCCGCAGCCACTATACACTCCATAACCGAACTTCCCGAGGCGATACGCTCAATCGATCAAGCTTCGTAAACGCCTATATATCTGTTAAATATGAAACACGCTGAGCAATTCAACCTCCTGCCCGCCGATGACCTTGCCGACAAGCTCCGTCGTCTGCGCGCACTCATGTCCGACGCCGGACTCGACGCCATATTTGTGGCCGATAATGCCAACAAGTACTACCTGACAGGTCGTGTGTTCAGCGGTTTTATCCTTATCTCTGCCGAACGCGCCACCTGGTTCCTGCGTCGTCCCGCCTGCTTCGATGGTCCCGACGTTGTCGCCATCCGCAAGGTCGAAAATGTCGCCGACCATGTCGACACGGCTGCCCTCGGCAAAGTGGGATTCGAGCTCAGTGCTTGTTCTTACAATGATATTCAGCGATTTGCAAAGGCCCTCGGCGTTACGGATTACGGTGATGCCGACCCTGTGCTGATGCAGTCGCGCTCGATCAAGACTCCGTACGAGGTCGACATGATCCGCCGTTCGAGCGAAGCCCTCACGGCTGTCTACCGTCAGATACCCCGCATGTACCGTCCGGGCATGAGCGATGTAGAGTTGCAGATCGAAATCGAGCACGACAGCCGCCTGCGCGGTTGCCTGGGTATATTCCGTATCAATGGCCGCGAAATGGAGCTGAATATGGGCAGCGTGTTGGTGGGCGACAACGCTGACACCCCTTCGCCTTACGACTTCGCCATGGGTGGTGCCGGCTACGACCCGTCGCTCCCGGTTGGCGCCGACGGCACTCTCATCGAACCGGGCCGTACCGTCATGGTCGACACCAACGGCGACTTCACGGGCTACATGACCGACATGACCCGCACCTTTGCTTGCGGCGAGGTCAGCGAGGCTGCCCGTCGTGCACATCAGGTCAGCATCGACATCTGCCGTGCCCTCGAATCGCTCGGCCGTCCCGGTGTTCCGGCGGCCGATCTGTATAACGCAGCCGTTGACATTGCCACACGTGCCGGATTGGCCGACCGCTTCATGGGCCACCGCTCTCAGGCCGGTTTTGTTGGACACGGCGTAGGCATCGCCATCAACGAATGGCCCGTACTCGCACCCCGCTCGCGTCAGGTTCTCCAGGCCGGCAACGTCATCGCCATCGAGCCTAAGTTTGTCATCGAGGGCGCCGGTGCCGTGGGTATCGAGAACACGTACGTTGTCACGCCTGACGGGCTGCATCGCCTGACCGAGGCACCCGAAGAACTCATAACCCTCCTGGATAATAACTAAACCGCTATGGCACAGACGGAAGTCAAGAACTACAGTTCCATGCTGACAGCCGGAGTGTTCCGTGCCGTCGGGTCGGCTGCCGACCGGCTCGATAGGCCTTGTTACGTCGTGGGCGGCTATGTGCGCGACCTCTTCCTGAAGCGCCACTCCAAGGACATCGACTTTGTCACCGTCGGGTCGGGCATCGAGTTGGCCGAACTGCTTGGTCGCGAAGCCCGGCGCCCTGTCCATGTGTTCCGCTCCTACGGTACGGCGCAAGTCAAGTGGCACGGGCTCGAACTCGAGTTCGTCGGTGCCCGTCGCGAGAGCTACAACCGCGACAGCCGTAACCCGATTGTTGAGGACGGCACACTCGACGAGGATATTGCCCGGCGCGACTTCACCATCAACGCTATGGCACTGTGTGTCAATGCCGACCGCTTCGGCGAACTGGTAGACAACTACGACGGTCTGGGAGACCTTGACCGGCGCATCATCCGCACGCCGCTTGACCCCGACATTACCTTCAGCGACGACCCCTTGCGCATGATGCGCGCCATCCGTTTCGCCACCCAACTCCAGTTTGACATCTATCCCGAGACTTTCGATGCCATCTGTCGCAACGTCGAGCGCATCCGTATCATCAAGAAAGAGCGCATCAAGGACGAACTGCAGAAAATCATGCGTTCGCAGCGGCCTTCGTTGGGGTGGAAGCTGCTGCTTAAGACCGGCTTACTGGCCATCATCTTGCCCGAACTGGCTGCTATGCGAGGCGTAGAGGTGGTTCACGGCCGCGGCCACAAGGACAACTTCTATCATACCGTCGAGGTCCTCGACAACGTCGCTGCCACCACCGACGACGAGTGGGTGCGTTGGGCGGCGTTGCTCCACGACATCGCCAAACCTGTCACCAAACGTTGGGACGACAACATCGGTTGGACGTTCCACAATCATAACTATGTGGGTTCCAAGATGGTACCGCGCATATTCAGTCGTCTCGGGTTGCCGATGGGTGCCGAGATGCGCAAGGTACAGAAACTTGTCGAGCTCCACATGCGCCCAATTGCCCTTGTCGAGGACGAAGTGACCGACAGCGCCGTGCGCCGACTCATCAACTATGCCGAAAACGACATCGAAGACCTCATGACCCTCGCTCGTGCCGACATAACGTCCAAGAATCTCGAGAAAAAACAGCGGCTACTGAATAATTTCGACTTGGTAGACAGTAAGATAGCTGCCGTCAAGGCTCTCGATAAGGACCGCGCCTTCCGCCCGGCCCTAAACGGTCTCGACATCATGGCCATGTTCGACCTCAAGCAGTCGCCTATGGTGGGTTTCTTTATGAGTAACCTGACACGCGTAAGCAAGGAGTGCGAAATCGGCCCGACGCGACAGGATGCTATCGATTACCTGATGCAACTGGGTCGCGAAAACGGCATGGAGGGCGATCCGTCGCGTATAGCCGAACCCGAAAGCGAATCAAAAACACCTGAAGAGTAATGTATTACGTAACAAAACGTCTCGAAATATCGGCCGCCCACCGTCTTGACCTCAACTATGAGAGCAAGTGCATCAACGTCCACGGCCATAACTGGATAATCACCGTCTATTGCCGCGCTGAGCAACTCGACAGCAACGGCATGGTGACCGACTTTACCCATATCAAGCAACTCGTTAAGGAGCGCATGGACCATGCGGTTCTCAACGACGTGCTGCCTTTCAATCCGACAGCCGAAAACATTGCGCGTTGGATTGTCGACACGGTGCCCAACTGTTATCGTGCCGACGTGCAGGAAAGTGAGGGCAACACAGCAAGTTATGTAGTTGAATAGCAATACTTTTAGTATGGCAATGTACCGCGTTAACGAGATATTCTATTCGCTTCAGGGCGAGGGCGCTTTCACCGGCACTCCTGCCGTGTTCGTGCGCTTCAGCGGTTGCAACCGTGCCTGCTCGTTCTGCGATACAGACTTTGCCGACTACACGCTGCTGTCGGCTGCCGACATCGTGGCCGAGGCCGAGCGCTACCCGGCAGGGCGCGTCATCCTTACCGGCGGCGAACCCCTCCTGCAGGTCGATGCCGAGCTTATCGAGGCTCTCCACGAGGCAGGTATGACCATTCATATCGAGACCAACGGCACCCTGCCTGTTCCCGACGGCATCGATTGGGTGACATGTTCGCCCAAACAACCGCCGTTGGCCATTCAGCCCGACCGCATCGACGAGATTAAGGTGGTCTATACCGGCCAGTCAGCCGATGAACTAAACGAGCTGCAACGTCGTTTCAGTCCTGTCAGCCTGTTCTACCTGCAACCCTGCTCGGGGCTAAATGTCGACGAGACAGTGGCGCGTGTGTTGGCACTGTGCGGTTGGCGACTCTCCCTTCAGACTCACAAACTAATTGATATACAGTAGTATGAAACGCACTATTACAGCATATCTTTTCGCGCTGATAGCCATTGTGGCATCAGCTGCCGTGCTCGACGATGTCAAGACGCTTATTGACAACGGCGACTATGAAGCCGCCATGAGTGCCGTCGAACCGCTTCGCAAGAAGTCGCCCCGCGACGCCAAAATCAACTATTGGTACGGCAAGGCGGCACTCGGACTTGGTCGCATGGAAGACGCCGAAAATGCCTTGACAGTGGCAGCCGAGCGTGGTCATACTGACGCCTACGCCGACCTTATCGACATCGAGTTGAACAGATATGCTGTCGACGATGCCCGCGACAACATCGACAGTTGGCGTGCTGCCCTTAAGAAAGCCCGTAAGTCTGAGCCGGCTGAATTGGCCGCTGCCGAGGCCCGCATGGTGCTTATGGCCAACCAGTTGGACCGTGTGGAGAACATCCCCGTGATTGCCCGTTACGACATCTCGCGCGACGAGTTCGACAAGGTTATCGAGGCGCTGTCGCAACCCGGTGCGCCACATGGCACTTCCTTTATCGGCGACGCCAAGATACCGTTTTTTATCAATAATTCAGGCCGTGAGGTGTTCTGGACGGCACCCGACAGCGAGGGTGTCAACCGCCTGTACACAGCAGGCGTCCTCGATGACGGTACTCGCGAGGAAGCTGTGGAACTGACTGAGTATGTGGGCGAAGGCGACATCATGGCGCCATTCATGCTCGAGGACGGCGAGACGCTTTACTTTGCCGCGTCGCGCGACGATGATGGCCTTGGTGGTTACGACATCTACATGACGCGTCGTGACGGCGAGGGCGGTTTCTACGAACCTACCAATATCGGTATGCCCTACAATTCGACGGGCGACGACCTGCTCTTTGTTATCGACGAGGCCAACAATGTGGGTTGGTGGGCAACCGACCGTTTCTCGACCGAAGGCGATTCGGTGGCCATTTTGGCTTTCGTGCCGGCAAAAACACGCACCAACGTGTCGACCGACGACCCCAACTTAGCTGAGCGCGCCCTTGTGACAGACATCAGTCTGACCATCCCAGACGGCTTCGATCTGAATGCAGCCAAAGCACGCATACCTCGACCTTCAATGGCCGCGGCGCAGTCGGCCGACGGCGAATCAATAACCTTGCTTTCGCTTGGCAACGGCCGAATTATCAGCAAGATGTCCGATTTTAGCAATCCCCAGGCAGCCGACGAGATGGAGGCCGTACTCAACGCTCGGGCAGAACTCGCCGCTGCCGAAAAGCGCCTCGCCGACATGCGCAGCGCCTACGCCGCCGGCAATACCGACCTGAAAGGCGACATCCGCGCCCTCGAAGCCGAAACCGAGCGTATGCAGCGCGACCTCACCACCCAAACCAACCGCGTCATCCGCCTCGAAACCACCCGTTAGAATTTCCAGGTGAGGAGGAGTTGGGCGCCGAATTCGTCGCTCCAGACGTGGGGCCAGCCGCCTATGTAGTGATGATCGTAAACAATGCGGTGGTCGCTACGGTAGTTGGACCGTCGGCTGTAATAGTCGATGCCGCCGGTCAGGTAGAGCCGCTTGCCGATGCGGTAGCTGGCTTGGAGTTCAAGGTGGTTGAATGACGAGCGTGCCTTGTCACCTTGGAGGTTACCCGGTGGCGGGTTAGGGCCTTGGACGTCACGGCCTTCGCCCGACCAGGTGAATACCTTGTAGAACTGGTCGGCCAGGGTAACGCTGAGTTTGTGGTTGTTGAGCGACCACTCGACGGCGCCTTGCACCGAGTAGCCTGAGCCCCAGTTGTAATTGCGGTGATATTTGCGATAGAAGTCAGTCAGGATACCGGCCAACGCCATGCCGTTGATGTGGAGTTTGGTGTTAAAAGTCATGTCCTTAAGTCCCGTGTACCTGCCCAACGCACCAATGCCTACCGACGCAGGTGTACCCATCTTGTAGGGCACAAATACCCCTAACGAGCTTGCCGAGATTGGTCCCGTGAAATCATTACGGTGGCTTGCAATGGTATCCGAGTCGTAGAAGTCAAAATGTTGGTACATGCCGAGGTTGATCTTTAGATTATTTCGGTCCATGACTTCGCGTGACAGCAATCGGCCCGCTATCTCGATACGGTTTATAAGCGGCTGATTCTTGGCGACCTGCATTTCCATAAGGAAGGTGAAGTAGTCGTACGGACGCTTGGTTGATTCGGCGAATGCTTCGCCGTATGCGATATTGACCTCGGCGACAAGTCCCTGGATGGGCGAGGAGCCGCCGTCGAGGTTGGTGAGAACACGGGCGCCCAAGCCCAGGTCAACACTGATAGGCGGCACACCGAACGCGCGGCCTGATGTCGAGCTGCGATGCCACATCCGCCCGGTGATGAGACGGTTGAATCCGCGCATGGGGCTGACAAGGAATGCAGCCAACTCGCGGCCGAAACGTTCGCCGCCCGTAGCGCGGTCGTCCAGGATAAGGTCGGACGTGCGGAACAGAACCTCGCCTATGGCTGCGCCCCCGACGGGCGTGGCGATGATGTCGTTGGTCGACGGATACTCCGACTCCATGAACATCTCCCACATGGCGCTTCCACCGATGGCGAATAGTTCCGACTGCCAGAAGTTGAACCCGTTGGAGCGTCCGGCGTTGAAATATATCGACCCATGATAAGGGTGGGCGAACATGTTGGTGTTCAGGTGGTCGTTGTCCCACTCGAAGCCGTGGCGGAAGTTTTCGCGGATGGTTTTCCAACTGATATAGGCGTAATGTCCCTTCTGTACGTAGCGGTCGAATGCCCAAAGCGACAGGTTGCAACCGATAACCTCGGCAGCGGCACGCCACGGCGACTTATACGATGCGCGCACTATGTCCATCGAGTCGGGCAGGTGGGTCGACGAGACGATATGCCGCATCGGCTCGCCGGGTTGCCAGTGCGGTCCGGGTATGGTATCACCGGCATGCGCGGACAGTCCGCACAGAGTGAATATCATTATGAGAAGTCGCCGGAGCAGAGCCATTTCTTACTTACGGGTAAGGATGACGGTGGCATCGCCGAAGTCCGACATGGCATCGAGCAACTGGAGTACCTGAGGCCAGTGTGACAGAGGCACGTCGGCAATCTTGGTGCGTACTACGATACTCAGCTCCAGGTCGCCGGCTTCGTTGACCGATGCCGAAACGACAAACTGGCCGAGGACGCTGTTGTGTGTCCTGGCGAGGGCTTCTACCGAGGTTGCGTCGAACGCGTAGCCTTCGGGGGCCTTGACGGTGTGTTGCTGAACTTCTTGAGCGATAAAGGGATACATGACGTCGATCAGCCGGTTGCGGTCGTGCTCCTTGACCGGCTCGGGCATACCGGACATGCGACCGATGGCAAAACTGAGGTCGTCGCCGAGGGTCTCGACGAGTCCCTTGAATGTCGATGTGACGTCGAATTCCATCTTGGGCGCATCGGGACGCACGCCGCGCGACTTGATGTCGAACGCCGTGATGCTGTCGGGCTCAGCGGAGTAAATGTCCTTCATGATGGTCTTGAGCGCGTCGGTGATTTCCTTCTTACGGCCTACGGCGTCGTGATCCTTGATGTTGGCGCGCTTGTTGTCGGGGATGTTGAAGTAATCCTCGACCTCGGCGACCCATTCGGCCTTGTCGGTCAGGTCGTCGGCGTAGCTCTTGTAACCACCGGTCAGTTCGACCGTGGCAACGGCGGTGACAATCTCGTCGTCGGGATTGATGGTGACGACATCGCGCAGTATGCACGAGTTGTCCGACGAGCGCTTCGACGGCACGGTGTATTCGTAGGCGATAGTGTTACGGTTGATGTCGCGGCGATCGCCGAAGTACAGTACCGCCGATTCGCCTTTGTAGAGGCCGGGCATTTCGCCGGGGGCGTACGACATCTGCGGCCGCGTGATGTAGAGCGCGTCGGGCGTCTTGACCACTATCGAGGCTTCGTTCCACGCCGAGATGTCACGTGTGGGCACCGAGGCGCGTGACGTTATCAGGCCTATAGCCACCGAGTCGGTCGGGTAGAGCTTGGCCTTGCGTATCAAGTCGGTAAGGATAAGTGCGCGCTCCATCTGGCCGCTCTTGTCCTTCTCGCTTTTGGCGGTCAGTTCGTGGTAGCGTGTAGCAAGCCACAGGGCGTCGGTAACCTCGCGCGGAGATGCCTCGGGGTGAGTGGTCGTGAAGTAATCCTTGACGGTCTTCTGCGCACGACCCGGCAGCGGCGTGTCGAAAGGCATATCCTTTAGATAGTCAGTAAATTCGGACATAATGATGCCGGGCAGCAGGTTGGTGTGCAGACCGCCGCGACGGGCATGTTGTGCCACCATGTAGTTGGTGGTGTTGTTGATGAACTGGGTGCGTATGAACGGCAGCTGACGCAGGGGCATCGTGAGCAGCTTAGTATTGACACCGGGCAGATTTTGCAGCGCTAACTTGGTTTCTTGCAGGCCCTTGTCGTTGGTATAACGCTTCAGTTCGTCCACGCCGTTGTAACCCTTGACTTCGACGGTCATCTTGGGGTTGGTGGCTATGCGGAAGCGGCGTTCCAGCACCGGATACTCGGTGACGAGCATGACATTTTCGGCGTCGAGGTCGGAGTATTCAGCCCATTCGTCGACATATTTGAAGATGTCGAGCACGTCGCCGGGTTCGAGGCCGGGGATTACGATTTTGAACTTCTTGTAGTCCTTGCCTTTCTTACCGTCGCCTATCTCGACGGCAGCCGACAGGTCGACTTCGACCAAGCGGCCGTCCGGCTTGTATATGCGGGCGCCGAAAGCCGATTTGAGTTCGTACAGAATAACGGTCTTTTTGATCTGCTGATTGGCGCCGAATGTGTGCTCGCTAAACGTCTCAACGCCCTTGTCGTCGAGCAGTTTTACCATCATACGCTCCACCATCACCTTCTCCAGACGGTTGGTTTCGTTCTTGGGGAGATAGATGGACGGCTGCACGACATTCTCGACATCGATATCGGTGGTCCACGCAATGATGACGGCCGAGTTGTCAGCAGCTATAGAATCGGGAATTTCCTTCTTGGGGTCAAAAATCGATTTGTCGGTGGCGTTCCATACGCTTTGGCCGATCTTGTCGTAATATTTTTTGTCGATACCGGCCAAGGCGGATATCGAAGTGAGCAGCGCTATTGCAAATGTTGCAATAAGCTTGATTGAAAAGCGATTAGTTCTCATGGTTGGTGGGAATAAGTATGATAGGGTTGTTGGATACTTTGGTGATGTTGCGCACGGCGTCGTTCCAGTCGCCGACCTTGTCAGCGGGGATGTCGGTGGCATTGCAACGCAGGATTGCGTCGCACGTTACCGAGCGGCCGTCGGGAGACAGTGTGTACTCGGCGAATCCTTCGAAACCGTTGGCTGCGATGTCGGCACGTTCGGGCAACTTGTCGACGGTCAAGCCTTCGGGCAACTCGCATACAACGTGCGTCTCGAGTGTCTCGTCGCGACGCAAGCGCAGAGGCTTTTTGCGCGCTTTGGCATCGACCGGTTCATAACGGAAAGTGCTGAACGGTCGTAACATAACGTAGGTTTTGCCGGCCGAAGCGGTGCGTACCGCCGAGGGGTCGACCTCTTCGTATTCCATTACTGTGGATGGGGCATTCGGCGCCGAAGTCGACACGGTCAGACTGTCTATTCGGACGCTCTTACGGTCGTTGGCGACGATGAGTTTGAGGGCGCTGTTACGCTTCGAGGCGTTCAGCGAAGCCAGTGTGTTCTCGAGCACCATACGCTCGGCGCCACAGAAAGTACGGGCAAACCGACCGCTTACGCCCTTGCTATCGGCTTTGGCGGTGCCCGTCAGGGTGTTGGTGTTGGTATCACGCGGATTACGCGCCACGGTTGCGAGCAAAGGCTCGTCACCATTAAGAATCAAGCACTCCTGACCCTCGATGGACGACGGGATGTGTCCGCAGGGAGCATAAGTAGTTGTGCCGTCGATGAATACGAGTGTATCGGGGAGCGCTGCAACTGCTATCTGGTGGTTGCCGGCGCAAAGCGAAGCGTTCTGCGACCACGAAGCGGGAATACCACCGCGTGTGCCGATCCAACCAAGGCGTCCGTCGATGCCTACTGCGTTGAGCATCACGCGTATAAGGTTGGCTGAACCCTTGCAGTCTCCGTAGCGGTTGGCCAGCACGTTCTCAGCGCGGTCGGGCTTCAATCCGTACTCGCCGTGTTCGACAGCCACGTAGCGGATGTTCTGACGCACCCACGAGGCAATGGAGTCGATGCGTGCTATGTCGTTGGGAGCACCTTTGCAGAGATTTTGTGCCAACTCGCTGACCGCAGGACTGTTTTCGCCCTCGTCGACGTATCCGCGCAGGTAGTCGTATACCCCCTTGAGGCCGTCAAAGTAGCCCGTGATGACAATCTGTGCGCCGATCTCGTCGGCACCGGGGGCGAGGGGTTCGCGCTTTTCGGGTTTCAGGTTCTTCATCGCCACCGTGTACACCACTTCGCCTTTGGGCGACTCGGTGCGTGTCATTTCGATGCCCTCAGGTAGATTTTTCGGAGTGAAAGTGAGCCGTCCGGCCAGTTCGGCGGGAACGATGATGTTGTATGTCAGTTCGTCGGCAGGGTAAGCCGAACCGAGCATAATCTGGCAGAACTGAGCAGGGTCCTTGTATGTCTTTTCGAACACCACTTTGGCCGGCTTGCCTTTCTTGAGAGGCATGGGTAGAGCGCACACTCGCGAGCCGCTGAAGAAGATGTCGTCATCCTCCCACGAACGGTAGATAGGTGTCGCACCCGGAGCTTGTGCCTTGTCGATAGTTATGCTGTTGCCGTAGAATGCCACCGGAAGAGCGACATCGTCGGCTCGTAGAGCCTCGTAGTTTGCTACATCTTCCATCTTGACCTCCTTAAGTGTGCCTTTGTCGGCTTTGAGACGGTAGTTGACGGTGCGGTTGCGGATTATAACGTTTTCGTCCTCGCCATAGACCGAAACGGTGGCTGTCAGTAGGGCGAAGACGATAAGAAGTATACGTGATGGATTGGATATGAGCATATTGAGAAGGGAGTTGATTGGTTAGAGGAGCTGTCAGTAGGCTGACGACCGTGCCCGCGGAACGCTGCGGTTGTGTTTGTCGAAGACGGGGATGACTGACCCGAGCCAAGCCTTGACGTTCGGTCGCCAGGCGGGTGGTATGACCGAGTCGGTGTCGCGCCCTTCAGGCATCAGGACAACGCGGAAGTTATCCTTGGCCGACGTACCCGGCACGGTGAAGTGGGGCATGTACTCGGCCCGGCTGAATTGCGCTCGCCCGGTGCTGTCGCGATCGATGACGGTACGAACCATTGCACCGCCGCGGGTATCGCGCGTGCGCATGTTCGATATCAGGTTGCCCATCGAGTAGACCAACAGCACGGGTCGGCCTGTGGTAGGATTGTCGCGCACCTCCATGGGTTGTATCACATGAGGGTGGCCGCCGATGACCATATCGACGTCGAGGGAGCAGAGGTAGTCGGCAAGCTCCTTAACGGCCGGCGGAGGCAGGAGGACGTATTCGATGCCCCAGTGGATGGCGATGACGACGAGTTCGGCACCGGCATCGCGGGTTGCCTTGACGTCGGCGTCTATGCGTCGGCGGTCGATCAGGTCGACCACAACATTGCCCTGTACGGGGATGCCGTTAGTGCCGTAGGTATAGTTGAGGAAGCCCACGCGATAGCCCTTGATGTCCTTGATGAACGGCAGCGCGCGGTCGCGGGCCTTGGCGTCAGCGTATGTGCCGATATGGTCCAGCTCGAGACTGTCGAGCACCTGGATGGTGCGCCGCAGGCCGGCATCGCGACGATCGAGGGTGTGGTTGTTGGCTGTCAGCATCATATCGAAACCGGCATCCTTTAGAGCCTGCGCGTAGCTGACGGGCGCATTGAAGCAAGGGAAGCCGCTGAAGTTGCGGTCGCCTACGGGTGTCTCGAGGTTGACCACGGCGTAATCGGCCTCCGAGACCCAGTCGGTTATGTCGGCAAAGCACTGCGAATAGTCGTAGACACCCCGCCCGGTGTTGGCCACATCGAGCTGCTTCTGGTGCTGCATGGCGTCGCCGGCAAACACGATGGTAGCCGGAGCGGGCTGCGCAGCAGCCATGAAAGTAGCTAATATGGTCTCGAATATCATGCTAAATAATATTTGTTAGGAATAGTATTCCTTTTTGGCCGCGGCCAGGGTGTTGCGCATCAGCGACACGATGGTCATGGGGCCTACGCCGCCGGGTACGGGGGTGATGAACGAGCACTTGGGCGCGACGTTGGCGAAGTCTACGTCGCCGCTCAGTCGCCATCCACGCGCACGGGTAGCGTCGGGGACGCGGGTAGTGCCCACGTCGATAACCACGGCACCGTCCTTGACCATGTCGGCGGTGACAAAGCCGGGGCTGCCGAGGGCAGCAATGATGATGTCGGCCTGGCGGGTGATTTCGGGGATGTTCGGGGTGGCGCTGTGGCACACGGTGACGGTGCAGTTGCCCGGGTTGCCCTTGCGCAGCAGCAGCTGTGCCACGGGTTTGCCGACGATGTTGCTGCGGCTAAGAACGACGGCGTGTTTGCCACGTGTGTCAATATTGTAGCGGGCCAACAGTTCGATGATGCCCGCGGGAGTGGCCGACAGGAAGCAGGGCAGCCCGATAGCCATGCGGCCGACATTGACGGGGTGGAAACCGTCGACATCCTTGCGCGGGTCGATAGCTTCTATGACCTTCTGCTCGTCGATGTGGCGGGGCAGGGGGAGCTGGACGATGAAGCCGTCGACACCGGGGTCGTTGTTCAGCTCAGCCACGGCATCGAGAAGGGTCTGCTCGGTGATGTCGTCCTCGAAACGCAGCAGGCGCGACTCGAAGCCGCATGCCTCGCATGCCTTGACCTTGTTGGCTACGTACGTCTCGCTGCCGCCGTCGTGGCCCACCAGGATGGCAGCCAGGCAGGGACGACGCTTGCCGGCGGCGACCATTTCGGCCACCTCGGCTGCAATTTCTTTCTTTATCTGATCGCTAACGGCTTTTCCGTCAATAAGTTCCATGTATAGTTGCAGTAAGTGATATTTGTATTAACGGCGACCCATCTTCATCTGTCGCTGCATCTGTTTGGCCTGCGCCATAAGTTTGGCGGGACTTTTCGAGGTGGCCATGCGCATCATCTTGCGCATATCCTCGAACTGCTTGAGCAGACGGTTGACCTCCTGGAGGCTTGTGCCCGAACCGGCGGCGATACGCTTGCGGCGGCTGGGGTTGATGGCGTCGGGGTTCTCGCGTTCGTAGGGAGTCATAGAGTCGATGGTGGCTTCGATGCCCTTGAAGGCGTTGTTGTCGATGTCGACGTCCTTAAGAGCCTTGCCTACGCCGGGTATCATCGAGGCGAGATCCTTGATGTTGCCCATCTTCTTGATTTTGTTGATCTGGTCGCGGAAGTCGTTGAAGGTGAACTGGTTCTTGCGCAGCTTGGCGGCGATTTTAGCGGCTTCGGCTTCGTCAAACTGTTGCTGGGCGCGTTCGACGAGCGAAACGATGTCGCCCATGCCGAGGATACGGTCGGCCATACGGTCGGGGTGGAAGACATCGATGCCCTCGAGGGTCTCGGACGTACCGATAAACTTGATGGGCTTTGTGACCACTGAGCGGATGGATAGTGCGGCACCACCGCGGGTGTCGCCGTCGAGTTTGGTGAGCACCACGCCGTCAAAGTCGAGCCGCTCGTTGAAGGTCTTGGCGGTGTTGACGGCGTCCTGACCGGTCATCGAGTCGACCACGAACAGAATTTCGGTGGGGTTGACGGCTTTCTTGATGGCCTCGATCTCGTTCATCATCTGCTCGTCGACAGCCAGGCGGCCGGCGGTATCGACAATGACCAGGTCGTGGTGATTGGCCTTGGCGTAGTCGATGGCGTGGCGCGCGATAGCCACGGGGTCCTTCGAGCCTTCCTCGGTGTAGACGGGAACGCCGACCTTTTCGGCGAGCACCTTCAGCTGGTCGATAGCGGCGGGGCGGTAGACGTCGCAGGCCACGAGCAGCGGACGCATGGCCTTCTCGCTCTTGAGCTTCTTGGCCAGTTTGCCGGTGAATGTGGTCTTACCCGAACCCTGCAGACCCGACATAAGGATGATGGCGGGTTTGGCGTTAAGGTTCAGGGGGGCCTCCTTGCCTCCCATCAGGGCGGCCATCTCGTCGTGTACGATCTTTACCATCAGCTCGCCGGGCTTGACGGCCGTCAGTACGTTCTGGCCGAGGGCTTTCTGCTTGACGGTGTCGACAAATGTCTTGGCAACCTTATACTGTACGTCGGCCTCGATGAGGGCCTTGCGCACGTCTTTAAGAGTTTCGGCAACGTTGATTTCGGTGATTTTGCCTTCGCCTTTCAGAATCTTGAAACTGCGGGCAAGGCGATCGCTTAGATTATCGAACATGGTGTGGTCGGTATGGGGATGGTTGGGAGGTTAGAAGGTTAAAACTTGGACCGGGACGCGGCTCACAGTCGGTTGGTGGCCGTGTCGGGGAATATTACTTTGGGTTTGAACGCGCGGGCCTCGTCGGGTGTCATCTGAGCGTAACTCATGATGATGACTATGTCGCCGGGCTGAACGCGCCGGGCAGCTGCGCCGTTGAGGCATATCACCCCGCTGCCGCGCGGGCCGGGGATGGTGTAGGTGTCGAGGCGTTCGCCGTTGTTATTATTAACAATGTAAACGCGCTCGCCGGGCAGGATGCCGGCGGCGTCGAGCAGGTCTTCGTCGATGGTTATCGAGCCGATGTAGTCCAGACGGGCCTCGGTGACGGTGACGCGATGAATTTTACTCTTGAGTACTTCGATGGTCATGGCGTGTCAATAGGTGATATTATCGATGAGGCGGACGTCGCCGAAGTAGACGGTGATGCAACCGACGGGATGCTCGACGGCATCCCAGGAGCTGACGGGCAGCATGGTGTCGGGGTCGACAATCGAGTAGTACTCGACCTCGACGCCGTCCATGGCGTTGAGTTTGGCTGTCACGGCGTCGGTGACTTCGGCAACCGTACGTCCGGCGGCGCGGTCGGCCAGGCTCTCGGTGAGCACGCGGTGGATGGCCGGAGCAGCAGCGCGGAGCTCGGGAGTGAGACGCACGTTGCGGCTCGACAGGGCCAGGCCGTCAGCCTCGCGCACTATCGGGCACGCCACGATGTCGAGGTCGTCGAACCCTTCGATAGCGGCCATCCGGCGTATCACGGCAATCTGCTGGAAGTCCTTTTCGCCAAAGTAGGCGCGAGTGGGCTGAGCCCAGCTGAACAGGCGGCTTACTATCTGGGCCACGCCGTTGAAGTGACCGGGACGCATGGCCCCTTCCATGACTTCGGCAACGGTGCCCAGGTCGAACACGCGGGTATAGGGCGTGTCACCGTACACCTCCTCGACCGAGGGGATGAAGGCTACGTCGACGCCGGCATCCTCAAGCATGGCCACGTCAGCCTCCTCGGTGCGGGGGTACTTGGCCAGGTCGTCAGGGTTGTTGAATTGGGTGGGATTGACAAACACGCTGACCACCACGAAGTCGTTCTCGCGGCGGGCGCGGTCCACCAGCGATCGGTGGCCCGCATGGAGCGCACCCATGGTGGGAACCAGTCCTATCGACCGTCCCGCGGCGCGGGCTTCGGCCACGGCGGCCTGCAGGTCGGCTACTGTTCTTGCAATTTTCATAACTTGGGGTTATATGAAAATACGAAATAATGGTCTTTCAAAATTGATATGAACCGGCTTCGGGCCGTTTCAAGGCACAAAGTTACGAATTTTTTTTAACAATGCGCCATTTCAGTCCACAATGCTCTATTTCAGACCACAATTCGCATCGTCGGGGCATCAGAGCGCTAACAGGGCGTTGGCTTTTTCGACAAGGGTGTCGTAGCTTTGCGAACCGGCCAGGCGGATGTCAACCTTCTTGCCGTCTTTGAAGAACAGGAATGTGGGCAGCGACATCACGCGGTTGTCGCTGGCAAAATCGCTCTCGTCGTCGCAGTTGTACTTGCCCACTTCGATGCGGCCGGCAAATTCCTCGGCCAGTTGGTCGATCATGGGGCTCATAGCTTTGCAGGGTCCGCACCAGGATGCCCAGAAGTCAACGATGACGGGTGCGCCGGTGGCGATGATGCTGTTGATATTCTCGTCGGTAAATGTATGTGCCATAATGGTATAGGGAATTAGTTGTTGATGATTATTGTTTATGCGGGAATGGAGTTGGTTTCGATCGAGAAGTCTATCTCGTTTTCATCCAACATCTCGAGGAATTTACGGGTGATGTTTACCTTGAGCGATGACGTGAGCCGGACTTTACGGTTGAATGTCGGGTCGAACAGGCAGATATTTAGTTGTGAGCCGGCCGGAGCCTCTGCCTCGGCGCGGCGATGCTTGGTCGGATCGATAAGGTGCTCGCCCAACAGGTCGCGCATACGCTCGCCGGCCTCTTTACTGCTCAGGGTCAAGGTGATACCCTTGATAAGGCGACCCTTGATGTGGTCGAGCAGCTGGATATTCTTCACCTCGAACGACACCTCGGATGTACGGAATCGGCGGCGGAACTCGCACGTTACGAGCACCGGCGTGCCGGGGATTCCGTATTGGCCGAACTTGTAGAAATTGTCGCCGAACAGTCGCACCTCGTACGAACCGGTCATGTCCTCGATGCGCATGATGCCGTATTGCTTGTTGTTCTTCGACAGGCGGCTTTCGTAGGACGTCACCATGCCGCCGAATGTCACCTCGGTGCCCTCGACAGCGGGCTGCTCGGGCACGTCGGCCAGGCGGCATTTCGTGCCGTAGGTCAGTTCCATATAGTACGGATCGAGGGGGTGTTCGGACAAGTACATGCCCACATACTCCTTCTCCTTGGCCAATCGGTCGGCTGTGGGCCAGGCTACGCCGGCCTTGAGGGTGGGGCGGGCATCGAGTGCGGGGTCTTCGCCGAAGTCGTCGAAGTCGAACAGCGATGCAGTCTTGTTGCGGGCTTGTGCCTGGTAGCCATTGCCGTAGCGCAGCAGTATCTCGCTGTTGCTCTCGTCGCGGCTGTTGACCACGAAGAAGTCTTCGCGCTTGATGCCCTCGAAGCAGTCAAAGGCGCCGGCAAGCGCCAGAGCCTCGAAGGTGCGACGGTTGAGCACGCCGGTAGGTACGCGCTCGACAAAGTCGAATATATCGGTGAAAGGACCGTCGGCACGGGCACGCAGGATGGCGTCGACAACGTTCTTACCCACGCCCTTGATGGCCGACAGACCGAAGCGGATATTGCCCTTGGTGTTGACACCGAACTGGCTGAACGACTCGTTGACGTCGGGGCCGAGTACGGCGATGCGCATCGACCGGCATTCGTCCATGAAGAAGGTCAGCTTGGACAGGTCCGACAGGTTGCGCGACAGCACGGCCGCCATGTACTCCGACGGATAGTTGGCCTTGAGGTAGGCGGTCTGGAACGCTACCCACGAGTAGCAGGTGGCGTGCGACTTGTTGAACGCGTAGCTGGCAAATTTCTCCCAGTCGGCCCATATCTTTTCGAGCACCTTGGGGTCGTGGCCGTTGGCCTGTCCGCCGGCCATGAACTTGGTCTTGAGGGCGTTCATCTTGTCGATCAGTTTCTTACCCATGGCCTTACGCAGCGTGTCGCTCTCGCCGCGGGTGAAGTTGGCCAGCAGACGCGACAGCAGCATGACCTGTTCCTGGTAGACGGTGATGCCGTATGTGTCCTTGAGGTACTTCTCCATCTCGGGGATGTCGTAGACGATGGGACTTTCGCCGTGTTTGCGCTTGATGAAGTCGGGGATGTAGTCCATAGGGCCCGGGCGGTAAAGGGCGTTCATGGCGATGAGGTCCTCGAATGTCGAGGGCTTCAACTCGCGCAGGTATTTCTGCATGCCGGCGCTTTCGAACTGGAACGTGCCGACGGTGCGGCCTTCGGTGTACAGTTGGTATGTCTTGGGGTCGTCGATGGGGATGGTCTCCAAGTCGATGTCGATGCCCTTGGTAAGCTTGATGTTGCGCACGGCCTCCTTGAGGATGGACAGGGTCTTTAGGCCGAGAAAGTCCATCTTGATAAGGCCCGTTTCTTCGATGACGCGACCTTCGTACTGGGTGACGAGCAGTTTGCCTTCCTCTTTGTCGGTGGCCGTCGACACGGGCACCCAGTCGGTGATGTCGTCACGGCAGATGATGACGCCGCAGGCATGCACGCCGACGTTGCGCACGTTGCCCTCGAGGGCGCGGGCATAACGTAGCGTCTCGCGAATCAGCGGGTCGGGACTCGACAGCTCCGGCTTGAAGTCTGCTACGTATTCATAGCAGTTCTTGAGGTTAGTTTTCAGGGTCTTGCCGTCGACTTCGGGCATACGCGCCGGTACGAGTTTGGCCAGACGGTTTGACTCCGGCAGGGGCAACTGTTCGACACGGGCCACGTCCTTGATGGCACTCTTGGCTGCCATGGTGCCGTAGGTGATGATGTGGGCCACCTTTTCCTCGCCGTATTTGCGTGTAACGTAACGGAGTACGTCGGCGCGACCGTCATCGTCGAAGTCGATATCGATATCGGGCAGCGAGATGCGGTCGGGGTTGAGGAAACGTTCGAACAGCAAGTCGTACTTAATGGGGTCGATCTGGGTGATACCCAGGCAGTAGGCCACACACGAACCGGCAGCCGATCCACGGCCGGGACCTACGCTGACGCCGAGCTGATTGCGAGCGGCGTTGATAAAGTCTTGCACGATAAGGAAGTAGCCCGGAAAACCCATCGTCTTCATGATGTGAAGCTCGAAGTTGATGCGCTCCTTGAGTTCCGGTGTCAGCGGCGAACCGTAGCGACGTTCGGCTCCTTCGTAGGCCAGTTTGGCCAGATAGTCGGCTTCGAACTTTATGCGGTATAGCTTGTCGTAACCGCCTAATTTCTTGATTTTTGACTCGGCGTCTTCGCGGCTCATCACGACATTGCCGTTCTCGTCGCGGGTGAACTCGTTGAACAGATCTTCGTGAGTAAGACGCTCGCGCAACTGCTCCTCGGTGCCGAAACTTGCCGGAATCTCGAAGTTAGGCATAATGGGAGCGTGGTCGATGTCATATTCCTCGACTTTGTTCGCGATTTCAAGAGTGTTTTCTATGGCTTCCGGGATGTCGGCGAACAACTCGGCCATCTCGGCCGTTGTCTTCATCCACTCTTGCTTGGTGTAGAGCATTCGGGTTTCGTCAGCGACGAATCGGTTGGTCGACAGGCAGATAAGACGGTCGTGAGCTTCGGCGTCTTCTTCGTTGACAAAGTGGACGTCGTTCGAGGCAATGAGCTTGATGTTGTATTTGCGGGCCAACTCGATGAGCTGCGGCTCGATACGGCGCTGCAACTCGTAGGTCTCGCGGTTGGCGAGTCGGGCTGTAGCCTTATGGCGCTGTAACTCGATGTAGTAGTCGTCGCCAAGCAGGTCCTTCCACCACTTTATAGCCTTTTCGGCTCCGGCATAGTCGCCGGCGGTGAGTAGTTTGGGAACCTCACCGCCGAGACAAGCCGAGCAGACAATGAGACCCTCCTTGTGGCGGGCGATGGCGTCCTTATCTGTTCGCGGATGGCTGTAGAACCCTTCGGTCCACGCCTGCGAGACGATTTTTATAAGGTTATGATAGCCTTTCTGGTTCTTGGCAAGGATTATCAGGTGTCGGCCGCGGTCATTCTTGTCCGATTTGTCATGCAGACTGCCGTTGGCGACATACACTTCGCATCCGAAGATGGGCTTGATGACCTTTGTGCCCTTGTTCTTCTTGGCGGCATAATTGAAAAATTCCTTTATGCCGTACATATTGCCGTGGTCGGTCAGCGCAAGTGCGGGCATACCGTCGGCAATGGCCTTGTCGACGAGCGCATCGACGGCTGCCTGGCCGTCGAGCAGGGAGTATTGTGAGTGGACGTGAAGATGAACAAATGACTGACTCATAGATGATTGGCAATATTGGTTGAGGTGAGATGTTTTAGTAATACAAAGTTACGCATATTTCGTCATTTATCCAAATGCGAGAGGTATCGTCGAGCCTTGTCGACCAGAAATCGGCGGGCGTGGCGCGCCCATGGTGCGTCGTTTTCGGCAGCCTCGTTTTCGAGCAGCGAGATGGCTTGCCAGAAGCAAACAGCGCCGGCTACAACCTTCATGGCCGGTATGCCGAGCGGACTGAGTATCAGGTGATCGGCCATGGCTGTGAGTAACAGTAACGATAGTATTTTGCCGAGGGTGATGAAGATCCGTCCGAAGCGGGCACTCGACACCCGCGCCTTTTCGGCATCTAGTTTTCCCGCAGCGGCCATGCGGCGCTGCAGGCGGTAGGCGGTGACGGCATCGGCAAACACGAACGTGCCTGTCAGAATAAACATGGGCGCAGTGGCCTCGATGACAGCGCTGCCCAGTCCGAGCAACGCTGCCACAGTAGGTTTGAAAATGGTGTGCATGGTGTTTTTCAGGATTTAGACTTTAGGAAAAAGGTGAAAAGTAGAATAGCGCCGACAGTGGCCACGAGCGTACCGAGCCATGTCGAGCCGCCGGGGCGGCGAGTCTCGACAGCAGTGTGCGACATGGTAGTGGTGGTTCGAACCGTTGAATCACACCGCGTTTCGGTAGCGTCAACGTTCATCGTCGTAGCGGCTTTTCGCTTGATAGTGGCGCTCCGGGCGCGAACGACGGTTCGTGTCGAGTCGGGTGATGTGATTTCAAGGATTGGGTCGTTTAATTGAATATCAACAATTTCGTTTTGATTCGACTCGGAGTGTGTTTGGTTTGTCGAGACGGCGAAGGTCGCCGTGTTCGAGTCGGTTAATGTTTCTGCGACCGCCTTTTTAGTACCACATGATGCGAACAGCGTCGCCCCGGCAACGATGGCGCCGATTGCGAGTGTGCGGCGCGCATATTCAGCAGTAGCATTGAAGCTCGGACACGCTTTGGCGGCGAAATCTCGGTGCCCTCGCACCTCAGCGCGGGGGAAGATGCGGCGCAAGGATGCTATCAGTTCGTCGAGGGCGCGGCGTTGTGCGTCGGTGCGGGTGTCGGCAGGTATCTTGCCGTCGGATTCCACACCTCCAACATAACAAATGCCGATAGAGCAAGCATTTTTGCCCAAACAATGTGCCCCGATTTGACCGAGAGAACGGCCGGCCTCGATAGTGCCGTCAAGCCGCACAACATAGTGGTAACCAATGTCATTGAAGCCGCGCTGTAAGTGCCAGGCACGTATTTCGCGCGCGCCGATGTCGCGTCCGCGCGGCGTAGCGCTGCAATGCACGATGATGTAACGAACACAGTTGGGGTTACGGCCAAACGGGCCGTCGGTCAGTTTGATTTCCATAGTAGATAAGGTTTTTTGAATGGTTAAAGATGTTATTAGAAAAGGTTAATGATAAAGGTATGGCGCGGCATAATTATCCGCCGCGCAATTTATTTCCCGCAAAATTACGCAAAAATTATCACTCCACCAAATTATACAACTACAAACTACGAGCTACGAACTCCCTCCCCTTTGGGGAGGGATGGGGAGGGGCCTTAGTACGGAAGGGCCCTACTTCATCAAATGCGCTATCAGGGCCGGGGAGATGTAGACGTCGATGTCGGCGTCGGGCGCTGTGTAGTAGATGAGGCCGTTGCGTTGGATGAGGGTCTTAATTTCGAGGGCCTTCTCATCTTGTTTCAGCATCTTGTAAGCCTCGTACTTCATTATAAGATGCGACATTACGGGCTCCGTCATGTCGTCGTCGAGACACTCGAGGAGTTTGAGGGCTTGATTAGGTTCGTTCTTGTCGAGCAGTCGCAATGCCAGCAAAGGATAGATAGCAGTGAAGAACTCCGTGTTCAGGATTTCCCGGCCCGTGAGTGCTAACAGATAATCCATAACATCGTAGTTTTCTGCAACATACAGCGCCGCCAGATTGCTCAGTAAGTCATTGGCGTGGAGGTATGGGTTTGGATCGACGGCGAAGTAATTACTGCACCTCTGTTTGACCCATTCGGTCAATATCTTCTTAGCTTGGGCGTTAAAGTTTGCCGTCAACCCCAGGAACAGCTCGGGAGTCATCTTGGCCGCCACTTCTTTCTCGCTTTGGTCCTCATCAGCTCCGACAATTTCGCCCATAGCGGCGAAGGCCGTCATTATCTTATTTCTGAATTTATCGGCATCTGGATTATCGGGATTTATAGCCAGGGCAGTTTCGAAGGCGTCGTGCGCCTGCACGACAAGATCGCGGTTGAGACCTCGCTGTTCATCGGCCGCATGCATCAGGAGGGTACCGGCGTGGTGCATCCAGTACACATCGTTGTACGGCGCCAGTTCGGTCAGTTTTTGCGTGGCGGCCACGGCTATTTCGTACTGACCGGACTCGGAGGCGTTGCCGGCGACTTCGTACCACAGCGTGTCGACATAGAATGAGTGTTTAGCCCACGTGTCGATGTCGTCGAAAAGCAGCGCCAGTTTGTCGGCTTCGCGAATCAGTCCTACCGCCTCGATAATCTCCTGGTCCGTCAGGTGGTCTTCGTCGATAGCTATCTCCTTGATTGTCCTGTATATATCCTCAGCCGGGGCCTTCTCGATCATTGCATCCTGCCAGTCGTAGAAAGCCTTGTACATACGGGCTATCTTCGACGGGTTGGGCCGAGCCACGGCGGCGTCGAACACCTGGCGCAGCTCGGTGGGATTGCATGTGTCGACCATCATCAGCAGGCGACGGTCGTTCAGGTCGGGACTGTCGGGGTACTCAATTAGTCCGCGTGTTACGGCTTCGGAGAGCAGGTAGAAATTGTCGACATCCGAGGCATAGGCCGCCAGCATCACCCAGTCTTCCTCGGTGTAATTCAGCGAAGTCGGGTCGTTGGCGAGACGGTCGGCGAACTCGTCGAGAGCGCGTTGGCGCTCCTCCAGATATTCCTGATGGCCCGAACCGTCGTTGATGTCTTCGTCCTCGTGCTCGTTGTTGTCGAAATCGTCGTACTTGCTCATTGATAGATCGTTATATTGTCCGTTTATTTGCCTTTGGCTTTTTCCCAACTGTCCTTGAGGGCAATGGTGCGGTTGAATACCAATGCCTCGGGAGTCGAGTCGTAGTCGGGAGTGAAGTAGCCGATACGCTGGAACTGGAACTTCTCGCCGCGACGTGCATTTTCGGCGATGAAAGGTTCAACCTTGACATTATTAATTACCTTAAGCGAGTCGGGATTGAGCATTTCGCGGAAGTCGCGGTCGGGTTCGGCCGACGGATTCTCCACCTCGAACAGGCGGTCGTACAGACGCACCTCGGCATCGACGGCGTGGGCGGCAGAAACCCAATGCAGGGTGCCCTTCACCTTGCGGGCAGCTCCGGGCAGACCGCTGCGGGTGTCGGGATCGTAGGTGCAATGGATGGTGGTGATGTTGCCGTCTGCATCTTTCTCTACATCGACGCATTTCACGATGTAAGCGCCTTTCAGGCGTACCTCGTTGCCGGGAGCCAGGCGGAAGAACTTCTTGGGAGGATTCTCCATGAAGTCCTCACGCTCGATGTAGATCTCGCGGCTGAAGGGCATCTCGTGGGTACCCGAACCCTCCTGCTCGGGGTTGTTCTCCATGGTCACGGTTTCCACCTGACCTTCGGGATAGTTGTCGATGACCACCTTGACGGGGTTAAGGACGGCCATGCCACGGGTGGCGATCTTGTTAAGGTCGTCGCGCACAGCGTGTTCCAGCAGGCTGACACTGTTCAGCGCTTCGTATTTGGTGTAGCCGATGGTGTCGATGAAGTTGCGGATCGATGTCGGGGTATAGCCACGGCGACGCATACCGCAAACGGTTGGCATGCGGGGGTCGTCCCACCCGTTTACGAGACCCTCCTTGACGAGCTGCAGCAGCTTACGCTTGCTCATCACAGTGTAAGTGAGGTTGAGGCGGTTGAACTCGATCTGACGGGGGCAGTACGACTCGTCAGCGAGCTCCTTGACAAAGTATTCGTAGAGAGGACGATGTACCTCGAACTCGAGTGTGCAGATACTGTGCGTAACGCCCTCGAAGTAATCGCTCTGGCCGTGGGCGAAGTCGTACATGGGGTAGACCTTCCATGTCGTGCCGGTGCGGTGGTGGGGCGTCTTGATGATGCGGTACATGATGGGGTCGCGGA
>CAZNGJ010000022.1:0-21906 GCA_964572615.1 uncultured Bacteroides sp.
AGGGGGAAGTATGCGTTCTGAACGCCGGTCTCCTTGAACATACGGTCGAGCGTCTGTTGCATTTTCTCCCAGATAGCGTAGCCGTAAGGTTTGATGACCATACAGCCGCGTACGGCAGACTGTTCGGCCAGATCGGCTTTGACAATGAGTTCGTTATACCATTGCGAGTAGTTGTCTGCGCGTTTTGTCAGACCCTTGAGTTCTATTGCCATAGATTTGTGAATATCAGTATGTCAGTTGATTATGATTTATTGTTCGGATTGGTTTGCACGGCGCCTTGCGGCAGGCGCCTAATTGACTTACAAAAGTACACAAATCTTTCCAAATAACCAAAAACGGCCGTTAAGAGCATTTTTTTTGCCCGGTGATGTAAGAAACGGAATGTTTTCGCGTCTAATAGATAGAACTTCAATCAATAAAACAATCAAAACCAATATAAACTAATGAGTATTCTCGAAGTAAAAAACGTATCGAAGTGCTTTACCAACCATAAGGCGCTCGACGACGTATCGCTCAGCGTAGAGCCCGGCGAGGTGTACGGTCTGCTCGGTCCTAACGGTGCGGGCAAGACAACGCTGATACGTATTATCAACCATATCACGGCACCCGATTCGGGTTCGGTGATTTTCGACGGACATCCCCTTACGGCTGACGACGTGGCCCACATAGGTTACCTGCCTGAGGAACGCGGCCTTTATAAAAAGATGAAAGTTGGCGAACAGGCAATGTTCTTTGCCCGACTGAAAGGACTGTCGGCTAAGGAAGCCGAGCAGTCGCTAAAGTCGTGGTTTGACCGCCTCGAGATTTCCGACTGGTGGGACAAAAAGGTCGAGGAACTGTCGAAGGGCATGGCACAGAAGGTGCAGTTTGTCGTGACGGTACTCCATCGTCCCAAGTTGCTGATTTTCGACGAACCGTTTTCGGGTTTCGACCCCATCAATGCCGGTGTGCTGAAACGCGAGATACTGGCACTGCGCGACCAGGGCGCCACCGTCATCTTCTCGACCCACAATATGGGCAGTGTCGAGGAACTGTGCGACCGCATTACCCTTATCAACAAGTCGCGCAACATCCTGACCGGTCCCGTGCGCGAACTCAAACAGCGTTTCAGCGACCATCGTTACCGCATGGCCTACGCAGCCGGAGCAGCATCGCCTGCCGAAGCCATCGCTCCCATGACCCACAATATCGTCGAGTCGGGACGCGATTCGATGGGCAACGCGCTGCTGACCTTCGAGCTCAATAACGCCGACCTGCGACGCGACGTGATAGCGGCTGCCAACAGTGCTGCCGACATTGTGTCCTTCGAGCCGGTATTACCCTCGATGGACGAGATTTTTGTGCGCGCCGTGGGCGAATCCGATTCCGCTCATGCCGTTGAGACAGTCTAACCGAAACCATTAACCGATTCAAACCGCACAGTCATGAACAACCAACTGATGCTCATCATAAAACGCGAGTACACGACTCGCGTCAAACGCAAGTCGTTTATCATTTCGACCATCCTTATGCCGGTGTTTATCGTGGTGATGATGGTAGTGCCCGCACTCGTGGCCTCCCTGTCGGGTCCCGAAGACAAGAAGGTGGCCATCGTCGACCATACAGCCATGATTAGCAAGGCATTCCTCAGCAACGAGGGCATGACCTTCGAAGTCAGCGACCTAAGTGTCGACAGCCTCAAGAACCGCGAAGACCTTGACGCCATCCTCGTTATCCCGGAAGACGTGGTCGACCGCCCCTACAACCTCGTGATGTACACCCACGGTTCGCTATCACCGCAGACCGAAATGTACATCACCCAGATACTCAATTCGGCTATCGAGCAGGTTAAGCTGAGCCGATACGACATCGAAGGACTCGACAAAATTATCAACGATATTCATACCGACGTGGCCCTCAAGACTATCCGCATAGATGGCGAAGAGGAAAAGGAAGCCTCGTCGATGGCCAGCTACATGGTCGGTATCACGCTGGTATTCATCCTGTATATGTTCATAATGATTTACGGTCAGATGGTTATGACCTCGATTATTGAGGAGAAGAACAACCGAGTACTCGAACTTGTCGTGTCGTCCGTTAAGCCCGTTAATCTTATGCTCGGCAAGATTGTCGGTATCGGAGCGGTGGCCGTGACGCAGATTCTGATTTGGGGTGTCATCATTGGTGTCTTCAGTGCCACCGTGATGCCGTCGATCGTGGCCGAGGCTGCCACAGCCAGCGGCGATGTCGACCTGATGCAGATGGTGTCGGCGCTCGGCGACATGGGTTACATCCTTGGCATGTTCGGCGTGATGACGCTGTTCCTTATCTTCGGCTACCTATTCTACAGCGCCATCTATGCTGCTATCGGCAGCTCGGTCGACAATATCCAGGACGCCAGCCAGTTGCAGACCTTCGCACTCCTGCCCATCGTACTCGGTATGGTCTTCTCGATGACTGTCCTCAACGATCCCGGTTCGACGCTGGCAATGTGGCTGTCGATGATACCGTTCACGTCGCCAATGGTGATGATGGCCCGCGTGCCGTTCGGTATCCAGGCATGGGAGATTGTGGTATCGCTCGTCATACTTGCCGTCTCGACCCTCGCCATGATATGGCTGAGCGCCAAGATTTACCGTGTAGGTATATTCATGTACGGTAAGAAACCCACCATCAAGGATCTTATCCGCTGGGCACGCTATAAGTAATCGATTGATAATTACTCTATAATAATACCCGTTTTCGGCTAAATATCGTTAAGCCGAAAGCGGGCATTTTGCCATGTCATAAATTATTTGTAATTTTGCAGGCTCAAAAACGAGCCACTAACATTTCTTTTGAAACAAGCTCTAAAACACAGCAACATCATACCGTATGAGACAACTCAAGATTGGAAATTCAATCACCGTGCGCGACTGGCGCTCACTTGACCTTTATCTGCAGGAAATCGGACGCGAGGAACTTATCTCGGTCGACGAGGAAGTCGAATTGTCGCGTCGTATCCGCGAGGGCGACGACAGGGCCCTCGACAAGTTGGTTCGTGCCAATTTGCGTTTCGTAGTTTCGGTAGCAAAGCAATATCAGAATCAGGGTATTCCGTTGCCCGACCTTATCGACGAAGGCAATATCGGCCTTATCAAGGCAGCCCGCAAATTTGACGAAACCCGTGGTTTCAAGTTTATCTCGTACGCCGTTTGGTGGATTCGCCAGTCAATCCTCCAGGCAATCGCCGACCAATCGCGTATAGTGCGTCTGCCACTCAACCAGGTAGGTTCGCTCAACAAAATAAACAAGCTCGTCTCGCAGTTCGAGCAGGACAACCAGCGTCGCCCCTCGCCCGAGGAGTTGGCCGAGCTGCTCGACGTCCCGGCTGACAAGGTAGGCGATACCCTCATGGTATCGGGCCGCCACGTTTCGGTAGATGCGCCTTTTGCCGACGGCGAGGATAACACCATGCTTGACACCATGGCAGCCGACGACACCCCTGATACCGACGATACACTGATTCTCGAGTCGCTGCGTCGCGAGATCGACCGTGTGCTCACTCACCTCGACCAGCGCGAGCGCGACATCGTGCGCATGTCGTTCGGTCTGGGTTGTGCCGAGATGAGTCTCGATGAGATTGCATCGAAGTTCGAACTGACTCGCGAACGTGTACGTCAGATCCGCGAGAAGGCTATCCGCCGCCTCAAGGGACCGTGCTCACACCTGCTGAAGAATTACCTCGGTTAACTACGAGGTACGAGTTACTAACTACTAGCTACAGCGAAGGCTGCCGAAAAAGGCAGCCTTCGCTGTTATAAGACCTATAAGACCTATAAGACCTATAAGACCTATAAGTCCAAAAGGACTAATAGAGTGAGGTGAGCAGGGCTGTGAGGGCGTCGTAGGCCAGTTGGCCCTGGAGACGGTAGCCTTTGTTGAGCAGGTGGACGTGGTCGCGGGGATTCATCATTTCTGCATCAAGCCAATGTTGGGCTGAGCCGTCGCCACCGGCAACCTCGTAGAAGTCCCAGGTGGGTATATGTTCCTCGCGGGCCACGCGCAGCATGATGTCGCGGGCATCCTTGACGCGCGAAGCCACGGCATAGTTGCCCTCGTCGTTCTTCTTGTGGCACTCCATGGGTGTCCACAACAGCATCAACGCATCAGGGTTGGCTTTGCGCAGGTTTTCGATAACCTGACGTGTGGTCGAGGCTATCTCGTCGTCGGTCATTGTGGAGTAACCCTCGTTGGTGCCCATCGACATGATGATTAGGCGAGGATGGAGTCGGGCAACGTCGTCAGCGAAACCGTCGATGAGCAGGTAGTCACTGTAACAGGCGCCGTTGTTGCCGATGGTCGAGTAGACGATGCCGGGTTGTTTCGTGTTGCGGGTGTAGACACCGAAAACGCGTTCGCCGGGGAAGGCGTAGAAGGACGCACTGTCCATAGCCATCGGGTAGCGCACCGAGCGCTCGCCGTCGGAGGTGAATATGCGGGCTACGTCGAACTTGTGGCCGTCCTTAAGGTTCTTGAAGGTGATACGATTGGCCTTGTTGGTCAGCGAAGCTACGCCGGTGAAACCGGGCTTGATAGGCCAGGGTCGCTTGAGCAGTCGTGCCTGGCTATCGGTGGGAAATTCCGAGGTTATGGCATAATCGACAGGCTGGTTAGTGCCGGCAAGGCGGAATGCAGTGATAAGACCGCGACCGGCGTTGCCGTAACGTTGCTGCAGGAGTTCGCGCAGACGCGACGTGCCCATCTCGGCCTGGATATGCGAGTCGCCGATGTGCATGATGTCGACCTGCTTACCCTCGGCCACAGCGTGGTTGATTTCGCGGGCCAACTGTTGCCACTTGGCGCGGTCGGCACCGTTCATCTCGTATCGGTTGGCGTCGAGGTTGATAAACGACGGTATCTCGGCCGACTCCTGAGCGTTCGAGCTGAACGCCATGATCATGGTGAAGGCGGCTACGAGTAAATGCTTGATTTTCATGGGTATGAATATTATGATTGGTTAGAAAGCTACGCCGAGACGTATGGTGGCCATGGATATACCGGGGCATTTGCGCAGGTAGTTGCCGTTGTAGCACTCTTCCTGCCCGATGAAGGTGTAAGCCAGCACAAGGTGTGACGAGAAGGTCTTGCCCGTGGCGAGGGTTACACCCAAGCCGCCGCTGAAGTAACCGCCTGTCTCCATGTCCTTGTTGTTGAAGTAGTTGAGTGATACGCCGCCGCGGAGGTCAACGAAGAGCAGACGACGGTAGTTCGAGAAGTCGGTGCGGAAGTTGACAAACAGCGGGTAGGCGCGGTTGGAATTGCTCATCATGATGTTGCCCTCGGCACCTACACCGAAGAATCGCACCCATTTCCAGCGCATACCGAAGCGGGCGCTAATGCCTAAAGAGGACATATCGTGACCCGACATATCGACGTTGCCACCCAGGTCGGCACCCCATGCGAACGACAGCTTGCGAGGCTCGGGGTTTTGCTCGGCTACAGCATTGACAACCGGAGCGAGCATGCAGGCTGCTAATATCAAAGCTTTTATATAGTTGAAAATATGCTTCATGACGAATTAAGCTTTATCGGGATTGTACGATAGGATGAGGCATGCCCAGTTGTTAAGCACGGTGTGACTCTGCTCGGTCAGGCCGAGTGGCGAGGCAACTTCCATAATTACGGGAATATCGGCCTCGTAAAATCCGCTGAAAATCACTGTAGCACCGGCCTTAAGGTTGGCTACGTATGCCGGGAGGTCGGCAGTAATAACATTGCGGTTGATGTTGGCCACGAAGACATCGGCTTTCGGGCAATCGGCGAGTGCCGAAGCGTCGCCGTTGATGAGACTTACCTTCGACTCGACCCCGTTTAGGGCGATATTCTCGATGGCGTTGGTGTAGGCGAACCCGTCAATCTCGATTCCGGTGACGGAGGCCGCACCGCGCATGGCTGCGAGGATAGCCAGAATGCCGGTACCGGTGCCCATATCGGTGACTGTTTTGCCGGTCAGGTTGAGGTCGAGCAGAGCGGTGATAACCTGCGAAGTCGTGGCGTGGTGACCGGTGCCGAATGCCATCTTCGGGTCGATAACAATGTCGTACTCGGCCTTGGGAACGTCGGTGTGGAAAGTGGAGTGGATGACGCAGCGGTCGCCTACGACAATGGGTTGGAAGTAGTTTTTCTCCCACTCGGAGTTCCAGTCGCGGCCTTCGATGACCTGCGAGGATATGTCGAGAGCGGCAGCGTAGGGATATTGAGCAAGAGCGTCGTTGACACGCACCGAGTCGTAGTCCTCGACACGGATGTAGGCCGTCAGACCCTTGTCGTCCGGCACGAAACTCTCGAAACCGGCTTCGGCCAACAGATAGGCCATAACGTCGGTGCCATCGGTCGAGCACGGGGTGATGTCGATGCGCAGTTCGCGATAATCGTTCATTGGGGTTAGTGATTGGTTGTTATGTTGTTACGGATGGGGGATTCTTCTTGATGTAGTCAGCTACTACTTTGGGCGTCACGGTGTCGGCTGTTGCTCCCAAGGCGGCAAATGGAATGACATATCGGCAGCCGTCGCGGAAGGCGTCGCATCCAATGGCGGTGCGACCCTTGATGAGGTGTCCTTTGCCGCAGACCGGGCAGACGATTTCGCTGAAATCCTTAGGGGCTTTCTTGCGAGGGGCACGGGGCTTGGCAGGACTCTTGGCCTTCCCTTTGGCTTTGGTTTTTGCTTCCGGTTCGGGGGTGACGATGCGACGGTCGGAGTTGTCGGCCATGACCGAGTAGACTATTTGCGTGAGCATGGTCTTTATCTCGTCGATAAACTCGGCAGCGGTAAAGGTGCCACGCTCGATACGACGCAACTTGTTCTCCCACAGACCGGTTAGTTTGGCGCTTTTAAGCAGATCGGTGCGGATGGTGTCGATCAGGTCGATACCTGCCTGAGTCGGGTGGATACTCTTGCGCTCCCGACGCAGGTAACGGCGCCGGAAAAGCGTTTCGATGATGGCCGAGCGTGTCGAGGGCCGGCCGATGCCATTCTCCTTCATGGCTTCGCGCAGTTCCTCGTCGTCGACAGTCTTGCCGGCGCTCTCCATGGCACGCAGCAGTGTGCCTTCGGTGTACGGTTTTGGGGGTTGGGTGGTTTTCTTGGCCAGCGAGGGAGTGTGCGGACCCGATTCGCCCACGGTGAATGGCGGCAGGACGGTATCCTTTTGTAACTCGTCGTTGTCGAGTCCTTCGGCACGACGTTCGTGCGCGTTATCGTCGGCATAGATGCTGCGCCATCCGGGTTCGAGAATGACCTTGCCGGTAGCCTTAAACTCAACCTTGTCGACAGCGCCTTGGACTGTGGTGGTGTTGAACACGCAGTCGGGGTAGAATGCGGCTATGAACCGTCTGGCTATTAGGTGGTACATCTTGCGCTCGTCGCCAACGAGTACCGTAGGTGACTCGCCGGTGGGAATGATGGCATGGTGGTCGGTGACCTTCGAGTCGTCGAATACCTTCTTGCTCTTGGGTATCTTAGTTGCCAATACCGGAGCTGTAAGGGCGCCGTATGGCGTCATCTTACCGAGAATTGCGGGTATCTTCGGGTAGACGTCGTTGGGCAGATAGGTTGTGTCGACACGCGGGTAGGTGGTGACCTTCTTCTCGTAGAGCGATTGGATGAGACGCAGAGTCTCGTCGGCAGTCCACCCCCACAGTTTGTTGCACTCCACCTGGAGAGATGTCAGGTCGAATAGACGCGGGGCACTTTCGCGACCCTTCTTCTCGGTCACGTCGGTGACAGTGAACGGTTTGCCGCTGATGTCGTCGAGGATAGCCTGCGCGTCGGCCTCCTTGGTGAACTTGCCCGTTTTTGCGCTGAACATGACGTCGCGGTATAGCGTGCGCAGTTCCCAATAGTCCTCCGGGGTGAAGTTGACGATCTGACGGTGACGGTCGACGATAAGTGCGAGGGTGGGGGTCTGTACGCGGCCTATCGACAGTACAGAGCCGGTCGACCCATATTTGAGGGTGTACAGGCGCGTGGCATTCATGCCGAGAAGCCAGTCGCCTATGGCACGCGACAGACCGGCCTCGTAGAGGTTGCGGTAGTCCGACTCGGGTTTGAGGTTCTGAAAGCCTTGACGGATGGCCTCGTCGGTCAGCGACGAAATCCACAGACGCTTGACCGGACACTTGACTCCGGCCTTTTGCATCACCCAACGCTGAATCAGTTCGCCCTCCTGGCCGGCATCACCGCAGTTGATAACCTCGTCGGCACCGGCTACCAGTTTCTTGATGATGCCGAATTGTTTCTTGATGCCTGCTTCGTTGATGACCTTGATGCCGAAACGGGGCGGTATCATGGGCAGGGCACCGAGACTCCAGCGCTTCCACAGGTCGGTGTAGTCGTGAGGCTCCTTGAGGCAGCACAGATGACCGAATGTCCATGTGACGCAAACACCGTCGCCCTCGAAGAAACCGTCGTGACGTCGGCCCGCTCCGAGTAACGACGCGATGTCGCGTGCTACGCTGGGTTTCTCGGTGATGCAAACTTTCATTACAGACCGAGGGCTTTGGCTTCGTTCCAGTATTCGTCCATTTGGGCGAGGGTCATCTCCTTAAGTTTCAGACCCTGCTCCTTGGCGCGGCGCTCGATGTGATTGAATCGGGCTATAAACTTTCGGTTGGTGCGCTCGAGCGCGTTCTCGGGGTTGACACCGTAGAGACGGGCGGCATTGATGACAGCAAAGAGCATATCGCCGAATTCGGCTTCGAGGTCGTCGCGTTCGCCTTTCTTGATAGCTTCGGACACTTCGGCAGTCTCTTCGGCCAGTTTGTCGAACACGTCTTCGCGGTTCTCCCAGTCGAAACCAACGTTGGCTGCTTTTTCCTGAATGCGGAAAGCCTTGACCAGTGCCGGCAGGGCCGAGGGGACGCCACCAAGGACGGATTTGTTGCCGTCTTTCTCTTTCAGCTTGATCTGCTCCCAGTTCATCTCGACGTCGTGGGCATCGTTGACTTTCACTTCACCGAACACATGGGGATGACGGAAGATAAGCTTGTTATTCAGAGCGTCGCACACGTCGACGATATCGAAGCTGCCTTTTTCCTCGCCTATCTTGGAGTAGAAGAGGATGTGGAGCAGGACATCGCCGAGCTCTTTCTTGATTTCGGGAGCGTCTTCGGACAGGAGCGCCTGAGCCAGCTCGTAGACCTCCTCGATGGTGTTGGGACGGAGTGATTCGTTGGTCTGTTTGGCGTCCCAGGGACACTTGACGCGCAGTTCGTCGAGCACGTCGATTACGCGACCCACTGCTTCGATCTTTTCGGCGCGGGTGTGGCGGGGTGAATTATTGTTGGTGTTCATTTCAGTTGTTGACGGTGTGGTTGAACTTGTCGAGACCTGCTTCGAGCCAAGCCACGAAGGCATCGACATCCTCGTTGTACTCGCGGGGTGCTTCGAGCATCTCGCCGCGACCGTTGAGCAGCACATAGTAGGGTTGCGAATTGGTGTTGAACTTATGGCGTTGCAGGTAACTCCATTTCTCGCCTACGGTAGTGATGGTTAGGGACTTGCCATTCTCTTCGACGGTTATGGGAGCTGCCAGGTCGGCTTTGTCGTCAACCATGAGCTTGATAAATACGAATTTGTCGTTGAGCAGCGAACGGACGCGGTCGGTATCGAATACCGAGCCCTCCATCTTGCGGCAGTTGACGCAGCCGTAGCCTGAGAAGTCGACCATGACAGGCATATCGTTGTCGCGGGCGAATTTCATGCCCTCGTCGTAGTCGGTGAACTCGCGCACCTCCTGGTGGTAGAGGTTGAAGTCCTGGGTGGTCAATGGCGGTGCGAAGGCACTGATGGCCTTAAGGGGTGCGCCCCACATACCCGGCAGGAGGTACACGGCGAACGAGAACGAGATGAGCGCTAAGAAGAAGCTACCCACACCCGTCGAGGGCTTGGGCGAGTCGTGATGGAAGCGCAACTTGCCAAGCAGGTACATGCCAAGGAGGACGAACAGCACAATCCATATAGCCAGGAAGACCTCGCGGTCGAGAACACGCCAACCGTAGGCCAGATCGGCGACGGAGAGGAACTTGAGCGACAAAATGAGTTCTATAAAGCCCAGGACGACCTTAACCGAATTCATCCAGCCTCCCGATTTGGGCATCTCCTTGAGCAGCGAGGGGAAGAAGGCGAACAGGGCGAAGGGCAGCGCGAGACCGAGAGCAAAACCACCCATGCCGATGGCCGGTCCGGTAATCGAGCCATTGGAAGCTGCCTCGACAAGCAGTGTGCCGATGATGGGACCGGTGCACGAGAACGACACCAGCACCAGGGTGAAGGCCATGAAGAAGATGCTGAGGTAGCCGGTTGTTTTTTCGGCCATATTGTCCATCTTGTTCGACCAACGGGAGGGGAGCTTGATGTCGAATGCACCAAAGAAAGATATGGCGAATATGACAAGGAGGGCGAAGAATATCAGGTTGAACAATGCGCTCGTTGCCAGGTCGTTGAGTGTGCCGGCATCGAAGATGGCAGTGATCGCCAATCCAAGTGCAAGGTAAATGATGATTATGGACAGACCGTAGATAACAGCATCACGGATGCTACGCGCGCGGCTCTTGGTTTTCTTGAGAAAGAAGCTGACAGTCATAGGAATCATGGGCCACACACAGGGTGTCAGCAAGGCGAGCAGACCGCCTAAGAAGCCCATGACGAGCAGGTACCACCATGTGTTGTTAACTGCCGACAGCTGAGCCGATACGACTGGAGCGTAAATGTCAATGTCGGCGTCGGCGTCGAGAGTCGAGTCGGCAGTCTGAGCTGCGCTATTGGCTGCTGCAGCGTCATCGGGGTCGGTGACAGTGGCAACGAGGTGGCCGTCGGAATCCTGTGCTATTGATACTGCAAATTGTTCGGTTTTGGGCGACAGACAGTTGCGGTCGTTGCAGGCCATGAAGCGAACCGAGCCGTTGATGGTGTGAGTGGCGCCGGGGGCAGTGACGGTGAACGGCTGCGTAAACGTGACCGTGCCCGACCACATCTCGAGAGTGAGGTTGAACGTCTGGTCGACCTTCGATTCAGGCTCGACGGAGGCCGTCAACGGACCGGAGTAGACGATACCGTCGGCATCGTCAAACTTGATGGTGGTCGGCACAGGACCATCGGGGTGGGGAGTAAGGCCGTATATATGATAACCGTTGTCGATGGTCGCGGTTAGAGTGACAACGCCGTGAGTGTCGTCAATCATCGAGCCCGACCATGTCCATGTTACGGGGTTGACTATCTGGGCCATGCAACCAAGAACGGTTGAGGCTATCAGAGCGAGCAGTAACGAAATCTTTTTCATCATTTACTTTGCTGTATAGGGTTTGGGCGAAGTTTTGAACGATTCAGTCTTAGGGGGCATACAGTTTTGGTCGTTGCAGGCCATGTAGCGTACGGTACCGTTGATGACAGCATCCTTGATGTCGCCGGTGAGGGTGAACGACCGTGTGAACGACACGTTGGATGCCCACCAGTCCAGGACCATGCCGAAGGTAGCGTCCTTCTTTGATACAGTGGCTACCGAAGGTTTGAAGTCGCCTTTGAACTTGATGCCCTTGGATGCCTTGAAGTCGAATGTTGTAGGGACGGGACCGTTTTCGGGGAGTTTGGTCGAGTAGAGGTGCCAACCCTCCGAGATGATGGCACGCAGGGTGAGGACACCCTCGGTGGGCGAAGTCATCTTGACCGACATGCGCCATTTGACAGGGGCCGGTTCGGCTGTCTGAGCCTTAAGTCCGACGGCAAAAAACAGAACGGCCATCGAGAAGATTGCAAGAAAACGACGTGTATTCATTATTGATGGTTGTTTGGTCGATTGATTATATCTATTAAATTGCAAATTTAGGTATTTTTGGCCAAAAAACAAGCATCCCCGCGAGCTTAATACAGGCCACGGGGACGCTTTTTTGCAAATTTAAGATTTTTGAGCAGAGTGTTCGGGATGTATCAGTCGTCGTATCGCAGGAATCGACCGGAGCGGTCGAATTTCATCTCGACACCGTTTTCGAGGTCGACTTCGTAAGTATTCCGGTTTTTCTCAATGCCGACAATCTTCTTGTTCTGATTGTTCTGCTTGACATAATCCAGAATCTGTTTGGGAACGAGTGCGTCGGGCACATGCTTGCCTTTTGCTACCTCGATGTCTTTCCAATTGCCGGTGCGGTCGAAGGTGATTTCGGTGCCGTCGGTGAGAATCACTTCATACTCGGAAACTCCGGTGAAGCCCTTGTCGATTTTGATGAGGCTGAGCGAGGCTTTGAAATGCTGTTTGAGGGTAGCTTGAGCCGCTGCAGGCAGTTCGGCGACGTTGCGCGAGTAAACATCGCGTGCTGACACGGAGAACACGGCTATCAGGGCGACTAAGGCAGCTAAAATAGACTTTTTCATGATGGGGAGGGATATTAGTGATACATAACAGTATAACACCCCGAGAGGTCAAATTGTTATTCCAAACGGAAATTGTATCCGGCTGTGATTCCCAACGACATGGTGCGCGAGGCACTGAACTCGTCTGCTTTGGCCGACGGGAAGATGTTGCCCAGACCATAGTAGAAGCGGGCTTCGAGGCTCACGGAATTGCGCGGATTGATGTAGAACTCGCCACCCAAGCCGGCTGTGATGCCGTAGTCGAATCTGTTCTTGATGTCCATCGACATTTGATGGAAGCGACGCGTCGAGGGCAGCAGCGTACCCGGGTTGACATAGTCGAAATTAGCCGAGATGCTGTTGCCGATCATGAAGCTGAACTCAGGTCCGAGGTTGAAGAAGCACTTGACACGAGGTGAGCCGAAACGGATATGTGTCAGGATGGGGACGGCTATATAGTTGAGCGTTCGGGTGTATTGCAGCTCGGGGGTGTCCTCGAAGGTTTCCTTCCAACCGCGTTGCACGAAGTTGATTTCGGCCATTACGCCGACCAGTCGTTCCTCGGCGTAGCGGATGTGAGCGCCGATGAGTGTACCCATGTTCCAGGCTTGGGGAACGGATGGCGAAAACGACATGCGGCTGAGGGCGACGCCACCGTGGGCGCCGACGTAAACGTGAGGGCGATAGTGAGTCTCTGCCAAGGTCGGTGCTGCAATGGCTGATGACATGGCCATGACAGCAAGCAGGCGGCGGCAAAATGGGGCAAATCGCATTACAGAACTACGGTTTTAGTGGGCATGTTTTCGTCGAGAGTCACTATTATGACAGCGTCGTTGACGAATCCTCCACCCGTGATGGGATCGAAGTTGTATATCATCTGAGCGCCCTCCGAAGGCCGTGTCGAGGCGATGGCCTCGCGGTCGACCGAACCGTTGGCAGCCAAGGCTATTAACCAACGAGCCACGTCGAATCCGTACAGAGCCTGGTTGGGTACGCCGTCGGGCAGGTCGGTGCCGTAGCGGTCGATGAACGAGTCGTTGACCATGCGCGTCTCCATGCTCTCGGGGTCGTTGTAGAAGCGCGAGTAGAAGGTGGTGTTGAGTGTCTTCATTTTGTCGAGCGGATCGCCTGTGAAGCGCGTGTACTCAGGGTATCCGAACAGTCGGACACGACCCGGAACATCGGCTTCCTCTGTCTCGGCCTTGTACTTGACGAGGGCTGAGGCGAATTTCTGGAACTCACTTAGCGAACCTGCAACGGGCACGAACACATAGTTCACGCCCGACGGGGGCAGTTTGGCCGAGATGGCCGCTGAGGTCAGCGTACCGCTGTATTTGAGCGACTTGTAGTCGATGCCGGCGTTGAGCAGACTGCGGGTGAGAGCATCGACAAACGACTGCTTGTCGTGCGACGATTTTTCGTTGTCCAGTATGACAGGTGTGGCTCCGTTCAGGTTGGCGATGAAATAGTCTATGGTTTTGTCGTACATATCCGAGGCTAAAGCGTTGCCCTGCAGCATGTATGGGTTGACGAGGCAGGTAGTGTCGCGCGCCTGGAATGCGTTGAAGATGTAGACCTTGTTGTCCTTGCCCCAGCGACCGAGTTCTTCGAGACGGTTGGTGGCTTCGGGTGCTATGATGATGTCAGCTTTCTTGAAGTCGGCAGCGTGTTTTGTCAGGGCACTGAAGGGCTGCTCGGAAGTGTCACAGTCGATGGCTGTTATGCTAATCGACGGATTGCCGTAGAACGAGCGCAGACTGTCCACTCCAAGCAGGAAGCCTCGATAGAAGTCGGTGGCGTAAACGGCTGTCTTTGGTGCTTTTTCATCGTTGAGCATGAACGGCAGGCATACCACCACATTTAATTCGCGAGCAGACACTTCGGGGGCTGCAGGCTCATCGGGGGCTGCGGGTGACACCTCGACAATGCCGGGATTGACGGGCTTGAGCGAAGCATCAGGCCGGGGAAAATCCGGTACCGGATTATCAGCGGAAGTCTTTTTCTCTCTGTCCTGTCGCTTACCGACTGCGTCCGCTGTTTCTGAAACCTTGATGCTGACCGGCTCTTCTTGCGTTGGTTCGGTTGCTACCGGTTCATCAGGGAAAGCCTCGACGGGGAAGAAGAGGGTCATGCCGGGCTTCAGCCCGTCGGCAACTGCCGGGTTGTACTTGAGCATGTCGCCATGTTGGATGCCAAACTTGTGGGTCAACGAGTAGACCGTGTCGCCCTTTTCAACCTTGTAGTAATAGAAGGTCCTGTTCATAATCTTCTTGGTGGGAAGGTTGAGGGCGAAAGCGGGCATGGTGGCGCAGGCAATGGCGGCCGCGAGTAGCGTGCGCGACAATATGTATTTTATGCTGTTTAGGTGTTCGAAAAGCTTCATAAAGTATAAGCGGTTTTTAAGAAAACGTTTCAGTATGCGTCAATGTGCCCTTCCGAAGGCGTTTTTGACAACAGAGGCCGGAGTCGGAGCCGGTTCCGGAGTGGGTTCTGCAATGAGTACGATTGGTTCCGGGTTGACGGGTGCCGGTTCGGGAACCTCTGCGACAGGCGGGGAATCAGGCACCGGTAAAATGTCGACAGGCGTTATCGGGCGAGGCACCGGTCTGGGCACCGGGACGAGTTGGGCTATCACAGGCACTCGTCCCGAGCCGATGTAGTGCTCGACGAAGTAGTTGCTGCCGATGTTGGATTCTGTAACGCCTCGCGATGATGAGGCATGGATCATAGTGCCATCGCCGATATACATGCCCACATGGGCAATGTCGCCTCCGGAATTTTTCGATGAAAAGAATATCAGGTCGCCCACGGCAAGGTCTTTCTTGTCAAGGGCTTCGCAGTAGTCCCACTGTGCCCGCGAGTTGCGCGGCACATTGACGTTGGTCACCGTCTTATACAGTTGCATGATAAAGCCGGAGCAGTCGGTGCCCGATTTGTCCTTCCCGCCGTAGCGATAGGGAGTGCCGAGCCATGTGCGGGCTTCGTCGATAAGAGCCTGTGCCAAGTCGTGGGTGGCAGCCGGTCCGTGGTGTCTATCTTTCTTCTCGAGATCGGGACGCTTGTGCGGTTTGACGCTATGGGCTGAGGACGTCGTCTTGCGTGTGGTTCCGCACGACGTTGTCATCACCGACAAAGTCAGCGACGCAATCAGGATATAGGCAAGTCGGCGGAGCGTAAGCATCGAGGGGGAGGCAGATACAAGTACGGGCGCGAGAGGTCGCGCCCTGTACGTTATTGAATGTTTATCGAAATTACCAAAGGAGGTTGATAGCCATCATCACGCCATAGCCAACGGTGCTGAGGGTCATGATGCCCACGATGATTTCGGCAACCTTGCTATGCTTGCGGTAAGCAGCGGGCAGGTCGGCCTCAACAGCGGGGGATACTACCATATAGCCGTACCAGCATGCCGACCATGCGAACATTGCGATGGCGTTGATGGCTGCGGTGTCCTGCTGATAGAAGAAGAGGAACAACAGCGAAACTGACTGCAGGAGCAGCAGGAACATGGCCGAACCGCCAACGAAGATCTGTGCAGGGCACTTCTTTAGGATAGCGCCGGTGGCCAGGCAGAAGAGAACAGCGATAACGGCGAGGTTAACGAGGTACCAAACGTTGAGGTAGCACTTTCCTACGGGCAGGTCGGCGGGGTTGCAGAGTCCCGAGATAAATGTGAAGATTACCCAGATAGCGGTAAGGCCGGTTATCCATGCCAGCCATTTGTGCCCACTCTTGAAGTGTGACACTTCCTGGGGATTTACATCGCTCTTAACTTCGCTTTTAGCGGCTTTATCTTTTTTCATGATGTTGAGTTAGTATGTTTAACTATTTGAATTATACAATGTTAAGTGGCAATGGTCCCGAATCCTGTCGGCACGACTGCCTTAGCGTCCCACAAAGTTAGTGTTTATTTCCGAAAAAATCAACACTTTTCAACCAAAAAACCTGCTCATCGCACAGCAAGAAATTGCTGACCGATAGCATGCAGACCACGCACTATACGCTCGCGTTGGGTGTTGCGGGGCTTCTTTATGGAGTTTGCATAGTGGCTGAGCAACTTCTGATTGATACCGGTATAACGGCTTATAACTGCCATTGTCGTAAATCGTTCTGCCTGACGCAGTAACGCCGATACCGCCAGCGAATACTGGATTCGATAATCACCCTCGGCAAGCCATGCGGGGACTTCTTCGCCATTGGCAAGCATATCGGCAACCTGTGTTTTCAGCGAGTCTTCAAACTCGGATTTTAGGCTTTCGAGATCCTTATTCGTGCATACGATGGCACCGAAGCCTTCACATCCCCAGCCGCAGCAATAGTTTTTGTCTTCCCACGATATTTCGACATTGATTTTTTTCATAATTATCATTTTAATTTTCCGAGTTAGCGCCATCCGGCCTGTTTGAATATGCTGTTCAATAGGAATTGACTAAGGTTATCACTTTTAGCACCGTTGACAGTGACGCGACCTTTCTTGGTCGGGTGCTTGAACTGACGGTGACTACCTTTAACAGATATTTCAATCCAACCATCGGCTTTGAGCATTTCGATTACTTCCTTAACTTTGTAACGTTTCATTATATGAAGGTTAAGAAATGGTGCAACAAAGGTAGTAATATTTCTACTTATAACCAAATATTATGGTAGAAAGTTTACTACCTGTTTTCTAAATGTGCCAGGCGTGGGAGGATGCGTCGCTGGGCATGCGCCAGTCGCCACGGGGAGAGAGGCAGACGGAGCCGACTTTGGGCCCGTCGGGCAGGCAGGAGCGTTTGAACTGTTGGTTGAAGAATCGGCGATTAAATGTGCTCAGCCAATGGCGGATGGTCTCAGAGTCATAGCGCCCGTCGAATGCATGGACAGCACGCTCAAAGATTCGATCCGGACTGAGTCCGTAGCGCAAGGTGTAGTATAGGAAGAAATCGTGCAACTCGTAGGGCCCGACAAGGTCTTCAGTCTTTTGAGTGATGTTACCGTGTTCGTCAGCGGGGATGAGCTCGGGGCTGATTGGCGTATCGACGATGTCGTGGAGTGTGGCGGGTACGGGTGAGTCTTCGGGTAAGTCGATAAGGTTGGCGTCGCCGTCGGCAAACCGTGCCACAAGGTACTTGACGAGCGTCTTTGGTACACCGGCGTTGACACTGTACATCGACATGTGGTCGCCGTTGTAGGTTGCCCATCCGAGTGCGAGTTCGCTGAGGTCGCCTGTGCCAAGAACCATACCGCCTACCTGGTTGGCAATGTCCATCAGCAGCAAGGTGCGCTGGCGTGCCTGGCTGTTTTCGTAGGTGACATCCTTGACAGAAGGGTCGTGACCGATGTCGCTGAAGTGCTGATTGACAGCCGGAACGATGCTGATTTCGCGGAACGACGTGCCCAATGCGCGTATCAGGGCTACGGCATTGTCGTGGGTGCGGTCGGTGGTGCCGAAGCCGGGCATGGTGATGGCGTGGATGCCTTTACGCGCGAGACCGAGACGGTCGAATGTCTTGACGGCAACGAGTAGGGCAAGTGTCGAATCGAGACCACCCGATATGCCGACTACGAGATTACGGGTGTGCGTGGCATTAAGACGTTGCGCCAGACCGGCAGTCTGGATGTTGATGATTTCGTCGCATCGGCGCCCTATGTCGTCATGCGATGATGGAACGAATGGCATCGGGTCGATATATCCGGCGAAAGTAGTCTCCTTGGGAGCGGGAACATCCGAATTGACGATTATGTATTTGGAGTCAAGGTTGTTGACAGCGCTGTCGGAGAACGAAGACTGGGTCATGCGGTCGTGGCGGATAGCATCGAGGTCGATTTCGGCCACGGTGAAGAATTCCTCGCCGTGCCAACGACGTCCTTCGCGCAGCAGACGACCGTTTTCGGCAATAATGGTGATGCCGTCGAAGACAAGGTCGGTCGACGATTCGCCAAATCCCGCCGAGGTGTATACGTACCCGCAGAGACAACGGGCTGACTGCTGCGCAACGAGACCGCGGATGTAGTCATACTTGCCGATCAAAGCATCACTTGCTGATAGGTTGACAATGATTTCTGCGCCGGCGAGCGCTGCACGGCAAGATGGAGGTATGGGGGTCCACAGGTCTTCGCAAATCTCGACTCCGAACGTAAATCCGGCTGTCGAAAACAGTTGGCCTGTGCCCATGGGTACGCTGCCGATACCCGGGATGTCAACCGAAGTGATGTTGTGGAAACCGGCTACCCACCAGCGTTTCTCGTAGAACTCGTTGTAGTTGGGAATGTAGGTCTTGGGCACTACGCCGAGCACATGTCCACCTGAAACGACTGCTGCTACATTATATAATGTGTTGTTGTAGGCTAAGGGCAGACCGACTACGATGGTGATGGGGAGTGCGGCTGTACGTTCCACGAGTTGAGCTAATGCTGTTCGGGCACCTTCAAGCAAAGGCATGCTATGGAAGAGGTCGCCACAGGTGTAGCCCGTAATACACATCTCGGGGAAAACGGCGAGCGCAACTCCGTCGTTGGCCATGCGCTCGGTGAGGCGTACTATGGATTCGAGATTGGCTTGCGGGTCGGCGATAGTAACAGCGGGTACGGCGCTCGCCACTTTGATAAAACCTTTCATAATCAATCGAGTCGTTTGCGGTGGAAGATAAATTCCTTGCCGAGATACTTGGCGCGGACGGTGGGGTTTTCGGCGAGTTCCTCCGAGGTGCCCTGGAAGAGGATGCGACCCTCGAAGAGGAGGTAGGCACGATCGGTGATGGATAGTGTCTCGTTGGCGTTGTGGTCGGTGATGAGGATGCCGATGTTGCGTTCCTTAAGACGGTAGATGACGCGCTGAATATCCTCGACAGCCAGTGGGTCGACGCCGGCAAAGGGTTCGTCGAGCATTATAAACTTGGGGTCGATGGCCAGACAGCGAGCAATCTCGGTGCGCCGCCGTTCGCCACCCGACAGTCGGTCGCCGTAGTTTTTGCGACGGTCCACGAGGTTGAAATCTTCGAGCAGTTCTTCGAGTTTCTCACGTTGATACTCCTTGCTTCGTCCTGTCATCTGGAGCACGGAGCGGATGTTGTCCTCAACGGTCATCTTGCGGAACACCGATGGCTCCTGAGGCAAGTAACCGATACCGTTTTTGGCGCGTTTGTACACCGGATACTTTGTTATCTCCTTGTCGTTTAGGAATATGCGACCACTGTTGGGCGTGACAAGCCCCGTAGTCATATAGAAAGTGGTGGTCTTGCCGGCGCCGTTAGGGCCGAGCAAACCGACGATTTCGCCTTGGGTGACGTTGATCGATACATGATCGGCGACGGTGCGGTGGCCGTAAATCTTGACAAGGTTATCCGTGCGCAGTACCATCTTTTCGTTCTCCGCCGGGACGTCCGGGAGAACCGTGACTGCATCATCCGTTTCGGGAGCGGGCACTTCGGCCGGAGTAACGTCGGGGTCTACTTCGGGTTGGACAACCTCGAGGATGTTAACACCCTCGGCGCGGCGGGCGGGGCTGTATGGTTTGAATATACCCATTTGTTATTTCTTGAGTCGGCTTTCGATATAGTCGGTTAACAGTTTGATAGCCACGGTATTGCTACCGCCTTGAGGCACGATGAGGTCGGCGTATCGCTTGGCCGGCTCGATATACCGGTCGTGCATGGGCTTGAGAACTGCCTGATAGCGGTCGATGACCATCTGGGGGGTGCGTCCGCGCTGGATACAATCGCGTGCTATTACGCGGATAAGGCGGTCGTCGGCGTCGGCATCGACGAACACTTTAACATCCATCTTGTCGCGCAGCTCCGGTTCGCCGAGCACGAGGATACCCTCGATAATGACAACCTCGCGGGGCTCGACGTGTACCGTCTCGGGTTGACGGGTGCATGTCAGGTAGGAGTAGGTTGGCATCTCGATAGCCTGACCCTGGCGAAGCATGTCGAGGTGTTTTTCGAGCAACGTCCACTCGATGGCCGCCGGCTCGTCGAAGTTGATTTTGCTGCGTTCTTCGGGCGGGATGTGGCTCGAATCCTTGTAGTAGGAGTCCTGGGGGATGACCGCAACCTCACCTGCGGGGAAGCTGTTGATAATCTTATTGACTACTGTCGTCTTGCCGGAGCCTGTGCCGCCGGCTATGCCGATAACTATCATGGTTGGGAATGTATTCGGGTTAATTTTTGCGAAATTACAACTTTTTTCTCGTACGCGAAAGCCTCCGGGCGAAAAAAATGGAACGAGGCTGCGGATATTGGGGGTTGAAATATTAAAAATAATTAAAAGTAACGATGAAGGCTATTTTTAAGGCGGAGAAAAGGGTGTCAGTCGATGGAAATTACTACCTTTGAACTGTTAATTATTACGGAGGATCATACTTTCCTATCAGACATCAAAAACACAAACATAACATACATACTGACTATATCAGAATGAAACTGACCTTAAACATCAACTACCGCACCAATTGGGGCGAGCAAGTTTACGTGGCAGGTTCCGTCCCTGCTCTCGGAGGCGGCGATTACGCCAAGGCTGTACGGCTTACCTTAGCCGGCGAGGACCTGTGGACGGCCGATATCGACCTGCCAGACGATACGTCCGACTTCACCTATCACTACTTCGTGCGCCACGACAACGGCCACGTCAAGAAAGAGTGGGGCAAACCACGCCAATTCACTGTGGGCAACGGTACCGACCGTTATGTGGTCTATGACCGCTGGCAGGATCAGCCGTGGGACAAACCTTACTACTCGTCGGCATTCACTGAGTGTATCAATCACCGCGACAAGCGCCTCGGCGAGGCTGTACCCCGCAAGGATACCGTGATTGTCAGTGTTAGCGCTCCCATGATAGGCCATGACGAGGTATTAGCACTCGTCGGCTCGTCGACAGGTCTTGGCGAGTGGAATCCGGCCAAGGCTATCCGGCTCAGTGATGCCAAATTCCCCGTTTGGGAAGGCATAGTCGACCGTCGCGCCCTTGCTGCCGACACGCAATACAAGTTTGTCATCATCAAGAAGGATGATGGATCTGTCGTGGCATGGGAAGGCGGCGAAAACCGTGTTGTCGGTGTAACGCCGACATCGGGAGCTGCTACCGTCATTGCCGGACTGCGCTTCATCAACCCCCTGGCACCTTATCGCGGAGCAGGTGTGGCCATCCCCGTGTTCTCGGTCCGTACCGACGAGGACTTTGGCGTTGGCGACTTCATAGACCTCAAGAAGATGGTCGACTGGGCAGCCGAGACCGGTCAGCAGTTCCTGCAGCTGTTGCCCATCAATGATACCACAATGACAGGCACGTGGACCGACTCGTATCCCTATAATGCCAATTCAACTTTTGCGTTGCATCCGATGTATCTGCGTCCACAGGCCATTGCCGAACTGACAGACAGCAAGCGCCGCGACTATTACCGTCGCGAGGCTGCCAAGCTTAACGAGCTAAAGGAAATTGACTACGAGAAAGCCACACAGCTTAAACTGGCTTACACACATGAGCTATATGAACAGATGGGTGGCGAACAATTGAATAGCGAAGAGTTTGGCGACTTCTATGCTCGTAATGAGGAGTGGCTT
>CAZNGJ010000022.1:21916-24667 GCA_964572615.1 uncultured Bacteroides sp.
GCAGTTCCTGCAGCTGTTGCCCATCAATGATACCACTATGACAGGCACGTGGACCGACTCGTATCCCTACAATGCCAACTCGACCTTCGCTCTCCACCCGATGTACATACGTCTTGAGCGCCTCGGCGAGCCTGCGACAGCCGAGCGCAAGGCTTACTACGAGAAGCTGCGAGGCGAACTGAACGCACTTCGGGAGGTGGACTACGAGCGTGTCAACAACGCCAAGAGCGAATACATTTCCGAGATGTTCGACGCTCACGGGGCCGAGGTCCTTGCTTCCGACGAGTTCAAGGCATTCTTCGACAAGAACGAACACTGGTTGCGCCCGTACGCCGCTTTCTGTGCCTTGCGCGACCGCTTTGGTACGCCCGATTTCACGAAGTGGGGCGAATATGCGGAGTACTCACCCGCCAAAGTTGATCAGTTCGTGGCCGAAAGTAAGGACAACGAACAGTCCATGAAGCGCGTGTACTACGTGCAGTTCAACCTCGACAAGCAGATGCACGAGGTGCGCGACTACGCACACAGCCGCGGTGTAGCCATCAAGGGTGACATACCTATCGGCATCTCCCGCACCAGTGCCGATGCATGGGTCGACACTCGCCTGTTCAATATGGATTGCCAGGCCGGTGCGCCCCCGGACGACTTCTCGGTGCTCGGTCAGAACTGGGGCTTCCCCACTTACAATTGGGAAGAAATGAACCGCGACGGTTTCGCATGGTGGAAAGCCCGCTTCTGCAAGATGGCCGAATACTTCGACGCCTACCGCATCGACCATGTGCTTGGCTTCTTCCGTATATGGCAGATACCTATGGATGCACTCCACGGTTTGTTGGGTATCTTCAACCCCGCTCTGCCGTTTACGCCCGACGAGCTGCGTTACAACTACGACTTCTGGTTTGACTACGACCTGTACACCAAGCCCTACATCATGGACTACTTCCTCGGCGACTTCTTTGGCGAATATGTCGAGGAGGCGCGGGCTCGTTTCCTCGAACCGCTCGGCTACGGCCGTTATCGTCTGCGCGAGGGCTTCACCAATCAGCGTCAGGTTGCCGACTACTTCGCCGGTCAGCCCAAGGACGACAAGAATAACCGTCTGTGCAATGCTCTGCTCGGCCTAATCGACGATGTGCTGTTTATCGAGGATCCTTACGAGCATGGTAAGTTCCATCCCCGCATTTCGGCTCAGTTTACCTATATCTACCGTTCGCTCAACGACTACGAGCGCTGGTGCTTTGACCGCCTGTACAATGACTTCTACTACCACCGTCACAACGACTTCTGGTACGGCAAGGCTATGTGGAAGCTGCCCCCGCTGATCGACTCGACCGACATGCTTGTGTGCGCAGAAGACCTCGGAATGATACCCGACTGTGTACCCGCCGTGATGGACAAACTCGAGATACTGGCTCTCGAGATTCAGCGCATGCCCAAGAATCCCAAGCATGAATTTGGCGACACTTGGCATTATCCCTACTACTCTGTCTGCACCACATCGACCCACGACATGGGCGGTATACGCTCGTGGTGGGAAGAGAACCGCGAGAAGACCCAACGCTTTTATAATAATGTTTTGGGTGAGCATGGCGAAGCACCCGTATACGCCGAGCCCTGGATTTGCGCCAAGATTCTCGAGTATCACTTCCGTTCGCCCTCGATGCTGTGCATAATACCGCTTGCCGACCTGCTCAGTATGGACGGTAACCTGCGTCGCCAGGATCCGCGCGAGGAAACCATCAATGTTCCCGCCAACCCGCGACACTATTGGCGCTACCGTATGCACCTCACCGTAGAGCAGCTGTTGGATAATGCCGATTACAACGCCCACCTGCGTCTGATGCTTTCGCAAGCCGGCCGTTGCTAACATTTTTTAGTATCATAAATGTCAGGGATGCCTCGCATAAGGGTATCCCTGATTTTTTTTGTTGCAAAATTGTCTTCGATTACACAATAAAGCCGAGAGGCATAACGTTTTATAGTCAAATTCGGATGCACCCTCGCACCGATGTATACCTAATCATTAATCACCCTTACCGCACAATCTGCCTATGAAGAAAGATTCTACTCAAACCACTCAGCCAATGGACACATTGACAATCAGCCGTCGGCACGTAGCCCGCGGTCCCCGCAAAGAAGTTGTACAGGCTCTCCGCCATTTTGCCCGCTCCTATTGCCCTATGCCGGGCTGCTCGATGCCGGGCTTCGTCCTCAACTGATAGACGAACGGAACGCCACCACAACCGCCATAACCCCGCCTGCCCTTCACCCCGGCACGCGGGGTTTGTCACGTAAATGTGGAGGCCTTACCGGCCGGATGTAGCGTCGCGCCGGTCTCAATGGGTCCAAGACGGGAGTACAGGAGGTTATTTTTTTATGCAGAGTGTCCGTAGGGACATGACTTCGGTATGTTATGGGAGGTGTTGATAGACAATGCGTTAGGAAGACATGCTGAAGGCATGTGCCTACTGATCTATGACGTTTGGGGAGGTGTCGCGGACGCGATGAATCGCGTCCCTACTGCTAAATTGGGTGTAAAAAAAGCGAGGTGATTGTGGAAATCACCTCGCTGGGTTGGGAAAAATTTGAAGTGTCCGAAATGAGACTCGAACTCACACGATCTAATGATCACTACCCCCTCAAAGTAGCGCGTCTACCAATTCCGCCATCCGGACATTAAGTATTGGATTGCTCCGTTGTGGAGCGAAAAACGGGACTCGAACCCGCGACCCCGACCTTGGCAAGGTCGTG
>CAZNGJ010000023.1:0-24551 GCA_964572615.1 uncultured Bacteroides sp.
CATCTGACTACGGATCAGAAGGTTACAGGTTTGAATCCTGTAGGAGTCACAACGGCGGTTGCATCTGCGAAGATCCAACCGCTTGTTGTTTTTTGACCATTTCCAATATCACCTTCAGGGAGGTGCCCATTCGCTAAAAAATAGTTGGTGAGTAAACCGTCGAGGGGCAAGCGTTGTTTATGTGTATATATTCACTTATCGCTTAAAATTTTTAACACAGTTTATTCACTTATCGCTTACAAACGCTATTGGTTATGAAAAAGAACACTCTGCGTGCGTTGCTCGTTTCGGCTCTTGCTGTCTTCGGCATGGGCAGCGCCTCTGCTCAATACGCACAAATCGCCAACCAGCTGACTAACCTTATCTCGCCGGCTCTATCGGGTTCGGCAAGCTACAAGGGCTTCGTCGAATTGTCCGGGATGCCGGGCTTCGGTGCCAATCGCGCCAACTTTGTCGGCGTGTCCACCAGCCAGGGCTTCCGCTATCGCTCATGGTTCTTCATGGGTGCCGGTGTCGGCGTCGATGTCGTGCGTTCGTACATTTCGGGCAACTTGTATAGTCTTGGCCCCGACGAGCCTCAGTGGCGTAAGGATGCTTCGCGCACCAAGGCCATGATACCGGTATTCTCCGATTTCCGCTTCATGATTGGTCCGTCGGAGGGCATCAACTTCTACATCGATGTCAAGCTTGGCGCTGCATGGCTTATAGGTGGCAACTATCTGCTGCTTGAGAATGGCTATACGAGCAATCAGACACAGTTCTATCTAAAGCCGTCGATGGGCATACGTATCCCCACAAGTTCGGGTGACACCAAACATGCGTTCAATATCGGCGTAACCTACCAGTTGCTGACATCGAACAACAACTGGGGTTACAACCGCTACTCGAAAAGCCTGAACAACGTGGGTCTCACTCTCGGTTACGAGTGGTAAGAGCCTATCACTTGGCGGGGCGCCGGTCGGCGTGGCCTTCGTAGTAGTCTATGAAGGAGCGGAGACAAAGCGTAACGCCTCCGGAGGTAGGATAATCCCCCGAAAAATACCAGTCGCCCGGATGCCCCGGGATGGCTTGATGAAGACCGTCGATGTCCTGATACAGGATGTCGACGTCTGCTTTGAAGTTGCCGGGTGTGAGCATGTCGGCAATGCGGCGCGAAATTTCGTCGTCGGTAAAGGGAGCATAGATGCGCTTGACGACGTTGACGCGTTCGGATGCGGGCTTGTCGAGTTCAGCCTTGCAGTCTTCGTAGACGCCGGAGAGCAAACCATCCATGCCGCGTTCCTTGATGAGAGAAATGGCAGCCCGGAAGGCGATAAACTCGCTCATACGACTCATATCGATACCATAGTAGTCGGGGTAACGTACCTGGGGAGACGAACTGACCACTATGATTCGGCGGGGATGCAGACGGTCGAGCATGGTCAGGATGGACTGACGGAGTGTCGTGCCGCGGACTATCGAGTCGTCGATGACTACGAGGGTATCAACATCATTATGTATACACCCGTATGTTACATCATAGACGTGCGCTGCGAGGTCGTTGCGCGACGATCCCTCTGCGATAAATGTACGCAGCTTTATGTCCTTTAGGGCAACCTTCTCGATGCGCAACCGACGTCTCATAACCTTGTCGAGAGCTTCGTCTGTCAGACTACCGGTATCGCGGAGACGACGTATATCGGCACTTTTGCGCTGTTCGAGGATGGTTCCGAGAGCCTCGGTGAGACCGATGAAAGCCACCTCTGCCGTGTTCGGGATAAATGAGAAAACGGTATTCTCGAGGTCGCCATCAAGCATGTCTACGAGGCGCGGAGCAAGCTGATGACCTAATTCCTTGCGCTCGCGATAGATATCGCGGTCGCTGCCTCGAGAAAAGTAGATGCGCTCGAACGAGCACCGGGCGTTACCTTTCTCCGTCAAAACTCGTTTTACAGCCAAATCGCCTGTTTTGGACACTATGAGAGCCTGGCCAGGCATAAGCTCGCTCACTTTGGCATAGCTGACATTCATTACTGTCTGAATAACAGGGCGTTCGGATGCAAGTACTACGATCTCGTCGTCATAGTAATAGAATGCAGGGCGAATACCCTTGGGGTCGCGCAGGGCAAACATGTCACCCGAGCCCGTCGCTCCACAGATAACGTAACCGCCGTCCCACGTAGGGGCTACTCCTTCGAGCATACGGGCAATGTCGATGTTGTTCTCGATGGCCAGATCGAGGTCGCGTCCGCTGACGAGGTTGCGGTGCTCGCGATACAAGCGACTGTTCTCCTTGTCGAGTGCGTCGCCCAGCTGTTCGAGCAGCACGATGGTGTCGCTGTACAGGCGTGGGTGCTGTCCTCGAGCCACAATGGCGTTGAAGACCTCGTCGACGTTGGTCATATTGAAGTTACCACACATCAGCAAGTTGCGCGACGGCCAATTGTTGCGACGCAGGAAGGGATGGACGTACGACATGCCTGCACGGCCTGTCGTGGAGTAACGGAGATGCCCCATGTATATCTCGCCTATTAGCGGAATGTCAGTCTCAACCTCGTGAGCAGGGAGACTATTGAGGTCGTGGGGCAGCTGGTGCTGAACGGAATCGAAGATTTCCGTGATGGCTCCCGAGCCTAAGGCACGCTCGCGGAATACGTACTCTTTGCCCGGTTCGGAATGGAGCTTGACGACGCCGATACCGGCTGCTTCCTGGCCACGATTGTGCTGTTTCTCCATCAGCAGGTACAGGCGGTCGAGGGCGTAAGTATAGCTGCCGTACTTCTCGCGATAATACTCCAATGGCTTGCGAAGTCGTATCAATGCAACTCCGCACTCGTGTTTGAGTAATTCCATAAGACTTTGACGCTTAACGGATAAAGAGCAGTTCGCGATACTTGGGCAGAGGCCACATCTCGTTGTCTACCATGAGTTCGAGTTTGTCGATATGGTAGCGGATAGTCTCCATGCGGGGCAGTACGTTCTCGTAGTAGTCGATGGCGCGGTCACGTTCGGTCTCATGCGCATGGTTAGCGTGCTTGCGAGCCTCGATCATGGCGTCGGTGGCTTCCTTGATTACTGTCATGTGCTCGGATATGCGCTCGATGGTCTCAAGGTCGTGAGCAATGATGCGCTCGGCGCGCTCGCCGCCAAAGAGTGTCTTTAGTTTAACGACATTGTCAACGAGCATCGACTGGTAACGTGTGGCCACCGGGATGATGTGGTTGATGGCCAGATCGCCAAGAACGCGTGACTCGATCTGCACCTTCTTGGTGTACATCTCCCACTTGACTTCGTTTCGAGCCTCGAGTTCGACACGGCTGAACACACCCGTGTCAGCAAACATCTTCTCGGACGAGGGGCTGAGATAAGCGTCGAATATCTTTGGCGGACAAGTCTCGCAGTCGAGACCACGACGTGCCGCTTCGGCTTTCCACTCGTCGCTGTAGCCGTTGCCGTCAAAATGGATAGCTTCGCTGTCAACTATGAGTTTGCGGACTTCTGCCATAATGGCGGTATCCTTTTCCTCGCCGGCAGAGATGCGGGCATCAACCTTGGTCTTGAAGTCACGCAACTGCTCGGCTACAGCAGCATTGAGGGCTATCATGGCCGAAGCGCAGTTGGCGCTCGAACCGACAGCGCGGAACTCGAAGCGATTGCCGGTAAAGGCGAAGGGCGAGGTGCGGTTACGGTCGGTATTGTCGATAAGGATTTCGGGTATCTGAGCTACACCTACGGAAATACCTTCACGGTTGGTAAGGTCGGCTATACGGTCAGCGTCCGCATTGGCTATCTTGGTCAGGATGTCGGACAGCTGCGAGCCCAGGAAGATGGATATGATGGCCGGGGGAGCCTCATTGGCACCGAGACGGTGAGCATTTGTCGCCGACATGATGGATGCTTTAAGCAGGCCGTTGTGACGGTGTACGGCAGCCATTACGTTAACCACGAAGGTAATGAACTGGAGGTTGCTCTCGGCAGTCTTGCCGGGGGCGAAAAGGAGAACGCCGGTGTCGGTACCCAGACTCCAGTTGTTGTGCTTGCCCGAGCCGTTGACGCCGTCGAAAGGCTTCTCATGTAGCAGCACGCGGAAGTTATGACGGCGTGCAACCTCGTTCATCACCGACATGAGCAACAGGTTGTGGTCGTTGGCCAGGTTGGTCTCTTCGAAGATTGGCGCCAACTCGAACTGATTAGGGGCAACTTCATTGTGGCGCGTCTTGACGGGGATACCGAGACGGTGACACTCTATCTCGAGGTCGAGCATGAATGCTTCGACGCGCGAGGGGATAGCGCCGAAATAGTGGTCCTCGAGCTGTTGGTTCTTGGGGCTTTCGTGTCCCATCAAGGTGCGACCGGTCATAACGAGGTCGGGACGAGCACAATAGAGAGCTTCGTCGACCAAGAAGTACTCCTGCTCCCATCCGAGGTAGCTGATTACGTGCTTTACCTCGGGATCGAAATAACGAGCAACCGCTGTTGCAGCCTCGTCAACGCTATTGAGGGCACGCAGCAGCGGTGTCTTGTAGTCGAGCGATTCGCCCGTGTAGGATATAAAGATTGTAGGAATGCAGAGGGTCTCGTCGATGATGAAAGCCGGAGAGGATATATCCCAAGCCGAGTAACCACGGGCTTCGAAGGTGTTGCGGATGCCACCGTTAGGGAAGCTTGAAGCGTCGGGCTCCTGCTGGACGAGTAGTTTGCCGTTGAAGTCCTCGACTACCCCACCCTTGCCGTCGTGTTCGATGAATGCATCGTGTTTTTCGGCAGTTCCATCAGTCAGTGGGTGGAACCAGTGAGTGTAGTGGCGCGCGCCGTTATCGGTTGCCCAGCGTCGCATGCCATCGGCCACGCTGTCGGCTACGGCTCGGCTGATGGGCCGTTTGTTTTCAATAGCATCCACGAGCAGATCGTAGGTTTTCTTGGGCAAGTATTCAAACATTTTCTGACGGTTGAATACTTTTTCGCCGTAATACGATTCGGGACGTTCCTTGGGGATTTCGACGGCCACAGCCTTGCGGTTGGAGGCCTCTTCAACTACTTTGAACCTTAGTGTCGACATCTTTTTTCCTTATTGAAATTGTTGGTTATTGGTTTGGTCGCAAAATTACGCAAACTTCGCCAATCAGCCAAATCAACAAGGAATTTTTTATTCGGTTTTATTCGGCGTAGAGAAGATATGAGGTCAAGGGAGCAAGGCGACCCTGCAATTGTCCTTTCTTGACGGAGAACTCGGTATTGTGTAGAGCATCGGTGTACTTACCGTCCGGGAGGGTTGTGGCCATTTTTACTTTCGCTTCTTTGGCCGAAATGTTCACCAGAGCTGCCCCACGGTCGCCTCGCGATACCTCGATGACAGCGCCGTCTTTGGAAGTCTCGATGGTTTCGGGCTGACCTACCATTGCCTTGCGAAAGGCATTAACGGCAACAACTTCGGGGTGAAAGAACTCGTCATTACCACGTTCGCCGATTCGGTTGTTACCCCAATAGTTGTCGGGAGTGCGGCCTGCAGGACGGCTAAAGAAGAGCGGGCGCCCACCCTCGCGCGCAGCGAGGAACACCCAGCCCATGCGGATTTGATCGTCGGTCAAGCCTGCCGACTCGTGGGCGTTGGCGTATGTGTCGTGACTCTCTACCCATGTAACGAGGTGGGATGGGTTGACGGGGTGATGCCATGAGCGGAGGTCGACAGCATTGGCATCGCCTTTCTCGAGGGCTTCGCGCAACACGTGGCCGTAGTTGCTTGCTGTCTGATCGATGTACTCGTCGTAACCTACTTCATTGACGTTTTTGTCCTGGAGGACTTCTCCGTAGATATAGAGGCTATCGGGCATGAGAAGGGTGAGCCCCTTGACACCCTCGCGACCGGTGGCTACATCCCAGAAGTTATTGCGCGCCGACTTGGCGTCGAGAGGTTCGCCGGGCAAGCCGATATGTTTGGCCGTATCGTAGCGGAATCCGCGTGCCCCAAGGTTGATCAGGTCGTTGACATACTGCAGGTAGTACTTCTGGAAGTCAGGGTTCTCGGTGTTAACGTCAGGCAGCCCTCCCATCTGGCCGGTAGTGGCTTGATAGCGGTCGTTCCACTCCGTGATAGGGGTGAAGCCATTGGCGTGGAAAAGATTTTCGTGACCTCCGACGGCATTGTCGAGTCCGGGGAGGACAGCTGTATGGTCGATGGCTGTATGGTTGGGGAGCACATCTACGATGATATTAACACCGTAGGCGTATGCGCTGTCGCATAGGTTGCGGAAGTCGTCGCGACTACCAAGCATGTAGTTGCCGATGGTCCAGTCGGTGGGCTGATAATAATAATACCACTTGCCCATGACGGAGTCTCCGGGCTCACTGAAGAGAGCCATACCGCCACCGTCGCCTACAAAGCATGCCTGGGCCGGTGATGTTTGTACCCAGTCGTAGCCGGCGTCGGCTATCTGTTTCATATTGTCGGCAATGGTCTTGAACGACCACGACCATGCGTGGAGGATAGCGTCGTCGCCGGTGTTAGGACGGGGGCTTGAGGCGGAAGCTGACAGGGCTACTGTAGCCATGACAGCGATGAGTGCTGATTTGGACATATTTAGTTGTGGGAATTAAGGCCCCTCCCCAGCCCTCCCCAAAGGGGAGGGTGCAGAGGGTAATAATTATTACTGTTAGGAAGCTGTGGTGGAAGTTGTGTTGACGGCATCGTCATCGGGTGTTCCGGCCACAGCGTGTGTGATGTAGACGGTAAAGACAGGGAAAAGGATTAGTCCCCCACCTGACAGGATGACCGACAGGACTTTGCCGGTGATGGTGTATTCACCGATATAACTGCCGGCGGTGGTCATACACATTATGGACCACCACAGTGCCTGGCCGTATGAGGTGCAGTCGGGGTTCACCTTATGTTCTTCGACAAAGAACATCATCGACGAGAAGTAGACTATGGTGAGCAACAGCGCTATATAGGCTATAAACATTGATGAAACACGGTTGGACGACAGGGCACCGGTGATGATGGCAAGCACGTAGGCAGCCCGCAACATGGGGATGAAGCGGATCAGGTACATCATCTCGCCGGACAGTTGCACACCGTAGTGATTGAGGATGTTGATGTATGGAATTGCGATAATAAAGAAGAAAATGTGGGTCACGGTGTAATGCCACTTGCGGGGCGACAGGACGAACTCAAAGACGATGTCAACCATAAAGAGCATGCATATCCAGAACTGAGCGTTGAGGTAGCGCTGGTTCTCGACAAAAGAAACGTTGCGGAATGTGTCGTAGGATATAAATGCGATGAGGGCTATCGAGCCGGCCAGGACGGCAAGGTGCAACCCAAGCAACGTGTCGCGTTGCCACTTGGGTACACCGGCCTTATTTGTTACTGTTATCATATCATCTCGTGTTTACCTCATACAACAACCGTAACCCCAAAACGGTTTAGAGCTTGTTCGACAAGAAAAATTAACGGTAGTCGGCCAGAAGTACTTGCAGGCGTTGGCGTGCATAGAAGATGCGGCTCTTGACAGTACCAAGAGGGAGATGCATGGTTTCGGCGATTTCGAGGTATTTGTAGCCGGCCAGATGCATAGACATTGGCACACGGTAATCGTCGGTAAACGAATCGAGGGCTTGCTGAATGTCCTTGTTGGCGATGGAGCCTTCGGGGGTTTCGAATCCGGAATCCTGAGGCATGTTGAGCTTATAGAGGTCTTCGCTTTGGTCGATGACTATACCCGAGCGAGTCACACGACGGTAGTTATTGATAAACAGGTTGCGCATTATAGTAAACATCCATCCCTTGAAGTTGACGTTGTCGACATACTTGTCTTCGTTTGACAGGGCTTTGAGGGTTGTGTCCTGCACGAGGTCGTTGGCATCGTCACGGTTGGATGTCAGCATATAGGCGAAGCTGTACAGGCTTGGCTGTATGCCGAGTACTTTAGTCTGAAAATCTGAAGAGCTCATAATCAATAAGTATGTGTGTGATTCGTAGATTAAGATAAATGAGGATACTTTTGTCCTTACATATTTAACGCATGGGGGCTGATAACGTTCGGGGGATTAAGAAAACTTAAGAATCTTTTGTACAAACGGGGTTTTTTCGCTATTTTTGCAACAGTTATGATTCAGATGTCTCCCCGTACCGATCGAAATATCACCGCAGTTCTTGTGATTGCCATGGCGACGCTCTTTGCGCTGCTTTACCGGCTGACGCCCCTGCAGCTTGACGATTATATGTTCCTCAGTGTGTATCGCGATGTCACAGGAGGGTTCGATTTCAGCTTCAAAGGGTTGTGGGATTATGCGATGAGCATCCGCATGGAAGATAATTGCCGCTTTTCGAACGTCATGGCAGCGGTCTTCGGTGGCATGGAACCGTGGCACACGCTGTTTCCTTACCTTGCCGGCATATTGACGGCTTCCTTACCATTGTTCATCTTGCGTTTTGTAGGCATTCGGCGAAACCGTTGTGTTGGCTACGCGCTCGTATGGGCTGCTATGGTGGTTTTTCTTCCCTGGCGAAACTCACTGTTAGTCATGGATTATGCGCTGAATTACATTTTTGCCGCTTTTGTCACCTTCGCCTTTGTCGGCGCCATGTTTCGCGGATACAGCAGGGGATTCACCCCTGCATGGTACGTCCTGACACTGTTGTTGGCTATCTTGGCGGGAGGTTGGCACGAGGGTTTCGCGCTACCGACGTTTGGAGGGTTGGTGGTACTATTTTTTACCCCCTCCCCTTTGGGGAGGGCCGGGGTGGGGCCGTTAGTATTATATTTATTAGTCGCCGTTGTGGTAATGTTGTGTCCGGGGATGCTGAACCGGACGCTGCGAGAGACAGGCGAGGCCAACCCGGTGGTAGCAGTCAAAGTTGTGGCGGACTTGGCATTGGTTATCGTGGCTTGTGTCATGGTGGCAGGGATGCTGTTGTGGCGTCGCACCCGTGAGGAGGCTTTGGTGACGGTTCGGAGTCGTTCGTTTATAGTCTTCGGCACAGCCATGGTGCTGTCGGCAGCGCTGAGTCTTGTGGTCAAGCATACTCCCCGCACCGCGTTCTACCCCGAGTTGTGCGCCATCATTGTCGTAGGGTTACTCATACGCCCGTGGATACTCCGCCTATCGCGTCGTATAGCTTTATACATTATATGTGTAACCGCGGCATTGCTTATGGCACACGGGGTGCATGCAGCGATGTGGCAATACCGCTACTATGAGGAGGACAAACGAATTATGGCGGCTTACGACGAGTCGGAAACGGGGACGGTGTTTTACGACATCATCATGCCTACTGAAGTGCCGGTGACTACGCTGTACTTCCCCTCGCGGACGTCACAGATCGTGTCTTTCCACTTTTTCTGCATAGATCAACTATGGCCCGACAAGTATCATGCAGTGGTGCCAACAGAGCTGCGTGACCTGACAGGCTCGCGACTCGTCACGGCTTATCCCGACAGTGTTTTCGCCAAAGGTAACTCACTGTGGATGCGCGATTTGCCCGATTTCTACAAGCCGACTATGGCCTACGCAGACATAATGTTGCGCGACGGGCGTCGTTTGCCGTATCACCCCATGTCGGTGCAACGTTTCGTCCCGTCACCGGGAGACACGCTTGTCTACTTGCTACCTGAAAAATTGACAGCTCCCGAGATAGCCGACATCAGCATAGTCAGCTACCTTACTAAGAGCGAATTGGACAGTCTGAACCGTTACCTCACAGCTCAACAACAGTGATGCCGGCGCCTCCGAAGCGGACATCCTCATCATGAAATGCGGTGACGCCGCTGACCGTGTCGAGGTACTGACGTATGGCTACTCGGAGTGCACCCGTGCCTGTGCCATGGAGTATGCGGACGCGTCCGGCATTGAACTGCAACGCATCGTCGATAAAGTAGGTCACGGCCTGTATAGCCTCGTCGGCTCGCATTCCACGAACGTCTATTTCGGTCTTGAAGGCCAACTGTCGCTGACGGCTCGCTTCGGTGGTGCTACTGCTAACTATCGAAGTCCCGTCGCCCGGACGCGTGGAGGGCTGGCGCAATGTTCGGGTCAGTCGAGACAAGGGAACAGTCATTTTCATAATGCCAAAACTTACAATAGCTTTATTACCGTTGATTTCCATAACGCGGCCGGGCTGACCTTGGTTATCAAGTAACACATTGTCGCCCGCTGAGATAACCTCGGGAGCAGGGGCTGCCTTTGGTGTAACAGCTTTCTTCTTGGGCTTTGGTGCACGTGCGAGCGCCTTGTTTTCTGCGGGCTGATCATCAGCTATGGCACGGCGTTCGTCGGCGAGACGCTGTCGCAGTGCGCGGGTTTCGTCCTTGTCAGCCTGGCCTTGGCGTATTTCGCGGATAGTACGCTCGATGGCTGCGTTGCTTCGCGCTATAATGCTGTCAGCTTGTGTCTTAGCCTCGTCGATGATGGTGCGTCGCTGCTGGCGTAGGTTTTCGGCATTCTCTTCGTAACGGGCTATGACGTCTTCGAGGTGCTTCTCGCGTCGTCGAATATCCGCACGTTTGTTCTCCCAATAGCGCCGGTCGCGGTTGATGTCGAGCAGGTACTTGTCGAGATTGAAGTAGTCGGAGCCAACGATACGCTCGGCTTCATCAATGATAGTGCGAGGGAGTCCCGTACGAAGAGCTATCTCGACAGCAAACGAACTGCCGGGGTTGCCTGTAACAAGTCGGAAAGTAGGTTTCATCTGCTGCCGGTCGTAGACCATCGAACCATTGACCATTCCATCGGTCTCCTGAGCCAACTGCTTGAGATTCTGATAGTGGGTGGTGACCACTCCCCACATACCCTTGGCGTTGAAGTCCGTAAGAAGTGCCTGAGCGATGGCACCGCCTATTTGTGGCTCGGTGCCGGCGCCAAATTCGTCGATAAGTATGAGCGATCGGTCGGTACCGTGGCTGAGGATGTACTTCATGTTGCGTAGATGCGAACTATAAGTCGACAAATCGTCCTCTATGGACTGGTCATCGCCAAGATCGACGAATAAACCGTCGAAAATGCCAACCTCCGAACGCGGGTCCATCACCGGCAACACGCCGCACTGCGCCATGTACTGATTGACACCGACAGTTTTGAGTGTAACCGACTTACCGCCTGCATTCGGGCCGGAAACAACGAGAATTCTGGCTGTATCTTTGGATAGGTCGAGGTCGAGAGGTACGACTGTGCGTCCGCGAGCTTCGAGGCTGAGGCGAAGTACGGGATGACGTGCATCGTGCCATCGGATGACCGGGCGACGGACGAGTTTGGGCATGGCACCACCGACGCGCCGTGCAAACTGTGCCTTGGCTCGGATAAAGTCGAAGTGGAAAAGGATGGCAAGCGTATCCGACAGCGCGGGCAATTCGGGGCGCAGGCGCGATGCTACTTCAATAAGAATGCGCACTATTTCGCGTCGCTCGTCTATCTGCAGTTCGCGTTGCTCGTTGTTGAGCTCAACCACCTCGGCAGGTTCGATGAAGTAAGTCTTACCCGTGGCCGACTCGTCGTGAACGATGCCTTGGAGTCGCCGCTTGTTCATGGCAGCCACAGGCAGCACAAGTCGTCCGTCACGCACTGCAGGTTGGGCGTCGGCCTCAACAATGCCGTCGGCAACGGCACGCGTCAGCACACGACGAATGGCCGACGATATGCGGCCCTGAATAGTGCTCATGCGCGAGCGGATGTCGCGCAATGTCGACGAGGCGTTATCCTTGATGTTGCCCGACGGGTCGAGGACAGAGTCGATATGGCTTATGATGCCCCGCACGTCTGCCATGCAGCCGGCCAATGCCTTAAGTCGCGGATACTCCGTGTCGGGGTTGGCAAAGAATGCAGCCACATCAGCAGCCACCCGAAGCGAACGGCGCAGTGAGTTGAGGTCGGCAACGTCGATAAATGTCCCGGCGGCGCGTATCTGAAGCAACCATCCGCGAGTATCACTGATGCCTGACAGTGACAATGGGCGATCACTGTCGAGGATGCCGACCATCTCGGCTGTCTGTTCGAGGGCAGCAAGAATAGAGTCGTAGTCGGTGCTTACGGTCATATCGGCCACAAACTCGCGTGCCGGCTCTGAATAACACTCTTCTGAAATGTAGCCGCGCACGGCATCCATGCCGAGCTTGTGCTCGATAGTATGTTGAGGGTAGACAGTGGCGTTTGTCGCGCCACCCATATTGTGGTTTCTTTTCATTTCATACAAAGATACACATTTTTTTTGAACTACAAATTACGAACCTAAAAACGTCCCGGGACACTGGAAGTGTCTCGGGACGTCGGCATAGAAGTGTCGTTCTATTTTGTCGCTTTTTAGACCGAGGTCAAATTAACCTGCGGCATAAAAAGCCCGGGTAACTCTTAGTAGTTCCACTGACAAGCGACCATGGTCAGGTTGGGAGTGTCGGTGGTGCGCAGGTCGACGATCTGATTGAAGCGGCAGTTGATGTAGGTAAGAGCGGGGTCGTAGGTTACATCAAGGGTGGTCAGCTCGTTGTTGTTACAGATGATGCGCTCCAGGAAGGTGTAGTTGCTCAGCGTCAGTGAGGTGAGATCGTTGTACGAGCAGTCTACGAATTCCAGTTTGGGGCAATTCTCGAGGCTGAGTTCGGTCAGATCGTTGTAGGAGCAAACGAGGTCCAAAAGTGCGGGGCAGTCACGCAGGCCGAGGGTCTTCATGTCGTTGTCCGAAACGACGAAGGTCGACAGAGCGGGAAGATTGCTTACCATCATGTTGCTGATGTTGTTGTCGTCAAGGTTGATGTTGGCAAGGTTGGTAACACCCGAGAGGGTAAGACCGGTCAGCTTGTTGTAGCCGGCATAGAGATTCTTGAGGGCGGTACAGTTGTCAACGCTGAGGCTTTCGAGACGGTTACCCTGGCAGTTGAGGGTCTTGAGGGTCGACGAGTTGCTCAGGTCGAGAGCAGTGAACAGGTTGTTCGACAGGTTGAGATCCTGGATGAGGGGTACATTGTCAAGGGTTATGTCGGTAAGACGGTTGTTGTTGAGCGACACCTTGAACAGCTGGGGGCAGTTGGTGATGTCAACCTCGGCGAGTTTGTTGCGCGAAACGTTGAGTTCGGTCAGCGAGGTTGCGCCTTTAGCATCGAATGCCGACAGAGCGTTGCGCGATACATCGACAGTCTTAAGGGCGGTAAAGCCTGCAAGATTCAGGGTGCCGGCCAGGTGTTTACCCTTCCAATCGATGTCGGTAACACGACCGTTTTCGGTCTTGACACCTTCCCAGGTCGAGGGGTCGGAGAGGTTGGATATCTTGAGTTCCTGAGCATTGGTGGTGCCTTTTTCGGACACTTCGTTCAGGAAGATCTGAAGCTGCTTGAGTTCACCTTTGTTAAAGCTTGCTGCGAACGCCATCGTGCTACCCAGTGCGAGGACGAGCAATAAAACGACTTTTTTCATAATAGTGTTTGTTTTTAATTGTGTAATAGATTTTTTGTTGTTACGATGTGACTGCTCTGCATAATGTGGAATGTATTTTTGTGTTGCAGTCAAAGGTGTTTTGTAGTGAATAGTTGTTTTTGTAAATCGTGGCCGTCTTGGCGACCTTTGATATTACAACAACAGTTGTTGGCGAAAGGTTTTGACGATTCAAAAAAATTATTTTCGGGAAGTGTCCGCATCGAGTCGTTCGGCCAGGGCAAGGGCCGCTTTCTCGCCATCCATTGCTGCCGACACGATACCGCCTGCATATCCGGCACCCTCGCCGGCGGGGTATAGCCCGTCAAGACTGACGTGGGTCATTGTAGCAGGGTCGCGAGGTATTCGCACGGGTGCACTGGTGCGCGTCTCGGCACCTATCAGTACGGCTTCGTTGGTAAGAAATCCACGCTGCTTTGCGCCAAACACCTCGAACCCTTTGGCAAGCCGCCGCGCCACACCTTCGGGCAACAGTTTGTCTATACGTGCCGGGTGTATACCGGGGGCGTATGACGTCGCAGGAAGGTCGCGGCTCGGTCGGTGTTGGACAAAGTCGACCATTCGTTGCGCAGGGGCATTCTGACGACCTTGCGAGTCGGCAAAGAACCGACCCTCGATGTCTTCCTGGTATCGCATCACCTTTAGGGCGTCGTCACCCTCAATATCGTCGGGCAACACTTCGACCACCATACCTGAATTGGACCAACGCGAGCCACGGTTGGAGGGCGACATACCGTTGACTACGAGTTGGCCCGGGCCTGTGGCGGCAGGCACGACGACACCGCCGGGACACATGCAGAAGGAGTAGACGGCGCGGTCGTCGACCCGCGTTAACATCGAGTACTCCGCTGCCGGCAGATACCGTCCGCGTCCTTCAGGCGAGTGATACTGTATTTGGTCAATAAGTCGGGCCGGGTGTTCAAGGCGCACACCCACGGCAATGCCCTTTGGCTCGAGGGACACGCCGTCGTCGAGGAGGAAGCGGTAGACGTCGCGGGCCGAATGCCCGGTGGCGAGTATGACCGGACCGTCGAAGCGGCGTCCGTCGGCAGTGACAACGCCCGTAACGGCAGTGCCTTCGGGATTTGTAGCCAAGCCTGTAACACGCGTGCCGAAGTGCACCTCACCGCCGCATCGCTCAATGGTCATACGGATGGCCTTGATGATGTCAGGCAGAAGGTTGGTACCTATATGGGGGTGAGCATCAACGAGGATGTCGGCAGGTGCGCCGTGGGCATGAAGGATGTTGAGAATCTTGCGGACGTTGCCGCGCTTCTTCGCGCGTGTGTACAGCTTGCCGTCCGAGTATGCTCCTGCCCCACCCTCACCAAAAGAGTAGTTCGAGTCTTCATCGACCGCATCGGCTCGCGAAATGTTAGCCAGGTCCTTGCGCCGCGAGTCGACATCCTTGCCTCGCTCCAATAGAATCGGGCGTACTCCTTTCTCGATGAGCATTAAGGCGGCAAACAGTCCGGCAGGACCAGTCCCGACCACTACGGCTTCAGGTGAACCGGGTGGAACGGGTTTATATTCGGGCACCTCGGGCGCAGGCATTGGCTCGACCTTATCCACATGGATAGCAAGCGACAGATTGACCATAACGCGGCGTTGGCGCGCATCGATACTGCGGCGAAGTATATCGACGCGTTGTATACGCGAAGGCGTTACGTTCAGATGCCTGGCAGCATACTCACGCAGCAAGGCGTCTGTAGCCGCTGTGCGCGGGTCAACACGGATATCTAACTTTTCGATCATGCTTTAGCAGAGCGTTTATGCATCGAACCGGTCTCTCGGAAACGGCGGTCGGTGATGCGTATCCATATAATAACGGTTATAATGGCCACTATGGCTGCCAGGACGTCGCTACCTGCCATAGACATCCACACACCCGTCACACCGAAGTACTTGGGCAGTATCCACAGGAACGGCAAGAGGAACAGCAGCTGACGTGTCAGCGACAAGAAGATGGACGGCGCGGGGTGACCCACCGACTGGAAGAAGTTCTGAATCACTATCTGAGCGCCCACAACAGGATAGCAGATGAAGTAGACTCGGAAGCCTTCGCGTGCTATGTCGATCATAGTTTGGTCAGTGGTGAACAGACTGCTGATGGCGTCGGGGAAGAGTTCGGTGACAAGCCATCCGAACGTCGAGATGCTCACACCTATCCATATACCTTTATATAGTGTCTGCTTGACACGTGCCCAGTTGTTGGCGCCGAAGTTGTAGCCCAGGATAGGCTGCATGCCCTGCGTAACACCAAAAATAACCATGACAAAAAACATCGTGGTGCGGTTGATGATACCGTAGGCACCGACGCTCTCGTTGCCAAGCGGACCGGCGGCTTCGAGTAGCGATTTGTTGAGGAATACCACCACGAAACATGCCGTACAGTTCATCAGGAACGGCGACAGGCCGATGCCGTACATCTTCTTGATAAGCTTGGGCACGAACCAACGTCTACGCAAGTCGAAGTGGACAACGCTATTCTTATTAAGGAAGTGGGCGACAACCCAAACGCTAGCTACGGCCTGACCACACAGCGTGGCACACGCAGCGCCCTTGATGCCCCACTCGAAGTGGAATATGAACAGTGGGGCGAACACTAAGTTGGCACCTACGGACAGAAGGGCCGAAATCATTGCCTTTTTCGGATAGCCCGTCGCGCGCATGATGTTGTTCAGTCCAAGGAAAACGTAGGTCAGAGGTGTACCCAACAGTATGACAAACATAAACTCGTGGGCGTAGCTGATAGTCTGCGGCGTCGCCCCGAAGAAATACAGGATGTCGTCGAGGAACAGCAGCGTCAACCCTCCGAATACCACGGCGTGGATCAGGCACATCATCATCACGTTGTTGACCACGTCGGTAGCGCGTTCGATGTTCTTTTGACCAAGGAGGATGGAACTGATGGCCGAGCCACCAACGGCAATGAGGGTACAGAAGGCAACAACAAGATTCATCAGCGGGAACGTAATGGCAAGTCCCGCTATGGCCATTGCACCGACACCGTGACCAATGAATATCGAGTCTATGATGTTGTACAACGATGTGGCCACCATGGCTATGATGGCCGGCACGGAGTACTGTACGAGTAGCTTCGTGACCGACTGCGTGCCCAGTGTCAGGCGCGACGCATCAGCGGCCGGTGCCGTTGCGGTGGTTACAGACGATGAATTATTTGAATTGTTATCAGACATTATGTATCAGATAGTTACGTGCAAATATGATGAAACGCTAGTAAAGTTTAACCTCCTTTATAACGTTTTTTGCGCGGAAGGTGTTAATTTTGCAGTGTTAAAATGTAACAAAATGAGCAAAACCGATCTTAATAGCCCCCGTTGGGGCGCCCTATTCGACCTCGACGGCGTGCTTATCGACTCGGAAGGCATTTACACAGAGTTCTGGCACGACATCGACACGGCCTATCCCACCGGAGTGGCAGACTTCGAATATGTCATCAAAGGCAACACCCTCGAAGCTATCCTCGATACCTATTTTCCCGACGCCGAGGTGCGCCGAGTCATTTTGGAACGACTTAAGGAGCACGAGCAGAGCATGCGCTACGTCTTCTTCGACGGCGTCGAGGATTTCCTGCGCCGTCTTAAGGCAGGTGGCATACCAATGGCAATCGTAACGAGCAGCAACCGTGTCAAGATGCGTCACCTCTTTGAAAGCCTGCCAGTACTCGAAGACCTGATTGACGTGGTGATCACCGGAGACGACGTTACTCGTTCCAAACCCGATCCGCAGGGCTACAACATGGCCGCCGCACGACTCGGACTTGACCCGAATCGCTGCGTTGTCTTCGAGGACTCCCTCGCAGGTGTCGAGGCGGGAAGACGCGCAGGTGGAGCCGTGGTTGCCATAGCCACCACAAATCCGGCTGATCGCCTCCGCCCCATGGCTGATATGGTGATCGACAATGTCGCCGATGCCTCCCCGGCCGATTTGGCAGCGTTGGTTACTCCTTGACGGCCTTGAAGCTCATGTCGAGGCCCTTCACCGAGTGGGTCAGCGCGCCAACCGAGATGAAGTCGACACCGGCTTCACCGTAAGCACGAAGCGTATCGAGGGTGATGCCGCCGGACGATTCTATCTCCACCGCAGGGTTCTTGGCGCGGATATGAGACACAGCCTCGGCGGTACGTTCGGGCGTGAAGTTATCCAGCATGATGCGGTCAACCCCTGCAGCTAAGGCTTGGTCTATCTCATTGAGGTCGCGCACCTCCACTTCAATCTTAAGGTCCTTGCCATTATCAGCGCACCACTGCTTGGCGGCAGCCACAGCCTTGTCAATGCCACCGGCAAAGTCGACATGGTTGTCCTTGATAAGTATCATGTCGAACAGACCGATGCGGTGGTTGGTGCCACCGCCAATGGCCACAGCTTCCTTCTCCATGATACGCATACCGGGCGTGGTCTTGCGGGTATCGAGCACTCGGGCGCCCGTGCCTTCCAGGCGTGACTGGTAGCGGGCTGTGGTGGTGGCGATACCGCTCATGCGCTGCATGATGTTGAGCATCGTGCGCTCCGTCTGAAGCAGCGAACGCACCGGCCCCGTCACTTCGAATGCAACATCGCCGGGCTTGACGTGAGCGCCATCCTCGATATACACCTCCATCGTCAACGACGGGTCGAATTTAGCAAAGACGCGGCGTGCCATTTCGACACCCGCAAGGATGCCTTCCTCCTTGACAATGAGACGCTGGCGTCCGCGAGCGTCGGCTGGGATGGTACTAAGTGTGGTGGCGTCACCATCACCGATGTCCTCGGCAAAAGCTAAGTCTATAAGTTCGTCAACAAGCTGTTGAGTAGTCGTCATTACGGTTAGTTTTAGATGTGTGATGAAAAAATGTAGTGCAAAGATAGGAAATTTTGGCGAAAATGCGTAACTTCGCACTCTATGAAAATTACATTTCTCACCGTCGGAAAGAATACCGACCGCAAAATCGAGGAACTCGTCGCCCGCTACACCTCGCGATTGGCCCACTACGTCAAGTTTGAAGCCCGCGCACTGCCCGACGTCAAGGCTACCAAAGGGATGACCACCGAGCATCAGAAACAGACCGAAGGTATATCCATACTGTCGGCATTGACACCATCCGACCATGTCATACTCCTGGACGAACGTGGCGACATGCCCACCTCGCGCGGATTTGCCGACCTTATTGAGCGTCACCTCCTTAGAGGCACCCGTAATCTCTGCTTTGTCGTCGGCGGACCATACGGCTTCTCGCCCGATGTGTACGCCCGCGCCGACTCTCTGCTGTCACTCTCGCGCATGACCCTCACTCACGAGATGGTCCGCCTCTTCTTCGTCGAACAAGTCTACCGCGCCTTCACCATCATCCGCGGCGAAAGCTACCACCATGACTAACAAAACCCACCGCTGCATTTTCACAATGCTGGCGATGGGTTTTATTTAAGCCGGTTTTACTAATTCTAATTGCTTTAGCAGATATCTCCTCCCGAGCGCGGGAGCGAGGGTTATTGTGATGTTAGTATATCGTTTTTGAAGTCTACAACCTTTTGACCCACTCCCACCCAAAAGGTTTAACCGCCCAAACGTTAACTCATGTTAAACTATAAAAATATTTGCTGAGGCAGAGGTTGAGGTTTAACCGCTTTTCATAAATTTGCAACATGAAAAAGTTGCAAGCAATTAAATCATTGTTCCTTTTGTTGCTAATTGTTTCGTTGAGCGCACATACAATAACGGCAACAACTGTTGATGATGCGCCGGTTTATCTCAATGGTGGTAATGAGGGTCTCTTCACAGATTTGTACGGTAGCCTTTCAACTGCATCACTTACGCAGCCCGAGGGTATTCATGGCCGGGCGCTCTTTACTTTTGCCATTTCCAAAGAGGGCGATATTGAAGTTGAGACTATTAGATTGTTACGAAAGAGTTCTTTGCCGGAAGAATATATCAATGCCATAAAAGAAGCTATCAAGCAGTTGGGCAAATTCAAACCCGGTAGGCAATATAACCAGAAAGAACAGCAATGGAAACCACTCCGCGTCCATTACAATATAGGCGTGACTCTCCCTATCCCCTCAAAATATGTAACATCTAAATGAGTCTTAACTCATCATTTCGATGGTGTTTCTTTTCTGCGACTCTCCACAGATAGAGAACAAGGGCTATATATTTATTTTTTGTCGTTGACATCAAACTGCTTGTGCAATTCGTTATAAAGTTGTAACTTTGTATATTAAAAAGAAAATTTATGGCTACACCAATTAAAGCCGTGCCAATATTAACCGGCGAAATAGCAGAAGATTTCATCCGCAAAGCGGATGAACGAGAGCGTAAACCTCGACGAATTATATCTGAGGAAAAAGAAAAGCGTATAGCTGAAATTATGCGTCGCTCCCGCGAGTTTATTCCATCATGGATGAGATGATGGAACAATGTCCATATCGTCTTAATTATGACTGCACGCTGTTCAAATACAACGAGCAAATTCTTAGTAATTGCAAGCCATTCGATTGTGGTGTAGATGACTTGAATGATTTCTTTGCCAATGATGCAATTGCCTATGAAAAAGACTTAATGGGCAAAACATATTGTTGGCTCGATAATTCAGATGATACGAAGATCGTAGCAATGATTACTCTTGCTAATGCTGGCATCCAAACTACACATTTGAAGAACAACCCGAAACGGCGTCTGAATAAGGGGATTGCATACAACAAACAAGGTCGTACATACCCTGCAGTGTTAATCGGTCGCCTGGGAGTAAACATCGAGTATCAGGGACCAGAGTATCGTATTGGTGCTCAAATAATGGACTTCATCAAAGAGTGGTTTACTACTCAAGACAACAAAACCGGATGCAGATTTTTACTTGTTGATGCTGTCAATTCTCCTCATACCATACGCTATTATGAGCGTAATGGATTCTTGCCATTGTTTCCCCGTCCTAACGATGAAAAAGAATACTACTCTATCAACCTCGACGATGAACTGAGAACACGTATGTTCTACTTCGACTTGATTGAAATAATGTGACGCATTATTGATACGGACTTCTGATCCAAATAACACAATGAATAATTATTTTGGAAAACTTCAATATAGGTAATGTACATATTGGCTATGAAGCGTGGTAACGGAAAGAGCTCGGCCGGATGCCGAGCTCTTTCTGTTCATATCTATGTTGCTTTCCAACTTTTTCGTAAAGTTGGGAGTGGGTGTTCAAATCGAAAAATTATTTGAGGGTGCCGTTCTCGGCCTGGTTGATCATGTCCTGGCTGGCGGTGATGTAGATTTCGACGCGACGGTTCATGGCGCGTCCTTCGGGAGTGTCATTAGATGCAACATAGTCGGCCATGGGCACACCGTAGGCGGTAAGACGGCTGGCAGGCACACCGCAGTTAATAAGGTAAGTACGTACGGCCTGGGCACGCTCGTTGGAGACACGCTCGTTGGCTGCCATCGAACCGGTATTGTCCGTATAGCCGATTATGGTCACATTAGTGCCGGGATTGTTGAGCAGGTTGACGGCAAACTTAGTCAGGTCGGCCTGAGCCGACGGGCTGATGTTGGACTTGCCCGTTGCAAAGAGGATACCACCGTCGAAGGTGATCTTAATAGCCTGCAGACCATTCTGGTCGGTGGTCTGCTCTACCTTGGCCTGCTCGGCCAGCTGAGCCTCGAGTTCCTTCTGCTGCTTATCCATACGTTTACCAATCAGTACGCCGGCGCCCGAGCCGACAGCAGCGCCGATAGCTGCACCGATACCGGCACCCTTGCCACCGCCGATAAGAGCACCGAGTCCGGCACCGAGAGCAGCACCACCACCGCCACCGATGGCAGCACCCTTGCCCGTATTAGTCCATGTACCACAAGAAGTTCCGCCGACAAGCATCGTACCGGCAACCAAAGCAATAACCGAAGTCTTAAATATCTTCATAATCGTGTGTTTTATCTATTGAGTGTCTATTGTGTTGTCTATTGAGTTGTCTTTATAACCATTTTTTATTCAGTTTGGTTTGTGCCACCGAGAAAAAATCACTAATTTTGCTCTCAATATGAACTCCAATCTTGACTCAATAACACCACGACGCAATATATCATCGACCAAAAACCTGATGGTCAATCTGGCCGGCATCGTCACCATCACGATGTGGGGCCTGTCGTTCATCTCGTCCAAGGTTCTGCTCGACAACGGCATGGGACCCGTCGAGATATACATATACCGCTTCACTCTGGCCTATTTGCTCATCCTGCTGTTCGCTCACAAGAAATTCCGTAGCGATTCATGGCGCGACGAGGGTCTCTTCGCCCTTTGTGGCCTGACAGCCGGCTCTATCTACTTCATCGCCGAGAACACCGCCCTCGAATATACCCTTGTCCAGAACGTCTCACTACTCACATCGCTGTCACCACTGATAACTGCCATGCTCGTGGGCCTCGTCTATGCCAACGAACGACCCGGACGCGGCATGATAACCGGCTCGGTGATAGCCTTTGTCGGTGTGGCCTGCGTGATATTCAACAGCTCGACAAGCCTCGAAGTAAACCCTATCGGCGACCTGCTCAGCATAGGCGCCGCCTTCAGCTGGGCCATCTACTCGCTCATCCTGCGCCGCCTCAGCGCCAACTACGACACATGGTTCGTAAGCCGCAAGACATTCTTCTACGGCGTCCTTACCGCCCTACCCTTCCTGGCGATCTCGCCGCGTCTGTGCAACCCCATCGACCTGTTACACAACAGCGACGTCGTGTTCAACCTCCTGTTCCTCGGCATCGGCGCGTCCATGATTGCCTACCTGCTATGGTCCGTTACCGTCAAGAACCTCGGCGCGGTCCGAGCCAACAACTTCATGTACTTCCAGATGATAGTAACCCTCATAGCATCCTACTTTATCCTCGGCGAGCCCATCACCGCAATAGGCATCCTGGGCTGCGGCCTCATCATCGGCGGCCTATGGGTAGGCGACTGGCTGACCCGCCGCGCAGCTAAGAGTTGAGGAGGAACTCCGCCTCTTCCTTAAGCTGACGCGCCACACCCGCCGTCAGCGCCTCGCCACGCTCCAATTCAGCTTCGGCCAACGCCAAAGCGCCGACCGGGTCGCGCGACACAAACGACATCATCAGACGCAGCGCAGCATACCGAAGCTGCGCATCCTCTGCCCCCGCCAACTCGTCGACCAAAGCACGCCCGTACGGCAGCTTGCGCAGCAACGCGTGACACAACACGTCCAACTCCTCCAACGAGCCAGAAGCCGATGCTAACCACGTCATTGCACGGTCGTGGCCGAACGCATCGGCATCAGCCACCATAGGTGCCAACAGCCGACTCTCGCGCGTCGACACATTAGCCCACAAAGCTTCAGCAAGACCATCATCCGTACCGAACACCCCGGCAATCTCCTTAAGCTGTGGCAAGTTAAGCCCGAAAATGATTCGGAACGGCGACCCGCCACGTCGCAGCATATCGGCCAATAGCCCGTTACGCAACGCAAAAAAACGCTGCTTGACATTCTGCATCACATTCTTGTCGCTGTCAAGTTTACTGATATCCATTCTTATACAATATAGAGTTTTCTATCGCAAAATTACCCATAATTCGCCTAACCTCCAAAACATTCCCTGACCCCACGCGTTTCAATAGAAAACGATATACATTAATATTATGAAAAAGACACTCATCGCGGCCATTGCCGCTGCCATCATCGCACCCGCTGTAACAGCACAAACCCACAGCATCGTGCCCCCTACCCCAATCAACATCCAGGGCGGCCCGGGCATAGCCACATCCATATCCGCCACCCCGAACGAACTCCCCGCCGCGGCACAACACTTTCTACAGACCGTATATTCACGCGTCATGGTAGGCCCCATCACCCATAACGTCATCCACGACACCTATCGCGTCACCCTCGGCAACGACGTCACCGTGACATTCAACCGAGACGGCCGCGTCAAGGACATACAAGCCCCCTGCCCCGAAAGCCTTTACATCCCCGCCATCAAAGCCGTCCTGCCCGAGCGAGCATACAAACACCTCGAACGCGCCGGACTCCTCGATGAAGTCACCGGCATCATCGACGCCACCGGCCGCGGCATGCGCGTACTGCTTCTCAACGCAACACCCCCCGAAATGCTCTTTGACCTCGACGGACTCTTTATCATAGTCGACGACTAAACACCTGCCAAATACCGACTTAGCTAAAACCGAGAAAATTTCGCGTCAGAAAATTTGGATAATTCAAAAAAACTGACTAACTTTGCAACGCTTTTCAGGCAAGGCAACCCCTTCGCCCCAAGCACCAAGGAGATTCGCTAGCTCAGCTGGTAGAGCACAACACTTTTAATGTTGGGGTCCTGGGTTCGAGCCCCAGGCGGATCACAGAAATAAGGTCTATAGATACGTTCTATAGGCCTTTTTTCGTGCATTTTGGTGAAGAAGCGTTGCGATGGAACGTAGGCTGACACTCGGAGGGCGGAAGGGGGTTGTGTAAGCCGGCGCCTACAGCATCAGTCTTGAGAACGACGGCGTGGTAGAAATCGACGATTCCGCAATCACCGAAACCGCGCCCGAAGCATGAAACGTCTTGAGATAACCATCAACGGCGAAGCATACCCCTGTAGTCCTACTATGGGGGCTATGCTCCGCTTTAAGCAGGAGATAGGCCGCGAGATAACCGAGATCAACGCGTCGAGTTTCACGGATCTGTGCACATATCTGTGGTGCTGTGTTATGTCGGCGTCCAAGCGCGAGGGCAAGCCTTTCGGGCTGACGCTGATGGACTTTGCCGATGCTATCACCCCCGAGGATATGGCCGAGTGGAACAACGCCATCACTTCCGAAGAGGTCGACGACGTCGAGGAAGAGGACGACTCCGAGGCTGAAAAAAAACCTTTAGGCATCTATGAGCTCTTGGGGTTGGCCATCGGATGTATCGGGATGTCGCACGACGACTTCTGTAAGTCGACCTTCGGCGAGTTCGAGAGCATCTGCAGGGCTTGGCACGATATGACAGAGGGACGTCACCGCGATGCCTGGGAGCGGACACGCTCGGTGGCGGCTATCACGATCCAACCCCACGTCAAAAAACGGATTACCCCACGGCAGCTATTACCGATGCCGTGGGATAATCCTAAAAAAGCAGGACGTGCGCCTCAGTCCGTCAAGCTGTCA